>CAZXYP010000007.1:3940-38921 GCA_964644955.1 uncultured Anaerolineales bacterium | reverse complement strand
CGCAAAGACGCGCACGCGCGGCGCATCGAGCGCGCGCTGCGGGTCCATTCCAAAATCGGTTTGGTTCAACAACACTTGCACGTGTCCTTGCGGCTGCATGAATCCGCCCATCACGCCGAACGACAGCCACGGCATATTGTTTTTGAACGCCATCGCGGGAATGATGGTGTGATACGGGCGCTTGTTGGGCGCGAGCGCGTTGGGCGACTGTGGGTCGAGTGAAAAATTCGCGCCGCGATTTTGCAAACAAATGCCGGTGCCGGGAATCACAATGCCCGAACCGAAACTCTCGTACAAGCTGTTGATGAACGAAACGCAGTTGCGTTCCTTGTCCACGACCGAGAGATAAACCGTGTCACTGCCCTTGATGCCCGTGCGCGGCATTTCCATTGCGTGCGCGGGCTCAATCAACGCGCGGCGCTGTGCCGCGTAGGTCTTGTCCAACATGCGCGCGGCGGGAACGGGAACCATGCGCGGGTCTGCCACATGCGCGAACGCGTCGGCGAACGCGAGTTTCAAACTCTCGATGATGAGGTGCAGATATTCCGCGCTGTTGTGTTCCAACTCGCGCAGCGCGAATCCTTCGAGCAGATTCAGCGTTTCAAGCGCGACAATCCCCTGTCCGTTTGGCGGACATTCGTACAGGGTTACGTCGTGATATGTCGTCGCGATGGGTTCGTCCCATGTCGAAGTGTGATTCGCCAAATCCTGTTTGGTGATAAAACCGCCGGTCTTGTATGCGTGGCTGGCGATTAGATTCGCAATCTCGCCCCGATAAAACACGTCGCGTCCGTCTGCCGCAATCGCGCGCAAGGTATTTGCCAAATCCGGCTGCGTGTGAATCTGTCCGACGCGCGGCGGTTGGTCACGATGTAAATACGCGCGCGCGGCGCCGGGATTCATGTCGAGTTTGGGCTGCGCGCTTGCCCAATGGGCGTGAATGATTTCCGTGACGGGAAAACCGTTTTCGGCGTACTCGATGGCGGGTTGGAATACGTCCGCGAATTTCATTGTGCCGAAACGATTGAGCAATTGCGCCCAACCATCCACCGCGCCCGGGACCGTAACGGGCAGCCAGCCGAGAAAGGGAATTTCGCGCGTTGCGCCGCGCATTCGACATTCCTGGATATTCAACGCGGCGGGCGCGCGCCCCGAACCGTTGAGCGCATACAATTTTTGTTCGCGCGCCACCCACACCAACGCAAACATATCGCCGCCGATGCCGGTGCTCATCGGTTCGACGACATTCAAGGCAGCTGCCGCCGCAATCGCCGCGTCAATGGCGTTGCCGCCTTGCAGCAGCATTCGCAAACCCGCGACACTGGCGAGGGACTGACTCGTGGCGACGATTCCGTTTTGCGCGCGCACGACGGAGCGACGGGAAGGGTATTCGGGCATGAGGCGCTGTGTGTGTGGTCAACGTTTTCTTTTTTCGAGTTCGTCGTTTAACCACTCCATCACTTTATGATACAGGTCTTTGTCTTTACGCCAAACGAGGTCGAAACTGATTTTAATTTGTCCGTCGCTGACGAGATACGCAAGCGCGCCCGCCTGTGTGAACCAATGCGTGTCACTGCCTTTTAAATCGCCTTCCGGGTCGAACAACAAAAACGGATGCTCGTCGCTGGCGATAATGAAATCGCCGGGCAAATCAAAGTGCGTGAGCAGCGTCATCAAATGCAATGCTTCCGCGTCGTCGCTCGAAAAACGCGCGCGGTCATGTGTCAGTAACGCGTCGAGGTCCAGCCCGATTTCTTGTACGAACGCGCCGCGCAGGGTGACGCCCCACCGCCGCACATGTTCCACAATACCGTTTTCGCCAATGGTGACACGCGGTGTCATTTGTCCCGTGCCGCGCGGCAAATGCAAAATCGCGTGCGCAGTCGAAAGATTGCCATCGGGCTCAAGCGTCCAATAAAACGCGCGCCATTCTTCGACGGAAAACAGATTTGGCAGATTTTCGACAATGGCGTTCGCGGGTTGGGTGGATTGACGGAATTGACCGGGGCTGAGTCTGCTCATCCTGATTTTGGGTTGGGGGTCGTACCCCAATGCAATGAGGTTTGTTGCTCGGCGGAATCATCATCGGCGTCACCGCTCCACACGCGCCATTCCTGCGCGGGCGGAAAATATTCGGCGGCTTCGGGCGTATCTGCGGGGACGACCAACGCGCCGTCAATGGTTTCATTTTGGACGTTACCGCTGCGCGCCCGGCGAATTTTTTCAACGCCGCGTTGTGCGCCGCGCCATGCCAGCGTCGCGCCCATCACCGTCATGAATTTCGTCGCGCGCCACGCAAGTTTCGCCATCGCCTTGCGCGACAAAACGGGCGGCGGCGGGTGCTGCGACGCGGGCGCGCCGGTCAAGGGCGCGCGGCATTTTGCGCACTGCGCTTTATCGTACGCATTGCTCGTGCCGCAATTGGGACAGACGCGTTCGAATCGTGCCATCGTCTTTTATTTTATCACATTTACCCGGCAGTAATTCCACCATCCACCGGAATCGCCGCGCCGGTGATGAAACTCGAATCTTTGCTCGCCAAAAACAAAACGACACGCGCGACTTCATCCGCCGACGCGATGCGCTTGAGCGGATGTTTGTCTGCCCACACGTGCGCGGCTTTGTCCACATCGCCGTACGCGCGCCATGCGGCATCAATCATGTCTGTTTTTACACTGCCGGGGCAAATGCAGTTGACGCGGATATTTTCTTGCGCGTGGTCGAGCGCCATCGCGCGTGTGAGATTCACCACCGCGCCCTTGCTCGCGGCATACGCGGCGAGTCCGGGAAAACCGACAAGTCCCACATACGACGCCGTGTTGACAATCGCACCCCCCCCCGCCGCGCGGAGATGGGGCAGCGCGGCGCGGCTCATCAAGAAAATACTCTTGACGTTGCTGTTCATCGTCGCGTCCCATTCGTCTTCGGTCGTCGCTTCGACATTGCGATTCCGCAAGATAATGCCCGCGTTGTTGAACAAAATATGTAACTGTCCGAACGCGCGCACGGTTTCATCCACCGCGCGTTGGCAGTCGTCCGCGCGCGAAACATCCGCTTGAATAAAAATCGCGTCGCGCAATGTTTTCAACGCCGCGCGTCCCGCGTCCGCGTCGCGTCCGACAATGGCGACGCGCGCGCCTTCTTGTTCAAACAATTGCGCGGTGGCGAGTCCGATGCCGCGATTTCCGCCGGTGATGAGAGCGATTTGGTTGGCGAGTTTCATGGAATTTTCTCGAAAACTATCTCTTTTCGTCCGAATAGGTTTCGCGCGTTTCCAGGAGCTGGGGTTGGAATGCGAGCTCGGATTGCGAGGACGCAGTACTGGGGTGAGCGAGTGCGGACAAAACCAACTCATCCATCTCGCGTTGGAAAAGATTCGCGTCATCGTGCCGAAAAAAGTCATTGACACTCTGCCGGATTGAGGCAGAGTGCTCTGTCGAAAGTGCGAGCGGATTTATGACCGGGAGATTGTCCAATTCGCGCGGTTCGACTTTGAGTGTATTGCCGCCATACGTTCGACTGACCGAGTGTAGACGTGAGAGCGAGAAACGACTGTTTAGCAATGCCCATAACAATTCGGTCGCGCCCGCGCGCACAATCGCGGGCTGAGGATACAAGAGCGAGAACATGTTGAGCGGACGCACCTGTGCGATGTTCAGAATAAAGCGTGGATTGCCCCGTGTGAGAATTGTAAAAAAGATTGCCGGAATTTCGCGCTTTTCCATTTCATACCACACACGTCGTGTTTGAATGAGACTGCGCGCCGGGTAGCCCTGAGCTGCTCCTTGCGCGAGATATTTTTCCAGTGCAGCGTGAGTTGGCATATTTGCATTGAGATACAGAAGCCAAACGCGTTTGCCTTCCTGTCCCAACTTGCGCCAGCGATTCTCATCGAGATACAAACCTTGAATTTCTCGATTGCGATGAATGGCGCGCACAACAAAATCATGCAATTTCAATTCGTTGACCAAAGCATCCGTAAGCATGAAAAAGTCATTCGCGCCTGTAGCGATACCGCGAACGATGCGCGCGAGCTGTTTCAGTGGTACAACCACGCCATTTTGGAATACAGGTTCTTGGGTCGTTTTTAGGTTAAAGGAAAACCATTTTGGTGTATCGAACAGGTCATCTTGCGCGCGTGTCGTAACGACGCCGAGCGACATTGCGCCTTCAAGCGGGGAGGCAATCGCCTCGAGAGCATCCGTTGCGCGCGGGATAACGTCCAGAGTCAAATGACGAAAGCGATTGCCGCGCACGGAGCGTTTTTCAAAAAGTAAAATTGCGCCTCCGACATCGACTTGATGAAAGGCATTGAGGTGCGGTGAAAAATGAATCATGGCTTCAAGGCGCGTATGACTTGCCAAAATCCGTTTTGCCGCCTTACCGTACCGTGCATCCAGTACTTGCATCGGAACAATGACGGCGGCGTGCGCGCCGGTCGGCAGCTCGGCGATGAGTTTTAACAAAAAATAGAATGCCAAAGTGCCTTGACGCGGGATGTCAAAATGAAAATAGGATTTCAATAAATTCTGAAGGGCATCTTTCTGTTGCGGCGCAATGTCATGATGTCGCGTGTAAGGCGGATTGCAGACGACCGCGTCGGAGGATTCCAAGTGCTTGGATTCAAGAAAATCGGCAGCGGTTAAAGTGGGCGTCGGTGCATGGGGACGGAGAGTAAAATGTGCGGCAAGGGTCACATTGAGCAGCAGTGGGCTAATGTCAATTCCACAGCAGGGGAGCTGAGGATTTGTGTGCTGGCTCGCCAACAAAAAATTGCCGGTGCCGCAACCCAAATCTGTGAGCGAACGCGGTTCTTTTTCCAACAACCATGTCGTCATCAAATTTGCTAAATTTTCATCGGTCCAAAATTGCCCGATTCGACGGCGTTTGGCTTGCGGAATTAAAAGATTGTAGAAATTTCCCCAAAAATTGAAAACCGTTTGATTCGTGCGCCACGTTGCACACATGGTATCAAGCAGGGTCTGTGGCAGTTCAATGCCCAATTCATCCGGGGGCGTTTGAAAGTGTACAGCGCGCAACTCCGGAATAAGCGCTTGAAGTATTATGTCCAAAGCCGCTTGACGCAATATCAATGTGCGACCTTCAGGGGAGTTGACGTTCCATCCATGCAGGTTTGCCCACGCGACGAGCTCCTCGCGTTCGAATTGTTCGGCCGATTGCCATCGTTCCAGCGCGAGGTCAAGCGCCAGTACAAATGCTTTATCTATCAACTTGTCCACTCCTCGAACACGCGCGGCGATAAAGTGACTGTACCGCCTTCAAAGGTCACATAGGTCATTACTTTGCCGTTCTTGTCAACAAATGTTCTCGGTGCGAGCCTCGGGTTTTGTACAAGCCCATATTCCTCGCACAGAATGTACGGCACTTTGACGATTTGTTTCGGAGTCGCAGCCGTTCCGTCGGGGTTTGTAAAGCGTTGCGTTTCCATCCCGAGTTCTCCAGATTCAAGCAGCTCGAGAATATGGTCAAAGCGAATAAAGTAGCCGCGGTCATAAAATAGGTGAACGACATAGATAGGGACTTGATATTGTTGTTCCCATGCGTGCAAGCGGGGAAGGTCCTCTGCTTTGACAATGATCGTTGGAATGATGCCAGCGGGCTTCAATCGCCCCTTATTCTTGCCGCGTGTGAAACGCGTGAATGGTTTGCCAAAGCCCGGCATTTTTTCAGTGACCCAAAGACTGTTCTCTATCTCGAGTGCGGCGCGTGCTTGCCCGATAATATCCGAATATCGTTCCGATTCGGTTTCTGCTGCTTTTTCAAGACTCCCAAAGCGTTTTTCAATTTCGCGCTGGAGTCCGGGAAATTTTTTCGCATCGTACAATAGGAGATCGGGGCGTTTGCCTTCCGTCGCAATCTTATCCATGCGCTCGAAAAAATGCTCCAACTCTACCGGATCTTCCGGCGCGACGGTGGATGGACCATAAGGCAAGACACGAAATTCGGATGTGCTGTCCAGCGCGCGCATCACAGTTTCTTCTGACCATCGCCCTTGGGCCCAGCGCATCAAAAAATCACTGCCGCGCAAACGACGCGGGTTGATGATAAAGTCAAATGGCTCTGTTATCTTGAGCGTAGGCGTGGGCGCAACAAATTCCCATTCTATTTCTTTAAGCGAGAGCTGAAGGAAATAATCAAAGAGTGATGATGTATAGGCAGAATCCATAAACCTCCTACATGTCAATATCAAAATACGGTTCGCGCAATTCGCCGTGATGTGCGGCGAACGCATGCGCGACCCAATTCGCTTCGGGATGCGCGAGCGGCGCGGGTAAATTCTCGCGCGCGAAAAATTTGGCTTGCAATGCTTCGTGAGGGCGTGTGCGAATTTCGCCGCCGTTGAGCCGACAGTAAAAAATCAAGGAATAGAAATGCATGTCCATGTCATGCTCAATCAATTGGCGAATGTCATACACCGCAATCAGACGCGTTGGCGTGACGTCGAGTCCCGTTTCTTCCCGCACTTCTTTTGCCGCCACTTGCGCGGGCGTGTACCCGACGTCCGCCCAACCCGTCGGAAACAACCAATAACCGCTCGGACGTTCAATCAGCAGCAATTCAGCGCGGTCATTAAACACCACCGCGCCGATGCCGACTTTGGGAGTGACATAGCCCGGCACGCCGGATTGGACTTGACTGCGCCATTTGGTGTACAACGCGTCGGACAAAATTTCATCGCGCGACAAATCCGCGCGCGTCGCCGCCATTTCCGACGCGAGTTCCAACATCTCTTCATAGCGTTCGCGGTCGTACACCGGCGGGTGAAAAGCGAGTCCGGTTTGCGCGATGGCGCGCAATCGTTGAATCCAAATGTCCAATTGATTCTCGAGGGTCATGCGGGGATTATAGCCGAGATGTTTTTTCGGTGCTACAATCGCAGGCGCGAAAATTTGGGGGCAACGATGGCGAGCGAACAAACCTTTCCCGAAGGCGAAAAGGCGGGGCAGCGTCCGGTGCGCGAACCCGTATGGCATTATCGCGGCTATGAATTGCGTTCGTCGGAATTTACGACGGCGATGATTCATTTTTATCGCGGCGAAATCAATCGCGCCAATACGTGGCGCAATCGTTTGGACGCGACGACGAACTGGGCGATTGTGACGACGGCGGCGGTGATTTCGTTTGCGTTTGCGAATGCGTCCAACTCGCACGCGGTCCTGCTCATTGACATGGTGCTCATTCTAATTTTTTTGTGGATTGAAGCGCGGCGCTACCGCTACTTTGAATTGTTTTCGTATCGCGTGCGTTTGCTCGAAACGGATTTTTTCGCGGCGATGCTCGTGCCGCCGTTTCAACCTTCGCCGGATTGGGCGGAAACGTTGGCGACTTCTTTACTGCGTCCGAAATTTCCCATCAGCAATTGGGAAGCGGTCGGACGTCGTTTGCGCCGCAATTATCTCGCCATTCTCGGTATCTTGCTTTTGGTGTGGTGCTTTAAATTGTACGCACTGCCGTTTCCGGCATTATCGTTTGAAGAGTTCGCCTCCCGCGCCGCGATTGGGCCGATTGCAGGGCAAACGGTTTTGCTCATCGTCGGCGCGGTGGCACTGTTTTTGATTGGTCTGGCATTGGCGACCACACGCTTGCATGACGCGACGGGCGAAGTGTTGGAACAACCGCAAGTGATTAAAGGTTTGGGCATCGAGCGCGTCATGAAACCGAGCGCGCATGATCGCGTGTACGGCACAGGTGTGTGGCAGCGCCCCAGCGCGCGGCGCGATGAATTCATGACGATGGTGATTACGGACAAGGGCGCGGCAGTGGCGGAAAAAATTATGCAGGACTTGAATCGCGGCGTGACGGCATTGAACGGCAAAGGCATGTACACCGCCCGTGCGCGTCAAGTGCTGTTGTGCGCGCTGACGGAAACCGAAATTGACGATTTGAAACGCGCGGTGCACGCGGTGGACCCGCAGGGATTCGTGATTGTGATGCCCGCCAGCGAAATTGCCGGACGCGGGTTTCAACCCTTTGAAGAATAGAGATGGAACTGATAGAAATCCCGCGCGGCGTTTTGCTCATGGGCGACAATCGTTTGCGCGACGCGGCGCCGCAGCAGCGCATCGAAATCAATGCGTTCGCCATCGGCAAATATCCGGTGACCAACGCGGAATTTGCGGAATTTATTGCAGCGCGCGGATACGAAACGGAAGCGTACTGGACGACGATGGGTTGGAAATGGCAGCAGGGCAGATTGGGACAGGACGCGCTGCCTGCGTTTTGGAAGGAACCGCGTTTGAATCAACCGCGCAGTCCCGTCGTCGGTGTTTCGTGGTATGAAGCCGTTGCGTTTTGCCATTGGTTAGGCGTTTGTCAGAACGTCAGCTATCGTTTGCCCACGGAAGCGGAATGGGAATATGCCGCGCGCGGCGAAAACAACGCGCGCAATTTTCCGTGGGGCGAGAAATTTGAACGCGGGCGCGCCAACACGGCGGAAGCGGGTTTCGGCGGCACAACGCCCGTTTCCCATTTTCCCGCGGGCGTCAGTCCGTTTGGCGTGTGGGATATGGCAGGTAATGTTTTCGAGTGGACGCTATCTAAATGGGGCAGGAATTGGCAAGAGCTGCAATTTGCGTACCCATATCGCGCGAACGACGGACGCGAGGACATGGAAGGCAGCGGCGCGCGCGTGATGCGCGGTGGTTCGTGGTTCAATCCGTATCCAGAGGCATTGTGCGCGTATCGTTCGCGTTACCTCGCCGGCTCGCGCGGCAGCAATATCGGTTTTCGTGTGGCAAAGGTTAGAGACTAGAGACTAGAGACTGGAAACTAAAGGGATGTAATTCCGAACCGAGTGAGGAATCTCCAGTCTCTAGTCTCCAATCTCCAATCTCCAATTTTTCTGTGTCTCCCATCATTCACGTAGAACATCTCGTCAAGCGCTACAAAAATTCCCAGACCAACGCGGTGGACGATATTTCGTTCGACGTCGCGCCGGGCGAATTTTTTGTGTTGCTGGGTCCCAACGGCGCGGGCAAGACGACAACGCTTTCCATTTTGACGACGACGCTTTCGCCAACCGCGGGCAAAGTCCAAATCGCCGGCTATGATTTGGCGCGCGACGCGAATCGTGTGCGCTCCAACGTCGGTATTATTTTTCAACAGCCGTCGCTCGACCAAAATCTCACTGCCGAAGAAAACGTGCGTTTGCACGCCAACATGTACGGCGTGTATCCGTTTCGCCCGATGTTTTGGATGATGCCGCGCCCCTACAAACAGCAGGTGATGGAACTCGCGGACATTCTCGGCATTGCCAATGAAATTCACAAGCCCATCAAGACGTTTTCGGGCGGCATGAAACGTAAACTCGAAATCATTCGTTCGCTGATTCATCACCCACGCGTTTTGTTTTTGGACGAGCCGACGACGGGGCTTGACCCATTGAGCCGCCGCAGCTTGTGGGATTATTTGACGCGCGTGCGCACGGAAAAGGCGACGACCGTTTTTCTGACCACGCATTATCTGGAAGAAGCGGAACAGGCGGACACGATCAGTATTTTGCATCACGGCAAGATTGTGGCGCAAGGCACGCCGGACGATGTAAAAGCGCGCCTCGTTGACAATTATTTGTTGGTGGACGCGGATGACCGTAACGCGCTGCGTCAAGAATTGCGACAGCGCGGCATTGCGTTCACTGAAACCCCGTTGTTCAAAATCGAGTTGAATGGCGAGAGTCCGCATAAATTGCTCAAGGCGATTGACACGCCGTTGACGACCGTAAAAATCAATACGCCGTCCGTCGAGGATGCGTATCTGGCGATTATTCAAGAACATGACGACGATAACGCAAGAACCAACGCAGATTAAAAGCACGCCCGCGCCGCGCGGCGGCATCGGACACAACGGCACGGCGATTGCGGCGATTGCGTACCGCGATTTTTTGAAATTTTTGCGCGACCGCGGGCGTATCTTTTCGACCTTTCTGTTCCCGCTGATTTTTATCGGCTTTCTCGGCGGCGGAATGCAGGCGACGTTCGGCACGAGTTCGGGGTATAATTTTCTCGCGTTTGTCTTTACCGGTGTGTTGGCGCAAACGCTCTGGCAATCTACGGCACAAGGAATTATTTCGCTGTTGGAAGACCGCCAAAACGACTTTAGTCAAGAAATTTTTGTCTCGCCGATTTCGCGTTATTCGATTGTGTTTGGGAAAGTTTTGGGTGAGACGCTGGTCGCACTGCCGCAAGGGATTGGCATCATCGCGTTTGGTTTTCTGTTGCAAATTCCGATAGACGCCGCCCAATTCGCGGGCTTGCTGGTGACGGGCTTGCTCGCGGCGTTGTATGGCGGCGCGTTCGGCATGATGCTGTTGGGTTTTGTGCCGAGTCGGCGCGCGGCAGACCAATTGTTTCCGTTTGTCTTTTTGCCGCAATTTTTCACGGCAGGCGTTTTTGTGCCAATCAACAATTTGCCGCCGCTGTTGAACATTGTTTCGCTCTTGTCGCCTTTGCGTTACGCGGTGGATTTGATGCGCGGCGCGTTTTATTGGAACACGCCCGAATACAATTCGGTGGTCCTGTTTCCGCCGTGGCTGAATTTTTCCATCATGCTCGTGTCGTTTGTCGGTTTTATGTTGCTTGGCACGATACAGTTTGTGCGCGCCGAAAGGAATCGGTAACCCATGCCCACATCCGACGGTTGGTGTCCCTTTGCGACGAAACGCGAAATTATCAACAGCGGTAATTTTGAAACGGGACGCAGCGGACAACGCGTCAAAGCGGTTGTTTTGCATATTGGCGAAGGTCCGCTCACCGCGTTTTTTCCCACGTTCAACAATCCCGCGCGCAAAGCGTCCGCGCATTTCACTGTGGGCAAACAAGGCGAAATCGAACAATACGTTTCCATCAACGATACCGCGTACGCCAACGGCTTGCGTTGGGACAACGGGATTTGGCGCAACCCGCGCGGTATTCAAGTGACGCCCACGTGGAAAGGGCTCATCAACGCCGTCAATCCAAACTATTACACCGTTTCCATCGAGCATGAAGGATTTTTTGGCGAAGCGTGGACCGAACCAATGTATCTGGCGAATCTGAAACTCTTGCAATGGATTCGTGATCAAATGAATTTGGTCTATGCGCGGGGCGACACGCTCATCGGACACAATGAGTTTGACAACATTGACCGTCCGAATTGTCCCGGACCGAATACGCCGTGGGAACGGATGCTCGCGGATTTGAACGGCGGCGATGCGCGGCGCGCCGCGTTGATTGCAGGCGCGAATAAAATCGGCATTCCCCTCAATGACCAATCCGCGCTCGCGAAATTCGCGCTGCAAAACAATTTGGGCATTCCGCTTTCCGACGAATTTCAATTCAAGGTCGGCGATGTGCCGTACCTCGCGCAAGTGTGGTCGCAAGCGGTGGTGTATGTCAAAATCGGCGACTGGGGCAATGTGCAAAGAACATAGTGCAATGGTGCGATAGTGCAATGGTGCGATGGTGCAATGGTGCGATAGTGCAATCGTGCGATAGTGCAATGGTGCGATGGTGCAATCGTGCGATAGTGCAATCGTGCGATGGTGTCCTACGTAACATGCGATTTGAAATGCGCGAACGATGAAAACTCCGTACGGCAAAGAGTGTAAATTTTATTACAGCGATTATTTGCGCGGGCGCGAGACGCAAGCATGTCGTCTGTTGGAAAATAATCCCGAAACGGAAAAATGGTTTCCGGCGTTGTGCCAAACGTGTCCCGTGCCGGATATTTTGCAGGCGAATCAATGCCCGAATCTGCACTTGTACGCGCGCGTGGCAAAAAACTTGTTTGGACTCTCGAAAAAAGTCGCGGTCGAAGGATTCTGCGAGCAAACGTTTGTCGAAGTCGCGGAACCGCGCGTCGGCTGCGGACATTGTCACGAGATTGAATTACAAACTTCGATGGAATAGGAAATTGAAATGAGCTACAAACAAGTTGTCATATTTTCGTTTGGTGGTGTCATTCTCGCCCTGATTCTTGGTATTGTTTGCGGAATACTCTTCTTGTCACTTGCACTCCGTGGAATTGATTGATGCCGCGAAAATTAAGTTTCTGCCCGTAGAAAGCGTAATACGACAGTCGTATGAACGGTCCCATTATCATTAACGGCATAACCTACAACAGCCCGGACGAAATGCCGCCCGACGTGCGCGCGCAGTATGAGGCGTTGGGCAATCTGCTTGCCGACCAGAATCAAAACGGCATGCCCGACATTGTGGAACGCGCGATGCAAAACGGCGCGACGGTGATGCAAACGTCCGCGATTGTGTACGACGGGAAAACGTACGCGTGTCCTGACGATTTGCCGCCCGACGCGCGCGCGAAATATAAAGAGGCGATGGCGCAGTTGGCGGACCGCGACCAAAACGGAACGCCGGATGTTTTGGAAAATGAAGATGCCGCATTACCGGTCAAGACATCCCCGCCCCCTGCCGCCGCCCCGCCGCGCGAAGGGCAAAACATGGGTCCGATTGTCGTGCTGACGGTGGTAGCGTTTGGTTTGGTCGCCATTCTTGCCATCATGCTTTTTTTGTTGTCGGCGCGCGCGCGTTGAAATTGTCGGGCGATACGCAGGCGAAAGAAAAACGCGCCGGATGACACTATACGGTGCAAGCAAAATGTATGCAGAAAGGATTGCGCGAATGAATAACGGACAAACGACACAGAATGTGTACGAGACAGCGACGCTGGGCGGCGGATGTTTTTGGTGTATCGAAGCCATTTATAGTGATGTCAAAGGCGTATCGTCGGCGCTTTCGGGCTATGCCGGCGGGCACGTCAATAACCCGACGTATAGAGAGGTTTGCGCGCACACGACTGGACATGCCGAAGTGGTGCAAATCAAATTCGACCCCGCAGTGCTTTCCTATCGCGATGTGCTGGAGATTTTCTTTTCGATTCATGACCCGACGACGCTGAACCGGCAGGGCGCGGATGTCGGCGACCAATATCGCTCGGTGATTTTTTATCACGACGACGAACAAAAGCGCATTGCCGACGAAACCATCAAACAATTGACCGAAGCGCGCGCGTTTGCCGACCCGATTGTGACGCAGGTCGAACCCTTTACGCAGTTTTTTCCCGCCGAAGACTATCATCAGGAATATTTCAAATACAATTCGTCCCAGCCGTACTGCCGTGTGGTGATTGCGCCCAAAGTCAATAAATTTCGCAAGAGCCACAGCGCAATGCTCAAAGTCTGAATTTGCTGCCCTCATCGCTTCTGTTTGTCGAAACGGTGAGGGTTGTGTTTTTATGTCTGCTGTTTCACTCGCATACGCGCACGCGCCGTTTGTTCTTGTCTTTGACCTCGGCACGTCGTCCCTGCGCGCCATGGTGTTTGATGCGCGCGCGCGTGAGGTGGAAGGTTTCAGCGCGCGGCGTGCGTACCGCGCCGCTTCGGACGATACCGGAAAATCTACGCTTGACCCGCACGTCATGTTTGACGCGTTTTGCGGCGTGTTGGACGAATTGACCACAAAAATTGATTTTGAAATTTCAGCCGTCGCCGCGTCTTCGCTCGCGTCGAATGTTCTCGCGCTTGACGAAAATGATGAACCACTGACGCCCGCATATTTGTATTCGGATACGCAAAACGCGCGCGCGGTGAATGATTTGCGCGCCGCGCACGATTGGATGCCCGTGTGCGCACGCACCGGGTGTCCGCTTCACACAAGTTATTTGCCCGCGCGTTTTGTTTGGCTGCGCGAAACACAGCTGAAAATTTTTGCGCGCGCAGAGCATTGGGTTTCGTTGTATGAATTTTTTCTGCTGAAAATTTTTGGACGTGCCGCAGTGTCTCATTCGTTCGCCGCGTGGTCGGGCATGTTCAATCACGCGACGTTGGATTGGGACGACGAGATGCTAAACATGGGGGGCGTGACACGCGCGCAATTGTCGCCGGTGCGTTCCGCGTATGAGGGCTTGAGCGATTTACGCGAGGCGTACGCGACGCGTTGGCGCGCGCTGGCAAAGGTTCCATGGCTGCCCGCGTTGGGTGACGGCGCGTTGGCGAATTTGGGAAGCGGATGCACGGATGCCGCGCGCGTGGCAGTTACCGTCGGCACGAGCGGCGCGCTGCGCGCGGTCATGCCCGCGCTAAAAGCGACGGGGAAATTACCGCATGGTCTGTGGTTGTATCGTGTGGATGAAACGGACGGACTCGTCGGCGGCTCGCTCAACAACGGCGGCAATGCGTTTGCGTACTATTCGCGCATCCTGCAATTGCCTGCGCCGGATGTGTTGGAGCGCGAACTCGCCGCGCTGCCGCCCGACGCGCACGGCTTGACGCTGTTGCCGTTTTTTGCGGGCGAACGCAGTCCCGGCTATCGCGGCGACGCGCGCGCGGCGTTGGTCGGTTGGAGTTTCGGCACGACGCCGGTCGAAATGTGGCGCGCGACGTTGGAAGCGATTGCGTACCGCTTTGCGGCGATTTATGATTTGCTGCGTGAAATGACGCCCGCGCGCGAATTCATTGCCAGCGGCGCGGCGTTGGAACATTCGCGCGTGTGGGTGCAAATTCTCGCGGATGTGTTGGGCGCGCCGGTGACGGTTTCGGGCGAAGCGGAAGCGTCGGCGCGGGGCGCGGCGTTGATTGCGCTGCGCGCGCTGCGCGTGATTCCAAATTTTTCGGCATTGCCTGCCGCGCGGGGTGAAACGTTTACGCCGCGCGCCGAACATTTTGAAATCTATCAACGCGCGCGCGAACGGCAAAAAATGTTGTATCATGCGGTACTCGAATCCGCCAAGTAGGAAACCTAATCTATCGCAGATGCATTCGGAGGCATACATCATGAGTGAGAATCCCCTCTTTCAACTGATCGCGCAGGGACAATCGGTTTGGTTGGACAGTATTCAACGGCGGCAAATTCAATCCGGCGAATTGCAAACGCTGATTGAAACGATGGCGCTGCGCGGCGAAACATCCAACCCGAGCATTTTTGAAAAAGCAATCGTCGGCAGCGGCGACTATGACGCAGAGATACAGACGCTCGCGGCGCAGGGCTGGGACACGCCGGCGATTTATGAAAAGCTCGCGACGGATGATGTGCGCGCGGCGTGTGATGTGTTTCGTCCGCTGTACGACGAGTCCGAGGGCGGCGACGGTTTTGTTAGCATCGAAGTCTCGCCGCGACTGGCGAACGATACGTTGGGAACGATTCAGGAAGCCCGACGCTTGTGGGCAACGGTGGACCGTCCGAATCTGATGGTCAAAATTCCCGGAACGAACGCGGGCGTGCCGGCGATTGAGCAATCCATTTACAATGGCATGAATATCAATGTCACGCTGTTGTTTTCGGTGCAAGCATACGAACAGGTGGCATGGGCGTATGTGCGCGGTTTGGAACGGCGCGCCGCCGAAGGCAAATCGGTGGACCGCATTGCGTCCGTCGCAAGTTTTTTTGTGAGCCGCATTGATACGCTTGCGGACAAACTGCTGGGCGAACAAAACGCGGCATTGCACGGCAAACTCGCGGTGGCGAATGCCCAAATCGCATACGAAAAATTCAAGGCGATTTTCATGAGCGACCGTTGGTATGCGTTACAAGCGTTGGGCGCGCGCGTTCAGCGTCCGCTGTGGGCATCTACGTCAACCAAAAATCCCGCGTATCGCGATGTGTTGTATGTCGAAACGCTCATCGGTCCGCACACGGTCAATACGATGCCGCTGGAAACCATCAAGGCGTTTGCCGACCACGGCGTCGTCGCGCGCACGGTGGACGCGGATGTTGCGGCGGCGCGCGCAACGATTGCGCAAGTGCAAGCCGCCGGTGTTTCGCTCAATGCGGTCACGAATCAAGTGTTGGAAGAAGGCGTGACGAAATTTGACGAAGCGTTCACGCAATTGCTCGCGGGCATTGACAAGAAAAAGAGCGGCGCGTGATACAGAAAACGTAATCAATCACCCAATCTCCAATCTCCAATCTCCAATCTCTACTCTTGAGGAGCGACAATGGAACTTGCAATTCTCGGTCTCGGACGGATGGGCGGCAATATGGCGGTGCGTCTGCACAAGGGCGGTCACCGCGTCGTGGTGTGGAATCGCAGTAAAGGGAAAATTGACGAGCATATCGCGTTAGGGATGGAAGGCGCATACGAATTCAGCGACTTGCCGAAAATGCTCACACAATCTCCGCGCGTGGTGTGGTTCATGCTGCCCGCGGGACAGACGACGGACGATGCCATTGATGCGGTCGCGCCGTTGTTGGACAAGGGCGACATTCTCATTGACGGCGCAAATTCGCGCTGGAGCGATGACAAACGCCGCGCGCCCAAGCTAAAGGAAATGGGCTTGCAGTACATGGACGCGGGCGTGAGCGGCGGCGTGTGGGGTTTGACTGAAGGATATTCGCTCATGGTCGGCGGCGAGCAGGCGACGTTCGATTTTTGCGAACCGATTTTCAAAACGCTCGCGCCGCCGACGGGCAATTACGGTTTGATGGGTACGCACGGCGCGGGACATTTTGTCAAGATGGTGCATAACGGCATCGAGTACGGCATGATGCAGGCATACGGTGAAGGGTACGAGATTTTGAAAAAATCGGAATACAGTCCCGATTTATTAAAAGTGTCGCAGGTGTGGCAAAACGGCAGTGTGGTGCGCTCGTGGCTGCTCGACCTTGCGGTCAATGCGTTTTCCAAACACGGCAACGATTTGGGCGACATCCGGGGTTGGGTTGCCGATTCGGGCGAAGGACGTTGGACTGTCGAAGCGGCGATGGCGGAAGATGTGCCTGCGCCTGTGATTACACTTTCGTTGATTCAACGCTTTGTGTCGCGCCAAGATGAATCGTTCAGCGCGCAAGTGTTGGCGGCGCTGCGAAATGAATTTGGCGGGCATGAAGTAAAGAGCGCGTAATGCTATGCTCGAAACTCGCACCGTCATGAATCCGCTGCGCGAAGGCATGCGCGTCGCGCGTGCGCCCGAACCCGCGTCCGTTATTATTTTTGGCGCGACGGGTGATTTGGCGCGGCGCAAACTTGTGCCCGCGTTATACAATCTCGCGCGCGAAAATTACATGCCGCCGGTTTTCAATATCATTGGTTTCGCGCGCAAACCGCGCAGCGATGACGAAATGCGCGCGGAATACAAAAAAGCGGTAAGCGAATTTTCGCGCGAAAAAATCCAGGAAGAAACGTGGAATTCGTTTGCCGAAAACATTTTTTACGTGCAATCGAATCTCGACGACCTCGCAGGGTATCAACGACTCAAGCAAGAATTGGAACGCTTTGACCAAGAACGCGGGACGGCGGGCAATCGTTTGTTTTACCTCGCCGTTCCACCGGAATTGATGCCGATGATTGTGCAAATGCTCGGCAAGGCGGAACTCAATTCCAGTGCGGGGTATACGCGTATCATTCTCGAAAAACCGTTCGGGCGCGATTTGCAATCCGCCGTCGCCTTGAATCACATGCTGCATCAAGTGTTTGACGAGTCGCAAATTTATCGCATTGACCATTATCTCGGCAAGGAGGCGGTGCAGAATATCTTTGTGTTTCGTTTTGCGAACGGCATCCTCGAACCGATTTGGAACCGCACCTACATCAACAATGTGCAAATTACGGTCGCAGAAACGGTGGGCGTCGAGGACCGCGGCGAGTATTATGAAAATTCTGGCGCGCTGCGCGATATCATTCAAAACCACGGATTGCAGTTGCTTGCCGTGACGACAATGGAACCGCCGCCGGTGTTTGGACCCGACGAAGTGCGGAATGAAAAAGCGCAGGTGCTGCGCTCGATTCGTCTGATGGACTATAACGAAATCGCCAACGCCACAGTGCGCGGACAATACGGCAAAGGCGCGATTGGCGGGATTCAAGTCCCGGGTTATCGCACCGAGCCGGAATGTCATCCTGAATCCGTGACGGAAACGTACGTCGCGTTGAAACTGCACATTGACAATTGGCGCTGGGCGGGTGTGCCGTTTTATCTGCGCACGGGCAAACGCCTGCCGAAACGCATGACCGAAATCGCGATTGAATTTAATCTGCCGCCGCTTTCGCTCTTTGGCAAAAACGGCGTCAATCCGCTCGAACCCAATTCGCTCGTGTTTAACATTCAACCCGACGAAGGCATCACGCTCAAATTTGAAAGCAAAATTCCGGGTCAGGACAATCGGATTCGTCCCGTGAACATGGATTTCCGATACAACAGCTCGTTTGGGCAAGCGGCGCCCGAGGCATATGAGCGTTTGTTATTGGACGCCATGTTGGGGGACTCGATGTTGTTCACGCGCTATGATGAAGTGGAAGCGCAGTGGGCGGTCATTACCCCGATTTTGGAAGCGTGGAAAAATATCGCGCCGCCCGAATTTCCCAATTACGAAGCGGGCGCCTGGGGGCCTGCCGCCGCTGATGATTTTATCAAACGCGACGGACGCAAGTGGCGGAGACTGTAAGGATTTATGAGGTGAGATTCTTGATTTATGATTTGTGTGTGCTTGGGCGAGGCAATCGTAAATCATCACTCATCCATCAAAAATGAGTATGACACTTTCTTCCGAAATGATCCACACGCCCGCGCAGACGGTGGATTTGCGGCGCGTGGAACAGGAATTGTCCGCGCTGCGCCAACACGACATGACGGGCGGTATGCCGGTACTGCGCGCCTGCACATTGACGCTGGTGGTGTTTTGCGACGCGGGCGAGGACCCTGCGCAGCTCGAAACGCTGGTTGCGCAAATCGTTTCGTCCAATCCCGCGCGCGTCATTTTGATTACCGCGCCGATGCCGGGCGACCCGTGGATTGAAACGCACATTTCCTGCTACCACATCGGGCAAGGCAGCGCGCGGCGGCAGGTTGGCGAAGAAATTGATTTTTATCCGCGCGGGACACAGTACGATTCTTTGCCGAGCGCCGTCTTGGGGCTGCGCGTGAGCGGTCTGCCGTTTGTGTTGTACTGGCGCGGGCAGCCCGACTTGCAGGACCGTTTGTTTCGCGCGCTCGTCGGCGAAGCGGATCAGATTTTATTTGATTCGGCGCGCTTTACCGCGCGCGCGGAACGCGTCAACAATACCATCGCGCGTTTGCGACTCGATTATCCGCACGTCTCGTTTGGCGACGTGAATTGGCAGCGCATTCGTTCGTGGCGCGAATTGGTCGCGCAATTTTTCGATGACCCGGGCAGCATGACGTATCTGGAGCGCCTGGCGCGCGTCGAAATCGAGTTTTCGGTGGGCAGGAATGGCAATCAAAGCGCGGCGGTGTTGATGATGGCATGGTTGGCAAGTTCGCTCGGCTGGCGCGTGGTGCCGGATTCGTATCGCCGCGAAGGGCTGAATCGCACGGCGCGTTTTTCGAGTCGCACCTATGAAAATTCCAGCGCGCACGAAATCGAGGTCTCGATTCGCGTGCGCGAACAATTCGATTGCGGTCCGGGGGAATTGACGGGTGTCCGTCTCGAAACTGCCGGGGACCCGCCCGATGCCATATTTCAAATCAAGCGTTCGGTGGGCGGTTTTGCGGACATTCAGGAACTTTCGCCGAATCGTTACGTCGAACGCTGTACGACGCTGCACGTGCCGCACGAAAGCAGCGTGTTGGTCGCGGAATTGGATGCGCCGCGCCGCGACCGCAATTACCATCGCGCATTGGAATTGCTCGACAGTTTGATGAGCGGTTCCAACCTGTCGAATTTCTAGGCGCGGTCATTTATGCCACTGACCAATCGTGTTGCCGTCATCATTGGCGCATCGGGACAACTCGGACCGGCGGTTGCAAAAGCGTTCGCGGACGCGGGCGTACGGATTGTGTTGGTCGCGCCGGAACAGGAACCTCTCGACGCACTGTTTCAAGCATTGGGCTATCGCGAGTCGCGCGTGATGCTGCGCGCCGCCGACCTGCTCGATGAACAAGCCCTGTACGAAACTGCCGCAGAGGTCCAAGCGCGCTTTGAACGTATAGACATTGTGCTGCATATTGCTGGCGCGTATCGCGGCGGCGGTCTTTTGGATACGACGGATGAAATCTGGGCGGACATGCTCGACGCGAACCTCAAGAGTGTCCTCTATGCCGCGCGCGCGTTTGTGCCGCATCTCATCGCAAACGCGTGGGGGCGTATTCTCACGATTTCGTCCGGTGTGACGCAGAACCCGCCGCCCGGTTCGCTCGCATATCTCACTGCCAAAGGCGCGCTCGAAACCTTCACCCTCGCGTTGGCAAATGAATTCAAAGCCCAACACATCACCGCGAACGTGGTCTTGCTTCGCGCATTGGACACGCCTGCCGAACGCGCGAAACAACCGAACAAGACGACAGGCTGGGTCACGCCTGCTCAGGTCGCGGCGACGCTCGTGTTTTTGTGTACGGATGAAGCGGGGGCGATTACGGGCGCGCGAATTCCTGTTTACGGGGCTAGCTGAACTTGTTTGCAGTGTTTTGTTTTTCTGTGGGACGATGATGAGGCACAAATCGGCAGTATAAGTTGCGATGGAAGCAGTTTAGACTTCAAATTTGCAGTCTTTGCTAATTGCGATTATACGGCGAAACTGCGGCATAATCCATAGTTCGGCGTTTTCTCAATAAGTAGAATGGAGTCTTTACAATGTTAGCCGCTCATCCCTCATCTGCGATTGAATATTGGTTTTTCAAAGTTAACCATGGCTCAATTGCGCTCATTGTTGACTGGATTGAACGCCGAGAATTAAATGAACATATTCTTCGCGTCAGTGTCCATTCGCCTCATGGGCGCGAAGTTATTTTTGAGAGACTAGGCTCCTTCATGCCTAACGACAACTTCCTTTCGCATAAAAAAACGATTGGGCATGCTGGCGATGTCTCTTGGGATTTAGACATCGAACTTGGTAATGAGCATATTAAACCCGACATCTTTCCTGTTGGGTTACTCAAAATGGCTGATACGCTTTATGAAAGCGCTCCACTCGCAAAATTTACAGGTTGGATCCAACACGGTAACGAGAAAATCTCGCTTGACCAAGTATTTGGGGCAGTAACTCAATATTGGGGTCGCCAATTGGTGCAGGAGTGGTGGTGGTTGTCAACACATCAATTTGACAAAGAAGGAATTGCAATCGAATGTTCCGTATTTCGGACTAGTATTTGGGGTACATCTGCACAAATGCCGTTTGCGTTCTTTTATTTGTACCGAAATGGCAAGAGAGAATATTTGCTTGCGCCACCCAATGCTGCAAACGCAGAAGGCTCCCCAGATAAATTTACTATAGAATTCAAGACATTCGGAAGAAAAAGGTTTACCTTAGTTGGGACTGGGCGTGAGTATGGCGATTTTGGAGAACGGATAATCAATACTCTCACAGGCGATTTGGAAATCTTTGAAGATAATCAACGCATCGCAAGCGCGAAAGGAACCGCAGGGCTTGAACGTCGTACTCCCAAACAAATTACCAGTTAACAACAGAACACGCCGAACAAAGCGTGCCCCTGACGTGTGGGATTCTGCGGCTTCGAGAAGTATTTTTCTGGCCTTGAGTTTTTTCCGCTCCCAAGCATTGTCCACGCCCGCCCACACGCAGGTAACGCCAACCGTTGGGCGTTTGTCATCGCCGAAACAGGAGATCGATGTGTTAGACATTGAGATACATCAGGCAAAACCTGAAGATTGGGAAAGACTTGGACAAATTGCAGTAGCGTCCAAAAGTTATTGGGGCTATTCCGAGCATCTTTTATTGCAATGGGCTCAAACACCAATTATCACACCCGATTCGATCAAGAAGGATACAGTGTATGTGGCTTGTATCAACTCGTTCCTGATTGGATGGTATCGGTTGCTGATTCGTTTGCCCGTTGTAATCTTGGAAGATTTGTGGGTGCTGCCGGATTACATTGGCAAAGGGGTTGGAAGAAATCTATTCGAACATGCAATACAACAGGCTAATCTATCTGGCGCTGAACGTCTTGAATTGGACGCAGACCCCAATGCAGAGCCATTTTATACAAGAATGGGCTGTCAAGTCATAGGGGAAAGCATATCAGAGTGGGGGCGGGCTGTGCCGCATTTGGCATATCATTTCCAAAAATGAGTTCGAAAATTTGTTTTAACAAGTAGAAATTGATTGGCAAAACTTTGTCGGGAGAATGAGTTATGCTTTTCGGCAAATGTGTCTTTTGGCTGTCGTTTTGACAGACGCGAAATGCCGACTGATATATCTATCGTTGTTTGGAAAACGTTTTGGACAGCGAGTGTCAAGCCCGTTCGGGTTGGCGCATTCAGCTGACGGCTTCACTCACTGCGCGGCGGCTGACGCGCAGTCGGTCAGGCGACTTCGCCAATTGAATTAAAGTCAAGAGCGCAGCAGCGCTATTAAAGCGAATTCCTAAATGATGAGTGGGTTTCAGAATTCCAAAGTTTCGCAAACTTTGGAATTCTTGGGGTGAGCCCCCACCAATCAAACTGGAATCTGCTCTGGGAGAGAACTTGTGGGGACAGCGAAAATTCAAGGACAGATTTGGGGAACGCGGGCAAAGGATTGGGCTGAAGTACAGGAAGGTGTTGCCATTCCACTTTATGAAACAGTTCTAAACAAGACCGCCATCGGTGAAGGAACTTTTGTCCTGGATATCGGATGTGGGTCAGGCATTTTTTGCGAAATGGCGGCAAAACGCGGCGCACGGGTTAGTGGGATTGACGCGGCAGAGTCTCTGCTTGCGATTGCCCAAGAGCGTGTGAGTGACGGCGATTTCCGAACAGGCGAGATGGAAGTATTGCCCTATGCAAATCAGACTTTTGACGTAGTAACGGGTTTCAGTTCGTTCCAGTTCGCTGCCAGCCCTGTGAATGCGTTACGAGAAGCAAGCCGTGTATCACGGACTGGCACGGTTGTCATCGCTGTTTTTGGTAAACGAGAAGAAAATGAATCCGCCGCATATATTGCGGCATTAGGTTCATTGTTGCCACCGCCACCGCCGGGCGCTCCCGGACCCTTTGCACTTTCGGCTGATGGAGCGCTCGAAGCCCTCGCCGCAGAAGCGGGAATGGTTCCGGGAATGGTTGAGACTGTTGATTGTCCATGGGAATATCCGGATGAAGCAACAGCGCTGCGTGGTTTGCTTTCTTCGGGTCCAGCCATACGCGCAATTCACCATAGAGGAGAGGATGTAGTGCGCGATGTAGTCTTGAATGTCATTACGCCATTCAAAACAGACTCAGGCGGATATCGTCTCAAAAACAATTTCCGCTACATGATTGCAAAGGTGTAATATCGCAGCGGTAATGGGAAGGGGATTGAAGCAGCTCCCAAACAACGCCGCCCAACACAGCGCGCACCTGACGAGTGGAATTCTGCCGCATTCTGGCTTCGGGCTTTTTCCTACGTCTCAAGCATTGTCCACGCCCGCCCGCCGGCAAGTAACGCTTGCCGTTACGCCAATCGTTCCTCGCACGCATCACGATACCCGCAGTATTTACATTTCACCGCGTCGGCGTGATTGCGCGAAACATTTTTTGCGCGGCGCGCGGCGCGCATTTCTTTCAGGGTTTCAAAAAATTCCGCGCGCAATTCCTCCGTGAACGCGATTTCAAAAACCTCGTCGCGGTATTTCAACAAGCCGTACGCAGGACGCGTCCCGAATTTTTCCTCAATCAAAACTCCGTACGCCATCAACTGCATCGTGTCGGAATGACGCGGGTGTGGCGTCGTGCGCGTCGGTTTTACTTCAATCGGAATCGTCGCGCCCGTGTCATCCCGCACAATGTAATCGGGTTTGCCGGTCAACTGATAGCGCCGCGAAAACAACGGTTTTTCCAAGCGCGCCCACGCGCCCGTGTCGGAAGATACGACGCGCGCGTTGATTGGCACGCCCGCGCGCGCTTGCGCCGCGCGTCCGCTTTGTCGCAAATAGTATGCCGCGCCGAGCGCAAGCACCAAAAGCACGAGCAGCAAAAATTCCATTTTGTCTAGGGGGGGCTGTAACCGAGAAACAGCAAAAGCAAAGTGAGGGTGATAGTGCTGCCGAGCGTTGAAACAAATACGACACTGGTGACAAAATCCGAACGCGCGCGAAATTCGGTGGCAATGAGCGATGCCATGACCGCCGTCGGCATGGACGCTTCAATGACCGAGACCGAACGCGTCAAGCCCTGCATGCCCAGCGCTGCCGCCAACGCGAGCGCAATCAGCGGCGCGACCAACAATTTGATGCCGGTGGCGAGAAAAACGCGCCAATCGTAATCTTGCAAACGCGCCCGCGCCATTTCCAAACCGAGATTGACCAACATGATGGGGAGCGCGGCTGCCGCCGCCAATTCCAGCGCGCGCATGAGCGGCATCGGCAATGACCAGTGCATCAAATTGAAAAGCAAGCCGAGCGCCGCCGCGTACGCCAACGGCATTTTCAAAACGGCGCGGATGGACGCGCGCATCTCCGAGTGTCCCGACGATGCAATATACACGGCAACGGTATTGGCGAGCATCGAATTGACCGTGAAATAAATCGCCGCGCGCGCCACGCCGTCCGGACCGAACGCGAATTGATTGAACGGAATCCCGTAATTGCCCGCATTCACAAACAGAATGCTCAACAAAAACGCGCTCGTCAACATGCGGTCAAATTTTAGGACGCGCGCAATGCCCCAACTCAACGCGCCGAGAAGCACCACCATCAAAATCGCAAACACGACGATAGAAAAAAAATCGGACGCGTTGACGGTGGAATTGGCGAGCGAGACGAATGCGAGCGCGGGACTGAAAAAATAAAGGGACGCGCGCGCGAGGGAACGTTGCTCGGTGATGATTTTTCGTTTGCCGAGTCCGTAGGCGATGCCCGCCACAAGCAGAATCGGCAGCACAATCGTAAAGAGCGTGGTGAAAAAGGTCTGCAAGCCGGACACACCGCCGAGTGTACGCGCGGCGCGCGTTCGCGTCAAATGAATCGGTTACGCGATTTGCGCGCCCATTCACGAACCTCGCGGCGCGTATGCCTTGCCAACGCGCGCGCATCCGTCGGATGACATTCCGCTATTGCGTCTTGAGGAGGTGCGGCGCGAAGGCGAGCGCGGCATAAATCACCAGCACCGCAAACGAATTGGTCGTAATGTGCATCAGAATCGGCGCCCACAGCGTTTTGCTTTTTTCAAACACCCACGCGTTCACGAGCGCCAACACAAAACTTGCCGCGACGACGCCGTACGTATCAATGTGCCCGAACGCGAACATGAGTGAACTCGCAAGCATCGCAATCGGAAAATTGTAGCGCTGTCGAAACCAGGTGAACAGCGCGCCGCGAAAATACATTTCTTCGGCAATGGGGACGAGAACCCCCGCGCCAATGAGCGTGACGAGAAAACCGACCCACGTAAAACTTTCGGGCGCGATCACATCGAGGCGATTTTGCATTCCGGCGAGCGAACCGCCCGCCAGATATTGCGCCACCACGCCAATCATGCCGCGAAGCGGTAACAATGCCAACGACAATAGAATAGCGCCGATGAACCATCCCGCACGAATGCGCGGCGGAACGAATCCCATTGTGCGTAAATTCAATTTCCCGCGCGCGACGCCG
Organism: uncultured Anaerolineales bacterium; assembly: GCA_964644955.1. Classification (GTDB taxonomy): domain Bacteria; phylum Chloroflexota; class Anaerolineae; order UBA4142; family SHND01; genus SHND01. The sequence goes on along the minus strand of CAZXYP010000007.1, from coordinate 13,447 downwards.
ATCAGCAAAACACTGCCCGCAAAAAAGAAAACGTTCAGCGCATACGCCAGGATGCTCACCGTGAGGGAACCGCGTTCCACAAACCGTCCCGCGACCAGCGACGCAAAAACGAAACCGCCGCCGCCCACCAGCAGATACAAAAACAAATCGCGCCACTGCGGTAACGCGCGCGGCGCAGCCGGCGCGGGCGCGGTCATTTCGACACTTGCCACGAAAAAATTTCCTTTCCTCTTTGACGATTGTGTCTGGTTGAAAATGATTGCCGCGCGGCGGAGATGCTCACGGGGCAAGTCTGAATGCTATACGTTTTGCTTGCAAAGGCGGTTTCATGCATTTGCGCGGTATGGGTTGGGATGACCTCTTTCCGCTCATTCATTCTGTCCCACAGGCAGCGTCAACACAATCCGCGTTCCCTTGCCCAATTCACTTTCGGCGGAAATTGTCCCGTCGTGCGCTTCGACCAATCCTTTGGCAATCGCCAGACCCAAACCCGAACCGCCCGAATCGCGCGCTTTGTAAAAACGCTCGAAAACGTGCGGTAATTCATCGGACGAAATTCCCCGCCCCGTATCTTTTACCGTGACACTTACGTTATGACGATTGTGTGACGCACAGTGCACCACCACCTGCCCGCCGCGCGCCGTGAACCGCAAAGCATTGGCAATCAGATTCTCCAGCACCTGTCGAATCCGCGCGGGGTCGCATTCTACCAACGGCAAACGCGCGTCCGTGTTCGTTTCAAGATGTATCTCCGCCGCTTCGGCTTGAGCGCGAAACAACGCAACGGTTTCGTGCGTCAAAACCGCCAGGTCGGTCGGTTCCTTGAGCAAATGCAGCGCGCCCGCTTCCGTCAACGCCATCGTCCGCAAATCTTGAATCAGACGCGCCATCTGCCGTGTCTCGTCCAGCACCGGCTCCAGATGCGCGCGGTCGAGCGGATAGATGCCGTCCAACATGCCTTCAAGATTGCCTTGCATCACCGTCAACGGCGTGCGAAGATCGTGGGAAATATCCGCCAACATATTTTTGCGCAGTGTGTCATTTTGCTCCAACCGCGCGGTCATGGCATTGAACGCGTGCGTCAAGGTTCGCACTTCGTGCGGTCCGCGTTCCTGCACGCGAATGGTATAGTCGCCATCGGCGACGCGCTGCGCGGCGTCAATCACTTCGCCCACCGGCTCGGCGGAACGGCGAAAAATCCGAAAGGTAAAGAGCAGTGCGCCCAAGCCGCTTAGAAAGATGCCAATGCCGATGGCGCGCAAGAGCAAATTCGTAGGTTCTGGCAGGGCGAGGAGTCCTTGCGATAAGGCGGCGACCCAAAACAAAAAAGTGAACGCCCCACACGCGAACAGGACCATCAAAAACAAGAGCGCGCCAAAACGCCACACAAAACGGCGGCGCATCGGCATCCAATGCGCGCGGGACGAAGGAAACGGATGCTCGTGATTCCACCACGGCGGAGGAGAACGCATCGCTACATGACGAATGAACAATGAAAAACACTCAGCACTCAGCGCTCAATGCTCAACACTCAATGTTCAACACTGCTCACTCTTCCCGAAACTTGTACCCCACGCCATACACCGTCAGAATGTATTGTGGGTCGCGGGGGTCGGGTTCGATTTTCTTGCGCAAATTTTTGATGTGCGCGTCAATGGCGCGTTCGTACGATTCAAACGCGATACCGCGCACGGCGTCGAGCAACTGCGCGCGCGTGAGAATGCGTCCCGGTTGGCGCGCCAACGCCGCGAGCAATTGAAATTCTGTCGGCGTCACGTCAATGTTTTTATCCGCGAGTTTTACTTGCATACGCGGTTCATCCAGCGTCAATGCGCCGACGCGAATCAACGCGCCGCGTGTGGTTTCGCCTTCCATGCGCCGCAGCACCGCGCGCACGCGCGCGACCAACTCCTTCGGGCTAAAGGGCTTGACCATGTAATCATCCGCGCCCAATTCCAGCCCGACCAGTTTGTCCGACTCGTCGCCGCGCGCAGTAAGCATAATGATAGGGACGTTGGAATCGCGCCGCACGTGACGCGTAACATCCAAGCCGTCCAATTCCGGCAAGCCGAGGTCCAGCACGAGCAAATCCGGTTTGTGTGCGCGCACGGCGGCGAGCGCGGTCTTGCCGTCAAACGCCGTGATAACCGCAAACCCGGCGTGTTCCAAATAATCGCGCGCCACTTGCGTAATTTTCGGTTCGTCGTCAACGACCAGAATGGTTTTCATGTCCACTCACAGGGCGGGCGCGGTAGGCGCAGGCGGCGCATTTTCTTGCTCGTGCAATTTGCGGTGCCATTCCACAACGTGCGGCGGCAGATTGCCCTCCTCGGGATTCCACTTGCCGTACATCCCCGGTCCGCCCCAGCCGCGCCGACGGTGCGGTCCACCGAAAACAAAACGCATGAGGAGAAAAAAGGTCAGCACAAAAAAGAACGGGACCAGACAAGCGAAGAATCCAAATCCAAAAGCGAACGGGCGGTGCGGCATCCATGTTGTTACAAAGGGCGTCGCAGGGACAGTGGTTCCATCCGCGACTGCCGTGTTGGTAAGCGCCATGCCCTGCATAACGCCCACATTGTACGCCATCACGCCGACGCCTGCAACCAGTCCCAGCAGCAGTAGCGCGGCGAGGATTCCAAACCAAAAACGACCTCTCATGTTTTTTCCTCCGTGTGAATTCATTCTGCTGCAAGTATCGCGCGCAATTGTGAAGCAATTTTGAAGCGCTTGTGGAACGAAAAAGGACATTACAAAACGCTTACAAACGGTTAAGGAACGTACGCGCCATGACCAATTGCCTATTCAAAAAGCATGGAGGATAGTGTTATCCTATCGGCGGGGGGAAAGAAAGTGAGTTATTTGTTCGATGCAAATGTACCGCATGCTGTTCATTCTTGGACTGCTGTTGACGGCCATGATGGGCGCGGAAGTGACACGCGCGTCCAATCAACCGCCGCCGACGCTCCACCCCCTCCTTCAGATTGAGCCGGTCAATACCTATGTCGTCACCAAGACCGACGACGCGGGGATTCAAAGCAAGGGCGCGGCGGGCACACTGCGCTGGGCGATGAATCAAGCCAACGCCAGCGCGGGCTTTGATTTAATTCGATTCGACCTCACCGGCAGCGGCGTACAAACCATCACCGTCAAAGATTGGCTCCCGGACTTGACCGATAACGCGGGCGTAATGATTGACGGCACGCAAAGCGACGACCGCATCCAACTCGACATGGGGCTGGCGAATATCTATCACGATGGCATTTCGCTCCGCAGTCACAACAATGTCATCAAGGGGTTAATTATCAACAACCGCCCGAACGGCGGCGTTGCCATCGGTACGAACGACGGGGCCAGCTACAACGTTATCATTGGAAACTATCTTGGCACCAACGCGGCAGGCACCGCCGCCAAAAAAGCGATGGAAGGCGTGCATCTGCGCGAGGGCAGCCATGACAATGTCATTGGCGGCACCAACGGCGTCACGCCGGGTGGCGCATGTACCGGCGACTGCAATCTCATTTCGGGCAACTACCAACACGGCATCGTGATTGACCACGCCTACAATAACAAGGTTATCGGAAACTTTGTCGGCGTGAATGTGAACGGCAATGGCGGGATTCCCAATAACGGCGTCGGCGTGCTGGTCGTCAATGCGCCCAACAACATTATCGGCGGACCGAACCCGCAAGAACGGAATGTCATTTCGGGGAACGGCAATATCAATGTCGAAATCGGACAAACCGATGTTGCCACGCGCAACAATGTGGTGCAGGGCAATTACATCGGCACCAACAGCGCAGGCACCGCCGCGATTGCGGGACAAAATAACGGCATCGTGTTGGACGAAAACAGCTCCCAAAGCACGGTGGACGGCAACGTAATTTCCGGCAATGGCAGCACCGGCGTCTTGATTTTCACCGGCTCGTCGCGCAATACAATCAAAAACAACCTTATCGGTGTTGCCGCGAACGGCTCGACCCGTTTGCCCAACAACGGAATTGGGATTCTCATCCATACCAACAACAATCTAGTCACCGACAATATCATCGCGTATCATCAGAGCGACGGTGTTCGCATCAAGAACGGCACGGGCAATCAAATCCGCCGCAACTCCATCTACGGCAATGCGAAACTTGGCATCAATGTCGCCGTGGACGGGTTCACGCCCAACGACAACCAAGACCCCGACACCGGCCCCAATATGCTCCAGAATTTTCCGACTCTGAGCGGCGCGGGCGTGAACAACGGGACCATGACTATTCAGGGCGCACTCAACAGCCGTCCCAATCAAAAATACACCCTCGATTTTTACCAAAACCCGGTGTGCGATAATACATACAATCGTCACGTCGGACAGGGCAAAAATTATTTGGGCTCGACGGATGTCAACACCAACAGCAGTGGTAACGCGTCGTTCACGACCACATTGAGCACCGCAATCAGCAGTGGAGTGGTAATTGCTACCGCGACCGATAGTTCGGGGAATACATCCGAATTTTCAGAGTGTGTCAATATCACGAGTACTTTGCCCGTGCCGCCCAAGCCGCAGTTGGTCTCTCCCGACAATGGAGCGACAGTAACAAACAATCCGCCGCTTTTGGATTGGAATCCGTCCGAGTACGCGGTACGTTACGTTGTCATTATCAAGCAGGACGCGGCAAATGGCGCCACCGTGCACAACAACAAAAACGTGCCGAACGATCAATACACGCCGCCCGCGCTCGCCGGAGGACATACCTATTTCTGGCGCGTCAAGGCATGCAACGCAGAGAACAAATGCAGCAAGTCTGTATGGTATTCGTTCGTCGTACCGTGACCCGATTCAATCAATAGATTGCAGTACAAAAACGGCGAGTGGAATTATTCCGCTCGCCGTTTGTTATTTCAACATTCGCTTGAATAACGCTTCGTATTCATCCGTCACCGCATCCCACGTAAAATGCTGTCGCACGCGTTCTTTGGCGCGCAAGCGATATTCTTTGGCGCGCTCCGGATGGTCTATCAAATCTTGCAGTACCTGTGCCAGCGGTTCTGCGCCGCGGCTGCCTTCGTAGGATAAACCCGCGTCGCCGATGGTTTCCATGTTTTCGCGCGTGTCATTGACCACGACGACGTTGCCGAATGCCATCGCCTCCAGCAGCGCAGGATGCGTGCCGCCCGCTTCCGACGTTTCCACAAACACATACGCGTGTGACGACAATTCGTGATACCCATCCCCGTACAGATAACCCGTAAAAATTACGCGCGGTCCCGCCGCCGCTTTCAATTCCTCGATGTAATCCGCCGCATACGGCGCATCGCCCACAATGACGCAGCGCATATCCGTATTGAGCCGGTCAAATGCTGCCACCAAATGATGCGCGCAATTTTCCGGCACCAACCGACCGACAAACAAAATATATTTTTGCGGTTCCAACGCGTACTGGCTCATGTACTCGCCCGGCGGCAGCGGCAAAACGTCCGCACCATAGGCAATGTACGTGGTCTCGACGCCAAAGTGTTCACGATAATACTGCTGCACCTGACGCGAATCCGTTATCACCAGATTGGGTAATTTCGTTGCCAGCCATTCTGCAAACCGAATATATTTTTTCGCCAACGGGGGCCACTTGCGGCGTTTCCAATCCAAGCCGTCCACATTCAGCGCTACTTTTTTGCCGCCGAGACGCGGCACGAACGAGACCGGACTGTTGCCCGCGATAAACATCAGCACCACATCGTATTCTTGCGTCAAGGTATGCAGTGAGGAAAGCATCGCGTGGACAATCGTGTCGAGATATTTGTTGGGGATGGTCGGCAAGCGCACCAGCCGTACACCGCGATAATACGGTTTATCGTACGAGATGTGGTGCGAACGACAATAGACCGTGACCTCGTGCCCGCGTTCGACCAGTCGAACACTCAACTCTTCCGCACAGGTTTCAAAACCGCCGTAATTCGCCGGAATACCGCGCGTCCCGACAAACGCAATCTTCACACGTCCTCCGTGCGAACGTGTTCGGCAAAAGTGCGGGGCGCGGCGACAACCGCTGATTCACGCGCACCGGGCAGGGTGACTAGATAAAACGACTTGGTCAAACCCCACGCGCGTTCACGAATCAACTCTGCATCGGGAAAGTACGCTTGCAGTTCTTGCGGCGTCAAATAATGTACGGACATTACATAGTCCCACCGCGCGCCGACAATCCGGCACATGCCGCGCTGCAGCGCGCGCGGCATTCGCCAAAAAAAGGGCAGCGGCACATGCGAATGGCTTTCGAGAGGAAAATTGCCGTTGGGGGTCTGCACAAAAAAGCGCCGTCCCGTCCGCCGAATTTCGGCAGCCAGCGCCGCGGGATGCGCCACATGCTCAATGACCGAATTACAAAACACCAAATTGAATGCCTCGTCTCGAAACGGTAAATGTTCGCCGTCCGCGCGCACGCATTGCACTTGCGGAAAACGCCGCCGCGCGTCCAACAATTCCGCTTCGCCCAAATCCAACAAAATCACGCGCGGCGCGTCTTGCCCCCGCGCGTCCAATTCCGACAAAAGATAACTGCCGGGGCCACCGCCCAAATCCAACCACCAGCGCGTGCCCACATGTCGCCCCAAACTTGTCCAAAAAAATTCAAAGCGGCGCCGGCGAAAGCCCCGTGTGATTTGATAACGGCAGAGAATCAGCCAATTCCAAAACCTCATGCCAATGGTTCTCGAATTTGTACTTGAGGCGTGTGTTGCGCCGCGCGTTCATAGACCGCAACGGTTTGGTCTGCCATACGCGCCCATGAAAATTGTTTTGCCCGCGCCAAACCGCGCTCGCGCCAGGTGTCGCGCGCGTTCGCATCCCGCGCCAAAACATACAGCGCTTGCGCCAACGCTTCGACATCATACGGGTCGGTCAAATACGCCGCCTCGCCCACCACTTCCGGCAGCGCCGTCACATTCGACGTAATCACCGGCACGCCGCACGCCATCGCTTCCAACACCGGCAGTCCAAAACCTTCAAACAGCGAAGGATAACAAAACATCTCTGCTGCATTATACAACATCGGCAACTCCGCATCGGGCACGTATCCCGTCCACACCACCGCGTCGCCCAATGCGCGGGCGTATTCCAAAACCGCCTCCGCGCGCCAATGCGCTTGCCCCGCCAGCACCAATTTGTGCGACAACATGCCGCGCGCGCGCGCCAACGCGAACGCTTGCTGCAAACGCAAATGATTCTTGCGCGGCTGCACATTGCCGACCGCCAAAATGAAATGCTCGCCCGTATGGTATTTTTTGCGAATGGCATCCAAGTCCGCGCGCGGCACATTGGGATGAAACGCCTCGCTTGCCGCCGCGTGGGTCACCCACACGCGTTCCGTTTCGAGTCCGTAGGTTTGGATCAAATCCGCGCGGCACCATTCCGACAGGGTAATGATTTGCCGCGCCGCGCGCGCGGAACGCCGCACGCTTGCTTTCAAAAACCAGCGCAGGCGCGCCGGAAACCATTCGGGATGCGTTTCAAACGAAATATCGTGAATCGTTACCACCAGCCCGCACTTTGGCGGCAATTGCAGGGGCGCATTGTACGAAACGTGCAAAACATCCAGCGCGTCGGTCGCCGCGCGGCGCGACAATTCCCACGCCAAACGCGCCGCGGCGGAATGGGTTTTCAACGGCACGACGCGCACATTCGGATACGCGCGCACTTGCGCGGGGACCGCTTCGGGATATTCCACATACACAAAAAAACGATGCGCAGGCGCTTGACGCGGCGCATGACGTACGAGTTCGAGAATGTACTTTTCATTCCCGGTCTCGTTTTGTCCCAACATGTGAGCGTCAATTCCAATGTTCATCCGTGCGCGCTTTTTTTTCGTGAATGCAGCACGTCCGCGTAAATCTGCAATAACGCTTGCGCGGCGCCTTCCCATGTAAACATCCGCGCGCGCGCGATGCCTTTGTCGCGCAGAGTTTGCGTCAAGGCGTCGTCATTCAGCACGCGGCGGATTGCCATCGCCAGCGCGGCGGGACTGTCATTGTTTGCCCAACACGCCGCGTCACCCAGCACTTGCGGCATTGGCGGATTCGGCGCAGCAACGACGGGAGTCCCGCACGCCATCGCTTCGACCGGTGGAATGCCAAACCCTTCCCATTTGGACGCATACACAAACGCGCGCGCGCCTGCATACAGCAGTGGTAAATCGGACTGGGGGATATGTCCCAAACGCGTCACGGTATTTTCCACCGCGTGTGCGCGAATCGCTTGCGTCGTCGCCGCGTCGTCGAGCTGGCGCGGTCCTGCCAATACGAGCGTCAATTGCGGAAACTCTGCGCGCAGCCGCGCGAATGCCTCGACCAACGCGGGGATATTTTTGCGTCCGTTCGTCGCGCCAAGATACAGCAAATAATTTTCGCGCAAGCCGTACCGCGCGCGCAATTGCGCGATGAGAAAAGCGTCCGGCTCCGGCTGAAACTCGCCGCCGATGCCCGGCGCGACGATATGCACGCGCTGCGCCGGCACATTGTATGCGCGGATGATTTCCTCGCGCGCGTGCTCCGTCAACGTTACGACCGCCGCCGCGTTCCGTACGGTATGCGGAATGACAAAGCGCGCGTACGCGTGCCACTTCCAATCAAAGTACTGCGGATAGGTGAGATATGCCGTGTCAAACACATTCACCACTACAGGACACGGCGCGCGGCGCGGACCCAAATATGCTGCCGCATGAAACAAATCCGGCGCGCGCGCGTTCAATTCTCGTTCCAATCCGCGCGCGAGCCACCACATATTTTTTGCGGCGGGCAGTGAACCGCCACGACGCTTGTGTCCGACAGCGCGCGTCCCGTACACTTGCTGCAGCTCGACCTGCTGCCGCGCGTCCACCGCGCGATACAGGTTATGGGTATATGTATGTGTGCCGGTCCGACTGCGAATCGTGAACGTCATGTCCCAGACCACGCGCGGCAAGGCGTTGCGTCTATCCATGTTGCTTTTTGCGCGCCGCAATCTGTACATACACCGCGCGCGTCAATTCCGCCGTGCGCGTCCACGTAAATTGCTGCGCGCGCCGTTCGCCCGCTTCGCTCAATTTCACGCGCACGCGTTCATCCTCCAGAATACGCTGCATCGCGCTCGCCACCGCTTCGGGATTTTTGGGCGCGACCAGCACTGCGGCATCACCGGCGATTTCAGGCAGCGCGGATGTGTTCGTAGTCACCACCGGCGCGCCCGCGCGCATCGCTTCCAATACCGGCAAGCCAAACCCTTCATACAGCGATGGAAACACAAACGCCTCGCACTGCGCGTACAACGCATCCAAATCTGCGCGCGCCACCAGCGGTAAACGCAAAATACGCCGCGCCGCGCGCGGGGTGATTTCCAACGCGGGCATGTCATCCCCGTGGTGCCTGCCCACCAAGATAAGGTTATGATGGAACGTGGGATTGCGGCACAGCAAACCGAACGCGCGCAAAACAGTGGGCTGGTCCTTTTGCGGCTCGTCGCCGCCGACATGCAAGAAAAATGGCGCGGCG
>CAZXYP010000007.1:0-3930 GCA_964644955.1 uncultured Anaerolineales bacterium | reverse complement strand
TCCGCCAGGGCGGCAAGCGGCGGCGGCGCCAGTGGAATGACGCGAATTTTTTCACGCGGCGCAACGTCATATTGAACCAAATCCCGCGCGGCGGCGTGCGACGCGGTGATGATCGCGCCGGCGCGGCGGCAGACATTCAATTGCCAATCGTAAAAACGACGATAGCGCGCGTGCTTTAACAGCATTTCGCCCAGACGCAGCGGCATGACATCAAACAGCGTTATCACGGTCGGCACACCCGCGCGCAGTGGCACGGCGGGCGTGGATGGATTGAACGGTACGGAAATGAGATGCAAGACATCCAAATGCAGCGTCCGCGCGCGCAGCGGCAGAATCAGTTGATGCGAAACCAACGGCGTCGCGCGTCCCAACGCCGGAACCGGCAGCGACATGGGTGTGACATTGGACGCGCGCACAAACGGCAATTCATAGCGCTCGATGCCGCGCGTCGTGAACAAAACATATTCATTGGTCGCATCGTCCGCCGTCAACGCCGCAACCAAATTTTCCGCGTACGTGCCGATACCTCGCGTGCGATTGCCATAAGCCAATGGGGATAAATCAATGCCAACGCGCATTTGAAAGAGTATAAACGACAAGAGAGGAAAATAAAAAACGCCGCGTGTCGCGGCGTTTTTCTTTTTTTCATCAAGTCCTATGCCAAACCCATCGCGTCCAGCATTGCTTGATTCGTCGCAAATTTGTATTCGGGGAGACCGCGCGTTTGCGCTTCCGCGCGTTCCGCCGCCGCGAGTTTGCCCAAATCGGTTTTGGTGACCACAACGCCGCGCTGTTTGAGCGATTGTTCCAGCATGGATACATCAACCCCGGACGGCGATGTGCGTGTTTCAAGATATGCCCCAATCGCATTCGCCGCGTTCGTGCCGTCTTTGCGCGCGACGCCGACCAACCCCGTGCTAGCTTGGCGCGCCCAACCCGCGATAAAAATTCCCTCCAACGGCTGTTGAGTATTCGGGTCGAATGCTTCGTACGAAACGCCTTCGACGGGAAAACGCGGCGCCGGGTTTTTTACAAATTCGCCGCGCGCCATCGGCAAACCGAAATGTTCATCTACCGCATCGCCAATCGCAAAAATCACCGTGTCGCACACAATTTCGCGGGTGCGTCCCAACCCGCGCGCCTTGACATCCCCGTTTGCGCGCACGAGTTCGTTTTCTTCGATTTCGATGGAATGCACGCGTCCTTGCGCGTCGCCGCACAATTCGCGCGGCGACGCGAGAAATTCAAACAAAAAGCGTGTGGACGAAACCGGCGGCAGCGCGTGCGGCAGTCCCGCGAGAATGTCCTTGCGCGCCGTATCCGGATTTTCATCCACCGCGCGCATCAACGGCGCACAGCGCGCGATTTCAGCATTGAGCGCGGCAAGGTCCACATTCGCGCCGACCGTTTCAAATTCTTTTTTATCGAATTTGATTTCAGCAGGACCGCGTCGCGCCACCGCCGTCACGGTTTCAATTTTTAATTCGCGAATCAACCAGTGCGCCACATCCATCATCACATTGCCAACGCCGACAATGACCGCGCGCTTGCCGATTTCAAACGTTGCCGTACTGAACGGCGGCAAACGATTATAGTGATAGACAATTTCTTTGGCGTGATAAACGCCGCGCAAGTGTTCGCCCGGCAAGCCGAGCCATTTGGTGCCTTGCGCGCCCACCGTCACCAAAATGGCGTCAAACCCAAAGGTCTGCAAATCTGCCAACGTCAATGCGCCTTGCGCGCCGATGCTCACGTTGCCAAAGTAATCCACTTGCGGCAGCGCCAGAATTTTTTGAAACTGCGCGCGCAAGCCGCCTTTCATTTTCAACTTGTCGGGATAAATGCCGTACTCGGCAAGTCCGCCGGGTTTAATGTCCCGATTAAACAATACGACGCGCGCGCCTTGTTTCACCAGCTGCTGCGCGGCGTACAAACCCGCCGGACCCGCGCCGATAACGGCAACCGTCGGTTGGGCGACTCCAGTGTCACTCATACCTGCCTCCGAAAAAAATGGTTTGCGCCCATTTTATCAATGACATGTTCCGATTCGGTCAAAACAGGTTACGGCTGCGCGGCTTCAAGCTTTGCAACAAAAGGATTGACGGCTTGCATAAACGCTGCCGGGCATTCTTCTTGCGGCACATGCCCGCATTGCGGCAGTACCGCCAATTGCGCGCCGGGAATTTCGCGTGCGAGGCGCAGACTGCTTGCGGTTGGCACGATGCGGTCGTCATCGCCCGTGACGACCAAAACCGGCATTTTCAATTCTGTCAAACGCGCGGCGAGTTGACGCGACTGCGCGGCTGTCGTGAATTGCCACAAGCCAATGTCCCAATTGTGCGCACGTAACGGTTTGCGATATGCCGCGATGGTTTCGGCGGTGAGTTTGTTCGGGTCATGATACGCGGTCTTGAGCAGTTCCATGCCGCTGTCGGCAATGCCGCGTACGAGGAGCGGACCGATGCGCTGGACCTGCGGCAAATTCAAAATGGGCGCAAGCCACGCGGGACGTCCGCCGCCTTCGTAAATCGCTGCGTCCACCAAAATCAATCCTTGCACGCGTTCGGGATGCTGCAATGCGGCGTCCATCGCTACCGCGCCGCCCGCCGAATTGCCGACGAGGATTGCCTTGTCAATACCTTGCGCGTCGAGCAATGCGAACAGCAAATCTACATTCGCTTCGGGCGAGTATGGATTTTCGCCTTGCCATTCGCCGGGCAGCGGACGCGACGTAAGTCCGAACGCGGGACGGTCATACGCAAGCGTCGTGCCGCGCGCTCCAAATTCGCGCAGTACTTTATCCCACGTGTAGGTGTTGGACGCGAAACCGTGCAGCAAAACAAATGCGGTCTCGCCGTCGCCCGTTTTTTTATAATGCACGCGCAGTCCGTTCAAGTCCATAAATTGGCTGTCCGCGTCCGCGAGTTGTTCGGGTGCAATCGTATTTTCCAACGGCGGAATCGGCAGCGCCAGCGGCACAATCAACGCGAGCGCGAGAAGGACCAACAAGACGACGCCGACAGTTTTCAGAACGCGTTGTAACATTTCACAGCCCCTGCAGTAATTTCACCATCGCGGCGACGAGCTGCGCTTGTTGCTCCGCGCGCGAAATCGTCGCGGGATTATCGCCTTCTTGTTCGCCGTAATAGCCAAACTGCGCGTGATTGCCGCCTTGGATGGGAACATATACAGTGGAGGCGGGCAAGTTTGTTTTCGAGTCCTCTATTTTCGCAGGCGTGGCAAGTCCATCGTTCGTTCCCGAAATCGAAACGACTTGACCGGGATAGGTCGTCATGGTGCCTTGCGGATACGACGCCCAAAACCCGACGCCTTGAATTTTGTCCGGGTGATTTGCCGCGTAACTCGATGCCGCGACGCCGCCGAGCGAATGTCCGGCGACTGCCCACTTTTGGATTTGCGGAAACGCCGCGATAATTTTTTCCGCCGCATTCGTGTCCAGGAACGCGAGATTCAACGGCATCGGCGGAATGACGACGAGATGCCCTTGTGCCGCAATCGCTTGCGCGGTCGGCGCGTACGCGCGATAGTCCACTTTGCCGCCGGGATAAATCACCAATCCCGTTGTCGGTTCCGCGCCAATCGGTTTGTACACCAGCCATCCGTTTTCTTGCGAAAACTGTACCGTGCTTGTAGATTGCATTGCGGCGAAGGCTTCGGGCATCGGCTGTGCTGCTTGATTTGCCCAAACAACAAAACCGCCCGCGCCGATGAGCAGCAGCGCGAGCAGCGCAACCACAATTCCGATAATGATTCGACGTTTGTTCATGAAAAATAATTGGAGACTGGAGACTAGAGATTGCATGTCTCCAGTCTCCAGTCTCTAATCTCTAGTCTCTGAAAATTCCTGCACTCATTTCGCTCAACCGCGCCACATCATCCGCCGACAAATTCCAACCCAACGCGCCCGCG
>CAZXYP010000006.1:14881-39903 GCA_964644955.1 uncultured Anaerolineales bacterium | reverse complement strand
GTCTATCGTTTGGCGCTGGCTATCATGCTGTGCGATAATTCATCTCCAATCTCTATTCTCCAATCTCCAATTCCCGGAGGCCCCATGAACGAACGCGACGGCATGTATATGCACTGGCTGCGGGAACGCATCCAAAACGAAGGACGTTATCTCGGCAACGGCATCCTCAAAGTGGATGTCTTTATGAATCATCAGGTGGACCCGCTGCTGATGCAAGGCATCGGGTATGAATTTGCGCGGCGCTTTCGCGCGCAGCATCCGAGCAAAATCTTGACGGCGGAAATTTCCGGCATTGCGCCCGCGCTGGCGACGGGCATGATGCTCCAGGTGCCGGTCGTATTTGCGCGCAAGACGAAACCATTGACGCTCAACACCGAACCGTATCAGGCGACCGCGCCGTCGCATACCAAGGGCGGCGAAGTGACGTTGATGGTGTCACACGAATTTTTGTCGCCCGCTGACCGCATCTTGATTATTGACGATTTTCTCGCGTCCGCGCTGACCATTCGCGCGCTGGCAAGTCTCGTCCAACAAAGCGGCGCGCAGTTGGTCGGCATCGGCGCGGTGATTGAAAAATCATTCGAAGGCGGACGCGGCGCTTTGGCGGATCTGGGGGTTCAGGTAGAATCGCTTGCCGTGATTGAAAAGTTCGATGACAATAAAATTGTTTTTGCCGAGTAGGGGCGAAGCATTGACACCGCAAAACGCGACCCGATTCACACTCGCGTCTGTCAATGCTTCGCCCTTACAAAAAGATGTATGACCATCCTTCCCGAAACCGCGTTGACGTATGATGACGTTTTGTTGGTGCCGCAATATTCCGAAGTTGCGTCGCGCCGCAAGTTGAATGTGCAAACGCGCTTGACGCGCAAACTCAAATTGCAGATTCCGATTGTGTCGTCCAACATGGACACGGTGACCGAAGCCGAAATGGCAATCACGATGGCGCGCGAAGGCGGCATCGGCATCATTCATCGTTTCTTGACAATCGAGGAACAGACCGCCCAAATCAAACGCGTCAAAAAGACGGAATCGTTCATCGTCGAGAATCCGTTTGCGCTCAACACCTCGCACACCGTCGGCGACGCGAAACGCATTGTGGATGAAACCGGCACGGGCGGCATTTTGATTTTGAACGGCGGCGAACAAATCGCAGGCATCGTGACGACGCGCGATTTGTTATTCGAGAACGACGATGCGAAACCCATCACCGCGATTATGCAAACGCATGTTGTCACCGCGCCGGCGGACATTACATTGAGCGATGCCGAAAAAATGCTGCACGAACATCGTATCGAAAAATTGCCGTTGGTGGATGAACGGGGACGACTCGCGGGACTGATTACGCTCAAAGATATTATGAAACAAATGCAGTATCCGCGTTCCACCAAAGACGCGCGCGGGCGTTTGGCGGTCGGCGCCGCGGTCGGCGTCAAAGAAAACGACCTTGCGCGCGTGGAATGTTTGTTGGACGCGGGCGCGGATTGCATTGTCATTGACATTGCGCACGGCGATTCCAAACAAGAAATCGAAATGCTGGTGAATCTGCGGAAACGTTTTCCCAATGCCCAAATCATTGCGGGCAATGTCGCCACCGCCGACGGCACCAAACGCTTGTGCGACGCGGGCGCGGACGCGGTGAAAGTAGGCGTCGGTCCCGGTTCGATTTGTGTCACGCGTCTCGTCGCGGGTTCGGGCGTACCGCAGTTGACGGCGGTGATGCAATGCGCGGAAGCCGCGCGCGCGTACGATGTGCCGACGATTGCAGACGGCGGCATTCGTCATCCCGGCGACGCGGCAAAAGCATTGGCGGCGGGCGCAGATACCGTAATGATTGGTTCGCTGCTCGCAGGCACGGATGAAAGTCCGGGCTTGCTGATGACGCGCAAAGGACACAAATACAAGGCATCGCGCGGCATGGCATCCACCGCCGCAAACCTCGACCGTAAAGCGCGTGACGGCGAACGCGTAGCGCAAGATGATTTGGACGATTACGTGGCAGAAGGCGTCGAAGCGGCGGTACCGTATCGCGGCAAAGCGCGCGAAGTCCTGACGCAGTTGGTCGGCGGCATTCAATCGGGGATGAGTTACAGCGGCGCGCATACATTGCGCGAATTTCACGAAAAAGCGATTTTTGTAAAAATGACGAGCGCGGGCTTGCAAGAAAGCAAACCACATGATGTAGAAGTATTGTGATTGACAGCGCCGCGCAGGTGTTCTATCATGGCACAAGATGGTGTCGCAATGATTACGCCTGTTCCCTCCACAACCCAAATCGAATATCCCGAATCGGACGGCAAACCCATGGCTGAAAGCGAAATCCACATGCTGCAGCTGCTGGCGTTGGTCTTTGTGTTGCGCACGTTTTTTGAACAGACGCAGGATGTCTATGTTGGCGGCAACATGATGATGTACTATGTGGAAGGCGAGCCGGCAGAGGTCGTCGCGCCCGACGTGTTTGTGGTCAAGGGCGTGCCCAAACATGTGCGCCGGGTGTACAAGCTTTGGGAAGAAGGCAAGGGGCCCGATGTCATCATCGAACTGAGTTCACGCAGTACACGCATACAAGACGTCCGAGAAAAGCGCGCGTTGTACGAAGAGCTCGGCGTCCAAGAATTTTACATTTTTGACCCGTTGGGCGAGTACCTCGAACCGCCGCTGCGCACGCATCATTTGGTGAACGGCGTGTACGAAATCACAAACGGTACACAAATGTACAGCAGCGTGCTGGGTTTGGAACTCCGCGTCGAAGGTAACACGCTGCGGCTGTTTGACCCGGTGCGCCGCGAGTACTTGTTGACGCCGCCGGAATTGGCGGAACAGGTTGTGGAGTTGGACGAACGGGTTGTGGAATTGGACGAACGGCTTGCAGCCGAAACTGCGGCGCGCCACGCCGCTGAAGCCGAGAACGCCCGTTTGCGCGCCGAAATAGAACGTTTGCGCGAACAACACGCCGGAGAATGAGACAATGCGGAACGAGCGTTCCGCATTTTTTATTTATGGCAGCCGATTCGACCAAATCACGGAAAACGCGAGCGCGAGGACGCCGAGGAAAAATGCGGTGGCGATAAAAAGAAATGAAATGTCGTGCGGTCGAATGCGGGTGATAAGCTGCGTAGTCAGCGTTTGATATACCGCGCGCAAATCTTTTTCGGTCGCGGCATTATAGTATTGGGCTTGGGTCAGTTGCGCGATTTGTTTCAGCACATCTTCATCCAAACGCGCTTGAATGGTTGACGCACCGCGCTTGATGGTCGAAGATTCCGGCGAACCGATGCCGATGGTATAAACGCGAATTCCGTGATGGACCGCCTGCCCCACCACATCCAGCGGTTCGATCCCGTCCGTGTTCTCGCCGTCGGTCAGCAAGACAATCACGGCGGGCGCAAAATACCCTTTTTCCACTTGCGGCAATTCCGCGCCCATCGCCCCGTACACCGCATCAAGCGCTGTGAGCAGCCCATTGCCAATCGCGGTGCCGCTGCGCGGTTCCAATTTTTGGATTGCCGCCTGCACTTTGTCGCGATTGTTGGTCGGCGTCTGATTGAGATACGACGTTTCGCTGAACGAGACGACGCCGACGCGCATTTTTTCCGGCAGCTCTTGCACAAACAACTGCGCGGCGACTTTGGGCGCTTCCATGCGGCTCGGATACATGTCCGTCGCCCACATGCTCGCCGAAACATCCATCGTCACAATCACAATCGCTTCATCGTAAGGTTCGCGCACCAGCACGGCAGGTTTCATCAAACCGGCAAGCAAAACCGCAAGACTGGCGAGGAATAAAAACGCGGGAATGTGCCGCCGCCAACCGCGTCCGCGTTTGAACGAACGCACGAGGTCCACACTTGCGTAGCGCAGCGCGAATTTGCGCCGACGACGTTGGACGATTGCATAGCCCAACAACAACGGCAGCAGGAGGACAAACAACACCGCCAATTGAGGCAATTGAAAAAAGACGGGCATGTCTTGTTAGGTGCGCCGCAAAGCCACAACCGTAATATCATCACTTTGCGGATACGCGCCGGTAAACGCGCGTACTCGCGCGTCAATTTGACGAATCACCTGCTGCGCCGTGCCGGACGAGTTTTCTTGGATGGCATTCTCCAGACGTTCCATGCCAAAGAGCTGGTCGCCCGCATTTGTCGCTTCGTTGACCCCATCCGTATACATCAAGAGCAAATCGCCCGGCGCAAACATGACACTGTGAGCGTGGTACTCAAAATCACTCGTAATTGCCAGCGCCCGATCTCCCACCTCCAACAATTCCATCGTCCGGTTGTGGGCGCGCCAAAGCAGCGGCGGATTGTGCCCTGCATTGCTATACGAGAAAACACCGCTCCGTGGATCCAAAATTCCGAAAAATGCCGTGACAAACATACCGCCCGGCGAATCCTGCGCCAGTGTATTGTTGGCGCGTGCAACAATCGCGGCGGCACTGTCGCCTGCCACAGCGCTCGCGCGCAGCGTCGCGCGGGTATTCGCCATAAACATTGCCGCGTCCAAACCCTTGCCCGAGACATCCGCAATCACAAAACCGATACGCCCGTCCGCGAGCGAAATAAAATCATAATAGTCGCCGCTCACCTGCTTGGCGGGATGCCACAACGCCGCCACCTGGTACCCGCGCAAACGCGGCGGTTCAAATGGAATCAACTGCCGCTGCACGCGCCGCGCATTTTGCAATTCCGTTTCCAATTGTCCTTGTAAAACCCGCGAGTGAATGAGGTCGGCATTTTCAATGACAATGGCGGCTTGACTGGCAAACAATTCCAACAGCGTGCAATCGCTGTCCATGTACGGCGTTCCGTCCCCGGCGCGATAAACGCGCAGGACTCCCAATTGCCGTTCCTTGCCATTCGTTTCGGTCAATTGAATCGGCGCTGCCAATTCGTGGCGCGGCATACGACGCGCGGGCAGTTCGACCCGCGTCTTGCCCGTCGCAAACGCAATGCCCGCACTCCCTTCGCCGACGCGAAAATTCGGCGTATTCGGCAGTGTGGGCGCCTGGGCAATCAACAGATTCGACATCGCATCAATCAAATACAATTCGCCGCCCGCGCTGTTGAGCAGTTCAATCGCGCGTTCGCGAATCGCTTCCAGGGCGCGGTCACGGTCGAGGTGACGCGTAATGTCCAGCGCGGTATAGTACAGCTCTTCCAATTGATGGGCGCGCGCTTCCACCTCTGCAAGATACACGCGGTCGCGCTCGCGCAGCTGCTGCTGACTGCTCGTCGCCAGAACATGCAACACAACCGGATACGTCGTCACCAGCCAAAGAAATTCCGCGCGGGGCAGAGAAATCAAGGTCACGCGCGTGCGCGCACGCACCGAAGCCGAGCGCGGCGAATCATCCAACAGCGCGAAATCGCCAAACCACTGCCCCGCGTGCAAAAGATTAAGCTGGGTTTCATCCGCCGCGTTCAAAATCTCGACACTCCCCGACTCGATCATGTAAAACGCGTCGCCCGCATCGCCCTGGCGAAACACGAACGTGTTGGGCTCCAAAACCAAGCGCGTCGCATTGGCAGCCAACCGTTTCATTGCCACAGCAGGAACGGGGTTGAAAAATGCAAAGCGCTTCAAAAGTTTTGAGGGGACTGACATGCTTTGTCGGGTACCAAGAAATTTTTGAGCCGTCCGTCACAGTCACTTGCCGAAACGCAAGTCCATGGACGCGTATAATATGCCTTGCTTTGGAGAGCTTGTCAAGCATTTCCGCGACATTGCGCGATGCAGGGTGTGCGTCACGATTTTGGATTTCTATTCGAGGCAGGTCGAATTTGCGATGTGTTGCGCGCAAACTATGTTTGCGGCGAATGGTATTCGCCCGAATTGCGATTTGCTCGATAGCATCACCCAGAACTTTGACCCATACCCCGCGATGCAGGTTTGATTGACGCGCCCGCGACATGGCGATACAATTCACGCGCTTTTCTTGGAGACAACGATGCAAGCCGCTTTGGAAAACCCAACACCCAACATCATTCGTCGTTTGACGGCAACCTTATTCGCCGGACAGAGTATTGCCTCGCTCGGCATGACGGCAGCTGTTACCGTCGGTTCCATTGCCGCAACGCATGTCACCGGCACAACCGAATTTGCGGGAGTGCCGACCACCCTGTACGTGTTGGGCGGCGCGCTGGGCGCATTCCCTGCCGGCAAACTGATGGACCGTTACGGGCGGCGCGCGGGGCTGGCGGTTGGGTTTTTGGTCGGCGTCATTGGCGCGGGGCTGGGCGCGTTGGCGTTGATTGCGCTTGTGCCGTTCGCGTTATTTCTCGCGCACGCGCTGATGGGCATGTCGCGCGGCGCGCTCGACCAGGGACGTTTTGCCGCGGCGGACATGGTGACGCAACAACAGCGCGCGCGCGCCGTGAGCTGGGTCGTGCTTGGCGGCGCGGTGGGCGGTATTTTGGGACCGCTCGCCATCAGCCCCGCCAGCCGCTGGGCGACCCAACTCGGTTATGAGACATTGGCGGGACCGTATTTGCTGGGCGCGTGTATTTTTCTCTTTGGCAGTCTCTTGATTTTTGCGCTGCTGCGTCCCGACCCGCGCGATATCGGACGCGCGCTTGCTTTGACGCCTCAAGAACACGCCGAACGCGCATTAACGGCGCGCAATTTTTTTCAGGCATTGCACGCGCGCAATGTTCAAATCGCCGTCGCCGCCATGGTGCTCGGGCAAGTTGTCATGACCACCGTCATGGTAATGACGCCCCTGCAAATGACAGAACATCTGCATCACTCGCTCGACGAAGTTTCCATCGTCATTGCGGCGCATGTTACCGGCATGTATCTCACATCTCTTTTTACCGGACGCATCGCCGACCGTGTCGGACATGCAAAAACAATTTTGATTGGCGCGAGCTTGTTGATTGGCGCGTGTCTGCTTGCACCCTTTTCGAGTGAAACTTTGCGCCTCGCGTTTGCCCTTTTTGTGCTGGGCGCGGGCTGGAATTTTTGTTATGTCGCAGGGTCTTCGCTGTTGACCGATTCCATTCGTATCAACGAACGCGGGCATATTCAAGGTTCCAATGATTTATTGGTCGGGCTCGTCGCGGCAACGGGCAGTCTGCTCGGGGGCGTTTTTTTTGAGCGCATCGGGTACCAGGGCATCGCGGTCGCGGGTATCACGTTGGCGTTGACGTTGTTTGGTTTTGTATTAATTCGGGTACGCGCACAAGCCGCACCCGTCGCGTAAAGGACTCATCAAACCATCCGGGAGAGAAAACAAAATGAAAGCCGATTACAATCAACTTGCTTTGCAGTTCGGTCAACTCGTCGGTTTGGCGCAAGGCGCAAACCTTCAGGTCGCGCATATGACCAAACAGGGCATGGAATTTGTGTTTCAAACCGACACCACCCAAACGCAGCTGCGCATTTTGCCCAAAGTGTACACCGAAGGCAAAGTCATCATTGACGCCATCAACGATTTGACGTTGGTTATCGAAATCAAACAATTTGAATTGCGCGACGGGCGCGTGGTCAATGAAAACCAATCCGTCGGCGGCGGCGCGGTGGAATTGCCCTATGCCACGTGGTTTTTTGAAGGCGATTATATGTAAAACAAGCATTCGTTCCGGACGGCATCGCGCGCTGCATTTTGACCCAATTCAGACCTTGATGCGTTACCTTGTGAAATAATTTCCAAACGGGTTACAACAAGGAGCGGACAGCATGGCATGTTTTTTGGTCACGCATCAGGTTGAAACGGACTTTGCGCCCGCAGAGTGGTTGGCGGACGAGAAAAAGGTGATCGGGCATTTGCCGCGCGAAATCAAATGGGTGATGAGCTGGTATCTGCCGGAAAAACAACTCATGCTCGCGCATTGGGACGCGCCGAGCGAACAAGCGGTGCGTGTGGCGTTGGAACGTTCGGGCATTTGCGCGCATTTGCCGATTCTGCGCATCGAACCCGCCGTCGAATTGTATCCGAAACGCTATGTCGCGCGCCGCAATGCCGCGCATGCGCACCGCGCGCGGGACGCGCACAAGAAACATCCGCCCAAGCACAAAGCGTTATCGCACGCCGCACGCGAATTGTCGGGCGCGTATGCCGAATCCATCACGTCGGTTCTGCAAGCGCGCGCGGGCGCGCATCTCACACCCATTCATTCGGCGAACTAAGCCCGGTTGAGTTCGTGCCGTTTGAGGTAACCTCGAATCGGCGCACAGCGACGCAAATTTGTCCCGCACGGCATTGGCTGGGCGGGACACTCTTTTTTGTATAATGGCACACGTATGAAACAAATCAACGACCGCGGTTTGTCGTCTGCGCGCGGGTATGGAATCGTGTTGGCAATCCTGCTGCTTGGCGCAGTTTGGATTTGGTTCACGCGCGCGGACACAACCGCCGCGCCCGACGCGCACATTGTCGCGCCGCATACAAATTTTCACGCGCCCGCGTTTGCGCTCGATACGCTGAACGGTGAAACCTACTCGAATGAAAATCTGCAAGGCAAAATCGTCGTCCTCAATTTTTGGGCGACGTGGTGTCCGCCGTGTCGCGCCGAAATGCCCGCGCTCGACGCGGTTCAGCGCGCGAACACGGACAACCGGGTCATCATTCTCGGCGTCAATCAAATGGAGGACGCACAAACGGTCGAAACCTTTGCGCGTGAATTCAACTTGACGTTTCCCCTCCTCCGCGACGCGGACGGCGCGGTGAGCGCGCAGTATCAGGTCTCGGCGCTGCCCACCACATTTTTCATTGACCAACGCGGCGTGATTCGCAATGTCGTCATCGGCGGTTCCATGTCGCGCGAATTGATTCAAAATCAAATCAACGCGCTGCTGCAGGAACAAGCGCCATGATGCCCGTTTTGCATCTCGGTCCGCTCAACATTGCTGCCGCGCCGCTGTCATTGCTCGTCGCGTTTTTTGTGCTGCAAGATATCGGCGACCGCGCGGCAAAACGGTTGCAGCTGCCCGATGGTGTTGTATCAGGCGCGCTGTTGTGGGCATTGGGTGTCGGAATTATCGCCGCGCGTTTGGGCTATGGACTGCGGTATTGGGACGCGTACGCGTCGGACCCACTGCAAATTTTCGCGTTGAATGTCGGAACACTTGACGCGACCATTGGAGTTCTCGGCGGCATTCTCGCGGCGTTGGTATATCTACAGCGCAAAAAAATTGATGTGCGCGCGTTTGGCGATGCCATTGCGCCGGGACTCGCGTTGGCATTCGCGGTTCTGAGTTTGGGCAATTTGTTGAGCGGCGACGCCTACGGCGCGGTCGCGCAAAATGTGCCGTGGGCGATTGCGCTGTGGGGCGAACAACGCCATCCGGTGCAAGCGTACGAGATGTTGGCATACATTGGAATCTTTGCGTGGCTGTGGCGGCGCGCGCCGCGTCCGTTTGCGGGCGCGACGTTTTTGCTCGCCGTTGCCGCCTTCGCCCTTGTGCGCCTCGTGTTCGAACCGCTGCGCGGGGACAGCGCGTTGTGGGTGCAAGGCATTCGCACCGCGCAGGTCATCGCGCTTTTAATTTTGGTCGGCGCGCTGTTTTTGTATGTACGCGCGCTGCCGCGCGCGCCATGATGTGCCACGTAATGGGACAATTCAGGATAATTTGGGATATTTTGACCTAAATTTGACCTCACGACAATCCATTTCCACACGCGCTTTTGGCACACTCGCGGCAGAGTTTGAGCCGATGAGCGACCTCCTCACCACCAAAGAATTACAAACCCTGTTGGGCGTTGACCGCAAGACCGTGTACCGCATGCTCAAGGACAAGCAATTGCCTGCGGTACGGGTCGGCGGGCAGTGGCGGTTTCCGCGTCAAGCGATTCATCATTGGCTGCACGACGATGAACTCGCCGCGACGCCGCAGCCCCGCCTCGTCAACGACGATAACAATGACATTTTGCCGCTCGATTGTTTTGCGTCGGTTCAAGATGTCTTTGCCGAAGCGACCGGCGTGGGCGCGATTACGACGGACCTCGACGGAAATCCATTGACGGAAATGAGCCACAGCTGCGCGTTCTGTCAGTTGATCCTGGCATCGCCCGAAGGACGCAAGCGTTGTCAAGCCTCGTGGCGGCGGCTCGGCGTGAGCGCCGCGCCGACCCAATTGGAAACGTGTCACGCGGGGCTGGCGTATGCGCGCGGTAAAATTCAGGTGGAACAGGAATTTGTGGCAATGGTTTTCGCGGGACAAATCGTTACGACGACCGCCGCGCGCAAACGCATACTCGCCAATGTCCCGGCGCTGGCAGAATCCTGCAACATTCCCGAAATCGAATTGCGACGCGCCGCGGGCGCGATTCAAATCATCGAACCGCTGCACGCGACAAAAATTTTGCGGATGCTGGACAAGGTCGCCCAAACGTTTTCGCAAATCGGACGCCGTCGGCTCGACCTTTTGCTGCGACTGCGACGCGTGGCGCAGATTGCGGCAATCTGATAATCGTAACCCATAAAAAAAACTACGCACACTCCGGGTAATGAATGCCTGAAACGGCGCGTCATGTCGGCGCGCAGTGGTCAGGTATTTTTTATTTTCGGAACATACATTCAATCCGCAGGGAGGCAAAGGAAATGTCGAAACGAACGTTATTCACGCTGGTCGCGCTGGTGTTGATGTTGAGCGTCGTCACCACGGGACTGGTGAGCGCCGCCGCGCCCGAACCAAATTTTGAAGCCATTCGCGCGCAGGCGGAGCAATATTTCACCGCCGGCACGAAAAATATCAAAGCCGACGCGTTGTATGAACTGCTGCACGACGGCGATGCGGCGAACGACCCGATGATTATTGATGTACGCAAACCGGAAGATTTTGCATTGGGACACATCCCCGGCGCGGTCAACATTCCCGTCGCCAAATTATTTACCGCCGAAACGCTGGCAACTTTGCCCAAAGACAAACAAATCGTCCTCAATTGCTACACCGGACAAACGTCGAGTCAAGCCGTGTCCACGCTAAACGAAATGGGTTTCAAAGCATTCAATCTCGCGTACGGCATGCCCGCGTGGAATATGGTTGCAGGCGTCAGCACGCCGCCATTCAATGCGAGCATGTCAAAAAATTATGAGGTCAGCACCGAACCTGCGACCTTGAGCGGCACGTTTGCGTATCCGACCATTGCGGCACAAGGCGCGGATGCCGCCGCGATTGTGCAAGACGCGGCAGAGGATTATTTCACCGCCGGCACAAAAAATATCAAAGCCGACGCGTTGTATGAATTGTTCCACGACGGCGATAGCGCGAATGACCCCATCGTGATTGATGTACGCAAGGCGGAAGATTACGCGCTCGGACACATTCCCGGCGCAGTCAACATTCCCGCCGCCAAATTGTTTACTGCCGAAACTTTGGCAACACTCGACCCCGCCAAACAAATCGTCGTGAATTGCTATACCGGGCAAACCTCGAGTCAAGTTGTTTCCAATTTGAACATGCTCGGCTACAAAGCATTCAATCTCGCGTACGGGCTGCCGGCTTGGAACATGGTGCAAGGAGTCAGCACACCGCCGTTTGATGCCGCCATGTCCAAAGGGTATGCGGTAGAAACCGCCGTCGCGCCCGCGCAAGCGCCGCAAACGGTTCCAACCACCGGCGCCGCGCTGCCCGATTTCACCGGTTGGGTGATTGCGGGTCTCGCGCTGCTCGCGGCAGGTTTGGGTTTGCGTCGCGCAGCTGCGCGTTAAGCCATTGCAACACACGCGCGCGTCATAATGACGCGCGCGTGTAGTGAGGTTATCATGTCTCGTTTCTTTTTGAGGATTGTTGCGGTTGCGGCTGTGCTGCTCTTGATGGCGTGCAGCGGCGTTCAATTGAACACCCCTACCATCCCCCCTACCGCACTCCCTGCGCCAACGCAGGCGGCAATCGCTCCAACCGTCGCGCCCACTGTCGCACCCACCAAAACTGACGCGCCGACCCTCGCGCCGACGAACACGGCGACGCTTGCGCCGACCGCAACGGCGACGGAGGAACCGACCACTGCGCCGAGCGCAACCGTTGTCGCATCCGATGAAAATTGCATCGCGTGTCATACGTCGCAAAGCCAATTGGAAGAGCTCGCGGTTAACACGACCGTCAAGTCGGAAGAAACTTCCGGCGAGGGCTGAGGGGCTGAATTACCCCCGCTGGAAGCGTGGGAAAAAGTTTTTATCAGTGACGAAACGTTTGTTGATTCCGTTCACGGCAAAATCGGCTGTATCACCTGTCACGGCGGCGATGGCAGCGCGACCGATAAAGCCGCCGCGCACGAAAATATCGTCCGCGACCCGACCACCGACGGCGGCACCGCGTGCGCGACTTGTCATCCGGACCAAACAAAAAATTTCGCGACCGGACTGCATTTCGCGCAAACCGGCTATTGGACGTATTTGCAAAACGCGGGCGCGGACCCAAATCATCCCAAAATGCAAGAAGCGTTCCAAGCCAGCTGCCAAACGTGTCACGCGACCTGCGCGCAGTGTCACGTCAGCCGCCCCGAATACGCGGGCAGCGGTTTGCTCGCCGGACACACCTTCAAGAAAATCGCATCGCAAAGCAACACCTGCGCGGCATGTCACGGCGCGCGTGTGGGCGATGAATATCTCGGCAAGTACGAAAATATTCAGGGCGATACGCATTGGGTAAAAGAAGGAATGCCCTGCATCGAATGTCACAAGACAGAATCCTTTCACGGCGACGGCGAAACGCGCGCCAACATGCACGAAAACGTCAACACGAAATGCACCGACTGTCACAAGCCCGACGATTTGGCAAAACAAATTCAGCACACCACGCACGGCGACCAGGTTTCGTGTTTTGTGTGTCACTCGGCAGGCGAGTACAAAAACTGCGCCAATTGTCACGTCGGTAAAGATGAAAAAGGTTTGGCGTGGCGTACGCTCGACCCGTCGTGGATGGATTTCAAAATCGGACGCAACCCGAACAAGACTGCCGATAACCCGTACGAATACGTTTTGGTGCGTCACATTCCAACCAACGCCGACTTGTTTGAAGCCTACGGCATTGAATTGAAAGCGGACACGGTGCCGAGTTGGCAGCCCGCGACGCCGCACAACATTCAACGCAAGACCGCGCAAAACGCGAGCTGCGAGGCGTGTCACGGCAACGCCAAAATCTTTTTGACCGAGGACGCCGTACTGCCGGAAGAACGCGCCGCCAATCAAGATGTGATTGTTCCCGAATTACCTGCCATGACAAAATGATTTGGCAGAGGGTTCCCTCCTGAAGGGCAGAGTCGTCGCACGGCGGCTCTGCTTTTTTTTCGTCGTTATTCTGTAGAGCGAAACTCTTTGAGTCGCCCGCGTGTTTGGCGCGCGTCGCGTGCCGATATATGATGCGTGCGGAGGAATGGCATGGACTGGTTATTGAACGCGGCAAATTGGTTTGGCTCGGCGGTGTGTCATCAGTGGGATTCCCATTCGTACTTTATCGCGGGGACACCGCTGTGTTTGTGCGCGCGCTGCACGGGGATGTATTTGGGCGGCTTGTTGACGCTGACGTATTTGGCGGTGCGAAAACCGCGCGCGGCGCAATTTCCGAAACTGCCGTACATTATCGCAATGATTGTTTTCTTTTTTCTTTGGGCGGGCGACGGCGTCAATTCGTTCACGTCGGAAATGTTGGGGCAGCCGTTTTTGTACGAGCCGCAAAATATCTTGCGTTTGATTACGGGCGCGCTGATGGGCATTTCACTCGGCAGTCTTTTGTTTGTGATGTTGAACAGTAATTTGTATCGCAACCCGTTTTCCAAACCGATTTTTGAAAACGCCGCCGATTTTTTGATTTTGCTCGCGCTTGCGGCAGGACTCGTCTTGCTCGTCAACAGTGAAATGGAATGGCTGTTGTATCCGCTGAGCGCGTTGATGCTCGCCGCCATCATTGTGTTGAATGCGAGCATTTGGGCTGCGCTCGCTGCGAGTTTCATGCGCGTCGTGATGCAGCCGCGCGACCTGCTGTCGCGCTTTGCTATCGGCGGATTGATTGCGCTGCTGCTGTTGAATGTGCTGGCGTTAGGGCGGTATGCGTTGGGCGTGTATCTCGGCACGCCGTTATAAAAAACAGCGGCGCCGCGTTGACGCAGCACCGCTGTCTTTTTTTGACGACGCGTCGGGAACTCTGCCCGGCGCGTTTTTTTATTTTTGCAATTCTGCCACAACCGCTTGCACCGCAGAGATTTCAGAAATTTTTCCGGCGTTCACCAAATCTTTGAGCGCGGTGTTTGGGTTTGTGCTTGCATCCAGATTCAACGCGGCGAGCAGTTCATTCAACGGCACGGCGCATTGGTCACTCACTTCTTGCAGCGTCATCCGTCCTTTGATTTGGTCCGCAGGCAATATCTGTCCTTCGGGCAACGGCGTCGGCGATGTGTGAACGGTGGCTTGTGCTTGCGGCGTCGCGGTGATGGGTGCGGTTGGCTGTGGTGTCGTTTCAATCGGCGCAGTTTCGCCGGTCGGTTCGCCGTTCAATTTTTCATTCAAGGTTTCGCGCAGCGTCGAGATTTCAAAATCCGGCACAATGCCTTCCAAATCTTTGAGCGCGGTTTCGGGCGGCACATCGGCGGGAATATTTCCAATGGCGTACAAATCGCCCTGCGAAATTTTCAAACCGTCCATCACTTGCTGTAACGTCATCCACCCTTTGATTTCATCGGGCGTCATGTTTTCATAATCCACGCTTGTGCGCCCGCTCGTGCTCCACACCCCCGCCGCTTGCGCGACGCCGACAAAACCCAACAATGCCACAATCACAATCAACGGCATCCAAAATGGATTAACGCGCATTTTTCACCTCCGACACGGGAATGATGTTGGACGGCGCGGGCTGTGGTTTTTTGCGAAACGGGTCGAGCCACACGGGCTTAAGTTTCACTTCCAACGCGCCGTGACGCGGGCACGCATCCACACACGCGAGACAACCGATACAGTTGGAACTGACAACGTTGGTCGTTGCGACATCGAGTTTCATCGGACATGGGCGTTCGCACACGGCGCAGGATTTGCACGCATCGCCTTCGCGGCGAATCCGCAGTAAACTCAAATTGCCGACGAGACTGATGGCGCCGCCAAGCGGACACAAGTAGCGACACCACGCGCGTTCGACCAGAAACGACGCGACCAGCACGCCCAACAAGACCACATACGCGACCCAACTTTCGAGCAGATTGAATTCAAACAACCAGCCGAGACCGAAAAAGGTGCGATACGGGTCCCAATCGCCGAACCACAATTTCACCAGCACGATGGTTTGATACACAATCGTCGCCAGCACAATATAGCGTCCGTACCGCAAGATGCGGTCCAAGCGCGCGGGAACAAGAATTTCCTTGATGCGCAATTTCGCGCGCAGCCATGTGAGAAAATCCTGAAGCGCGCCAAACGGACAAATCCATCCGCAAAACGCGCCGCCCGCGAGTAGCACGCCGACCAACAAGCCCGCGCCAAGAATCAAATTGGACACGTGCAGTTTGGAAACGAACGTGCCGGTGGAAATAAATTGCCACGCGGTTTCCAAACCGCCGAACGGACACAAGGCATCAATCGAAGCGGTCGTGCCGTCTTCGGCGGCAAGATTGTGCACCACACTCATGCCGAGAATCAAGACCGCAAACGCGATTTGTGAAACGCGGCGGATGGTTTGGGTTCGCGTCATGCGTTGGCGGCGCGCTGCCGCCGGTGTAATTTTTGCAGGTTTCAATGGCAAAACGGTTGGATGGGCGCTCATGATTCTTTTCCAAGTTGGGTGGTGAATTCAAACGATTTCATTTCACAAATCTTTGAAACGCGCGCAGGTGATTTTGCGAACCGCGCAGCAGATTGGTGTACACGCGCTGCACATCCCACTGCGTCGTCGCGGCGAGGCGCGTCTGCAAATCTTGAATGTCGGTCTGTTCAATCACAACGCCGACCTTGAGCGCGTCATTGAGCGAGAGATTGCCCTGCGCGAGCAGTTGGTCATACAACGCCTGCAAATCCGAATTGGTAAATTCGCCTGCCGCCTTGCCTGCCGCCGGGTCGGCGATACCGTAACGGTCGAGCAAGTTTTTGACCGCGCTCATGTGCTGCGCTTCACTGCGCGAGATATTGTTAAAGATTGGCAAGCCGTATTTGGCATACATCGCCGCATAGATATCGTGCGCCAATTTTTCTTCTTCGCGCATGTATTGCAAGTCCGCAATCTCTTGCGCCGACACCGCCGCCGTGCGCAATTCATTTGGCGTGACGACCGCAGCCGAATGTTGCGCGCCCATGCGCCCAAAGCCCATCCTGTAGCCGCGTCCAAACATCGGCGCGGTATTGTCACCGCCCGGACCTTGCGCGTACGCCGCGCTGCCAAACGCCACCAACGCCACGGCTGCCACTGCCACTGCCACCATTCCAATTTTGAACCATTTGTTTTTCATCATGCACCTCCCGGTGTGAATCAAATTTTCCTCAGCGGATGTCTAAAGCATACAACCCGGATATGGAGGAGTGATGGACATTCGGTTTCAAGCAGGTACCAAAGCGATGGAATTTCTGTGTAACCTTTGCGGACGTACTGCATCCAAAACAATGAACACGTTCGACAGGAGAAAATAAAATGGCATTTTTAAAGGACAAGGACCGCAAGGCGCTGACGCAAGAATTTGAAACCTTGACGCAGCCGGTGAAATTGATTTTGTTTACGCAAGCATTGGATTGTGAAATGTGCGGCGACACGGAAAAATTGCTGCAAGAAGTCGCCGCGCTCTCGGACAAAATCACGCTCGAAATTTCCAACATTGTTTTGGACAAGGAACGCGCGCAGCAATTTGGCGTGGACAAGACGCCGGCAATTGTAGTCATGAACGGCAAGGATTACGGCATTCGCAATTACGGCATTCCAGCGGGCTATGAATTTGCGACGCTGATTCAAGATATTCGCATGGTGTCCGAAGGCGAATCCGGTCTGCAAGCCGAAACCAAAGCGGCGCTGCAAAAAATTTCCAAACCGCTTCATTTTCAAGTATTTGTCACGCCGACCTGTCCGTACTGCCCGCGCGCCGTTCTTACCGCGCACAAGATGGCGATGGAAAACGAATGGATTCGGGCGGACATGATTGAGGCAACCGAATTTCCGGAATTGGCAGACAAGTACGGCGTGATGGGCGTGCCGCGCGTGGTCATTAACGACGAACACTATTTCGAAGGCGCGCTGCCGGAACAAGTCTTTTTGCTCGCCGCGCTGAACGCGTTGGGCGAGGATACGAGTGAGTTGGAAAAACAACTCGAACACGCACACGAGCACGTATGAGTTAAGTCACGGAGGATTTCCATGAACAGTTTAATTCATTTCATGAACACGTGGATTGGGCGCATCGCGCGCATTTTGTTGGGCGTTGCGATTATGTATGCCGGTTTTGCGTTGGTCGGCGGCTGGGTCGGTGTGGTGGTCGCCGCAATCGGGCTGCTGCCCATTGCATTCGGCATCATCGGACACTGCGCGCTTGAATTCTTTGTGCGCGCGCCGGCGCAATCGTAAATTTGGAACACGGAACAATGGCTAAAACACGCGCCGCCACACACAAACGCGCCCAAGCATTGCCCTTTGGAATTTTGGCGGGCTTGCTCATCGGCATCGCGTTGATTTTGTTGAGTGTGTTTTTGTTCACGACCCAAACTGCGCGGGTGGACAGTAAAGCCGCCGCGCTGCAAGTGTCGTTGGAAACTCTGAACGGCGGCGCGATGAAATTGAGCGACCTGCGCGGCAAGTACGTGATGGTGAATTTGTGGGCAACATGGTGTCCGCCCTGCCGCGCGGAATTGCCTGACTTGATACGTTTTTATGACGCGCACAAAAGCGACGGCTTGGAATTTGTCGCCATCAATACGCAAGACCAGCGCACGGCGGCAGAAACCTATGTGCGCGAACACAACATGAATTTCACGGTGCCGTTCGACCCGCAAGGACAAGTGTTGTATGCGTGGACGGACGGCGCGCTGCCCGATACGTTTTTGCTCGACCCGGAAGGGCGCATCGTGTTTCAATGGACCGGACAAATTCCGCCGGCTATTTTGGAGCAGCGCATCGCGCCGTTGTTGAAACCATGAAACTCGTTTATTTCAAATCCGCGATTTGCCCGCGCTGTATCTCGACAAATCGTTTAATGACGCGACTGCGGCGCGAACATCCCGAAATCGAAATTGAAGAAATCGAAGTCTTGACGCATCTCTCGCGCGCGCTCCAAGAAAATGTCCACACCTTGCCGACGCTGGTCGCAGGCACAACGCGCTTTTACCATGCCCCGCCCATGCACGAATTATTGACGGCGCTGCAAGCGGAGGAGAAAACCGCCGTCTCTTTTGCGACCGCGTAAATTTTTGTCGGGCGGGCGCGCGCAGGCAAGGGCGCGCGCCCGCACTGTATTCCGCGTATGAACATCGAGCTCACTCTACCCGCAATCAAGTCGAATCGCATGTGCAGGGAAATCCGCGCTCACCTGTCCGAGTATTTGGACGCGGAAGCGGAACGCGCGCTGTGCGCCAAAATCGAAGCGCACTTGCGCGAGTGTCCCGACTGTCGCGTGATGTTGGACACGATGCAAAAAACAATCGTGTTGTATCACGCGCTCACGCCCGAACCGATGCCGTCGGACGCGCGCGCGCGTTTGTACGAGACGCTACATTTGGCGATTGGAAACCGCAGCAACGTATAGCCAAGTCTGCCTACGCAGACTCGCACAATCCGCGCAGGCGGATTTTGCATTATGTTGCGGCGAATTGATTCGCCCGAAGTTATTGTCCCAACACAAGCATCCACAACGGCAGCGTCACGAGCAAACACAGCGACGAAAATACAAATGTCGAAGTCGCCTCGAAACGATACACGTGATACCGCGTCGCCAAAATCGTCGCCAGCACGGGCGTTGGCAGCGCGGTCAAAATCACGGCTTGCGCGTCGAGCGGTGACGACATTCCCATGGCGCGCACGAGCAGCAGCATTGCGGCGGGCTGCAAAATCATTTTCACGAACGCGTTGACGACGATTTCGGCATTCACACGCAGCGGAAACATCGCGAGCGTCAGCCCCGCCGCAAACATTGCCAGCCCCGCCGTCACACCGCCGATTAAATTCAGCATCGCCAAAATTTCCGGCGGCACCTGTACATTCAGCAACACCAACGCGGCAGCCAACAACGGCGCCCACGTCAACGGCGCGCGCGCCGCATTGAGAAACGCGGGCGCCAACACCTCGCGCCAATGCTTTGGCGTGCCGTCCGCATGTTTGCCTCGTTCCATTTCCAATAACATGATGGCGACGGGAATAAACGTCAACGTGCCCAATACAGTTGCGATTGCGACGGAAACCACGCTGGACGCCCCGAACAGTCCGCCCAAAATTGGCACGCCCATAAAACCCGTGTTTGGAAATGCCACCGTCGTCGCCTGTATCACTGCCGCGCCCGAC
This sequence comes from uncultured Anaerolineales bacterium, assembly GCA_964644955.1. GTDB lineage: Bacteria > Chloroflexota > Anaerolineae > UBA4142 > SHND01 > SHND01. Next base: position 20,508 of record CAZXYP010000006.1, on the reverse strand, counting down.
GAATGTCCAAAGAACCCGCGCGCCAGCCCATTGCCCAGCAGCCAAAATGTCGCATAGATTGCGAGCAGCGCGGTAACCAACGGCGCGAGCTGCAACAATGCCGCGCGCGGCGTTTGCACCGTTCCTGTAAAAAGCGCGGCGGGCAGCGCGAACTCGACCAGAATGCGATTCACGCCCGCCGCCTGATGCGCGTCCAAAAGTTGGCGGCGCCCCGCGAGATAGCCCAATGCAATCACAAAAAAAAGCGGCAGCACGACCAACAGTGTCGTTTGAAACATAGAAGTTGAATGTACATCAAATTGTAATCTATTCCAACCATTCATCGCCCAAATTTTGCTATAATGGGGCAACGCGATTCGCGACCCGATTCTCAAATCTATTTTCGAGGCATCCGTTATGGCGCTCTCACCGCTTGCCGGAAAACCGGCACCGCAAAATTTGTTGATTGACCTCGCCGCGCTGGAACGCGCATATTTTGAAATCAAGCCCGACGCGCACAACCCCGCGCAGCGCGTCGCGTTTGGCACGAGCGGACATCGCGGTTCGCCCTTTGACGGCAACTTTAACGCACAACATATTTACGCGATTACACAAGCCATTTGCGACTATCGCAAGACGCAAAAATTCTCCGGTCCGGTCTTCATGGGCAAGGACACGCACGCCGCGTCCACCCCCGCCGAACACACCGCGCTGCAAGTGTTGGCGGCGAACGGCGTCGAGACCGTGATTCAAAGCGATGATGGTTTCGCGCCGACGCCGGTAATTTCGCGCGCGATATTGGTATGGAATCGCGCACATCCGAACGCGTTGGCGGACGGCATTGTCATTACTCCGTCGCACAATCCGCCGCGCGATGGCGGTTTCAAATACAATCCGCCCGAAGGCGGACCCGCCGACAGCGCGACGACGCAGTGGATTCAAGACCGCGCGAACGAATTGCTGCGCGGCGGAAACGCGGGCGTGAAACGCGTCGCATACGAAACGGCATTGCGCGCGCCGACCACGCACGCGCAAGAGTACGCGCCGGACTATGTGGACGATTTGGCGAATGTGATTGATATGGATGCGGTGCGCGCGAGCGGCATCCGCATTGGCGTGGACCCGTTGGGCGGCGCGGCGTTATACTATTGGCAGCTGCTTGCGGAAAAATACGGATTGAACCTCACCGTCACGAATCCGAAAATGGACGGCACATTTTCATTCATGACCGTTGACCACGACGGAAAAATTCGCATGGACTGCTCCAGTCCGTACGCGATGGCAGGACTCGTCGGCTTGAAAAATGAATTTGACATTGCGTGGGGCAATGACCCCGACGCGGACCGACACGGCATTGTGACGCGTTCGAGCGGCTTGCTGAATCCGAATCATTATCTCGCGGTCGCGATTGAATATCTGCTGACGCATCGTCCGCAGTGGCGCGCCACATCGGGCATCGGCAAAACGCTCGTGAGCAGCAGCATGATTGATCGCGTCGTGAACGCATTACAGCGTAAACTCGTCGAAGTCCCCGTCGGTTTCAAGTATCTCGCGCCGGGCTTGTTTGACAGTTCATTTTGTTTTGGCGGCGAAGAAAGCGCGGGTGCAAGTTTTTTGCGGCGTGACGGCGCGGTGTGGACGACGGATAAAGACGGACCACTGCTCGGATTGCTTGCGGCGGAAATTACGGCGGTGACGGGACGCGACCCGGGCGAACATTATCAAAACCTGACCGCGCGTTTTGGTACGCCGTACTATACGCGTCAAGACGCGCCCGCGAACGCGGAACAAAAATCGAAACTCGCGAGACTTGCGCCCGAAAATGTTACGGCGACCGAAATGGCGGGCGAAAAAATTTTGGCGAAATTGACGCGCGCGCCGGGCAACCATGAACCGATTGGCGGACTCAAAGTAGTGACCGCAAACGGTTGGTTCGCGGCGCGTCCGTCCGGTACCGAAGACATTTACAAAATTTACGCGGAAAGTTTTACGAGCGCACAACATTTGCAGGCGATTGTGGCGGAAGCGCAAACCATTGTGGCGCGCGCCTTGAGCAATTCTTAATGCGGAGAACCCAACATGATTCTGGCAGGCGATATTGGCGGCACGTCCACGCGGCTCGCAATTTTTGAAGTGCGCGGCGAACGGTTGGTGCAAATCGAAAGCGAAAAATTTCCGAGTCGCGCGTACGACGGCTTGGATGAAATCGTCAAGGAATTTTTACAGCATCATCCGGCAAAAATCGAACACGCCGCGTTCGGGATTGCAGGTCCGGTCATCAAAGGACGCGTTGAGACGACGAATTTGCCGTGGGTGATTGAGGCGTCGCGTTTGGCGAGTGAATTGGTGACGGGCAGTGTGAGTTTGCTCAATGATTTGGAAGCCAACACCTACGGTATCTTTGAGCTCACGCCCAAAGATTTTGCGGTGCTGAATCCGGGCAGTCCGCTCGAGGGCGGCAATATCGGCATCATTTCGGCAGGCACCGGGTTGGGCGAAGCGGGCGCGACATGGGACGGCACGCGTTTTATTGTGTTCGCCACCGAAGGCGGACACACTGATTTCGCGCCGCGCACAGAGGAAGAAATTGATTTGCTGCGGTATGGGCAGCAGCAGTTTGGCGCGCACGTGAGTTACGAACGCTTTTTGTCAGGACCGGGGTTGTACACGCTGTATCAATTTTTGCGCGACACCGGACGCGGGACCGAAGAAAATTGGCTGCGCGAAGAGATGCAGCACACGGACCCCTCCGCCGTCATCGGACAATACGGCATCAGCGGCAAGAGTGAATTGTGCGTGCGCGCGTTGGATTTGTTTGTGACGCTGTATGGCGCCGAAGCGGGCAATCTCGCGCTCAAACTCATGGCGACGCGCGGCATTTTTGTCGGCGGCGGCATTGCACCCAAAATTTTGCCGAAACTGCAAAGCGGCGCGTTCATGGAGGCGTTCACCGCCAAAGGGCGTTTCACCAAAGCGCTGAGTGCGATTCCGGTGCGCGTCTTGTTGAACGACCAGGCGGCGCTGCTCGGCGCGGCGCGTTATGCCGGACTGCAAGCCGGACTGATTCAAAAAGCGGTGGCGTTGTAGGGTGGAGATTGGAGACCGGAGATTGGGGATTGAAGATTAAAGATTGGAGACCGGAGACTTGCAGGCGACGACCAACCTTCTATATCCTGCATCTTGTGTCCTGTAACCTGCATCATGCGCCTCGTTTTTCTTTTCGATGTGGACAACACGCTGCTCGACACGGACCGCGTGACGGCGGACCTGCATCATTTTCTCGCGCAGCAAATCGGTCCCGACCAACAGCAATTTTATTTTGCCCTCTTTGAACAACTCCGCAGTGAACTCGGTTACGCGGACTATTTGGGCGCGTTACAGCAGTATCGTTTGGCGCATCCGCATCACACCGAAATCATGCACGTTTCGCTGTACTTGTTGAACTATCATTTTGCCAATCGTCTTTTCCCCGGCTCGCTCGACGTTATCGAGTATGTCAAACAATTTGGCACGGCGGCAATTTTGTCGGACGGCGATGTGGTGTTTCAACCATTCAAAATCGAAAACGCGGGTTTGCTCGAAGCGTTCAACGGCAACGTCTTGATTTTCATTCACAAAGAATTGGAAACCGACGCGGTGGAGGAACGTTTTCCCGCCGACCATTATGTGATGTTTGACGACAAGCTGCGAATTCTGGACGCGCTGAAAAAAATCTTTGGCACGCGCATTACGACCGTTTGGGTGCGGCAGGGACATTACGCGCACGAAGAAAAATATATCGAGGGCTATCTGCCCGCCGACATTGCGGTGGAACACATCGCGGATGTGATGCAATACGACGCGGAACAATTCATCGCGGCGGCGAGCGGAAGAAAATCATAATCATTTCCATTTGGAGTAATCAGGAACATGAGAAAAGCAAGAGAGCAAACGCAAGTTAAATATGCCGTTAACAGACCGCCAGAAATGCCATTTTGGAATGACATTGTTTGTGGAGACAGCGCCGACTTGCTCGCAGCAATGCCATCAAATAGTGTTGATTTGGTTATTACATCTCCCCCATATTTTCAACAACGTGAGTATGGGGGCGGAGGTGTTGGCAATGAAAGAAACCCGGCAGACTATATTTCTGCACTCTTGAAAATCTTTCGTGAGTGTATTCGTGTTATCAAACCGACGGGAAGTATTGTATTTAATATCGGAGACAAGTATGAAGATAGTAGTTTGCTTCTCATGCCCTATCGGTTTGCGATTGCCGCAACAGAGCAATGTGGCGTAACTCTTGTTAATAACGTCACTTGGGTAAAATCCAATCCTACCCCAAGACAATTCAAGCGCAGATTGGTGAGCAGCACCGAGCCATTCTTTCATTTTGTGAAATCACAAGAGTACAAATATTTCCTTGATGAATTTCTGAAACCTTTCGAAGAGCCAAAAGCCAATGGAAACGGTAACGGAAATGGAACAGGTGAAAACGTCGGGAAAAAATATTTTCTGCTGATTGAACAGTCCACGCTTACGGCAAGGCAGAAAGAAATGGCAAAAAACGCATTGGAAGAAGTAATTGAAGAAGTCCGCAATGGCGAAATTCAGGGCTTTCGTATGAAAATTAGAGGTATCCACTCGGAGCCGTTTGGCGGACAAGATGGCGGCAGAAAAATCCAATTGGATAAAAATGGATTCACCATAATCCGCATCTTTGGCAATCCGCTAAAGAAAGATGTCATCACTACGCCAGTTGAATCACTCAAGAATTGCCCACACCCCGCCATCTATCCAGTAAAAATCGTGGAAGAGTTTATCAAATTGTTGACACAAAAGGGTGATATTGTCCTTGACCCATTCGTTGGCTCGGGCTCTACAGCTGTTGCGGCTTTTCAAAACGAACGAGTGTATATTGGCTTTGATATAAGTGAGGAATACTGCCTCTATGCGCAAAATCGCCTGAGTAGTGTAAAACACCAATTATCCCTATGGGAGAGAAACGATGTTGGAAGCGCCTATTGAAATCATGGAAGCGGCATACGAGCGCGCAAAAAACCAGTCGCTCGATGATCTTTTGTACGGCTTGCCTGACGATTGCGTTCGAGATTTAAAAGTCATTGTCGCGAATGGAGAAACACAGAAAGCTGTTTTGGGAGTTACGTACACTTCGCTTGTATACAAGATTTACGCGCCCAAACAAGACATTCGGAAACATCAGGAAGGGATGAAAGGTGGATATTCAGGAAGAACATTCGACACAAAATATGTCACGCCATTTTTAAAAAGCAAATTTCCCCATTTTGCAATGGCCGAAAGTGCATGGTTAACCCGTTCGCTCGAACAACCCCATCCATTCAATCTCAACTTTCCCGGCAAGATTCGGAATGAAAAACTGAAGGCTGCGTTCCTATACACTCTCGACCGTGTTCAGACTGATAGCAAACTTGCGTCCCCTATGCTTGTTGCATTGATGGGGTTGATGCTTGAAACGACAGTCAAGGACGACGCGCTATTCGCAAGCGTGAACATTTCACGGGATATAACAATCGCACGAATCTTGGATGCCATCAGTTCACACATCAGTTACGATTATGGCAGAGGGATCGTTGGGACAGCGCGCCTGCCAGTGTTAGCCATTTACTCTGTTTACAATTTACTCATGC
>CAZXYP010000006.1:0-14871 GCA_964644955.1 uncultured Anaerolineales bacterium | reverse complement strand
ATGCCCGACGTTAATAGATATTCGGGCAAGGCTCTCATGCCGTTGGAATCTCACACCAGCCCTGACCTACGCTCAAAAGCAATGGGCGATATTGATATTGGCAATCCTGACCGTTCCCCTTTCGAGGCGGTTGAGATTAAACACAACAAACCAATTACAGTTGACATGGTTGGCGCCGCCTATCGCAAATACAAAAATACAGCGATGGATCGTTACTATATCTTGACAACCAACGAACCGAATTTCATTGACTATGAATCAGTCAAGCACGAAACTGAAAAATACAAAAGAATTCATCCTTGCGAAATAATTGTGAACGGCGTTATTCCATCGCTGAAATACTATATGCGTTTGATGAACAATCCGCAACTCCTCATTGATGAGTACACCAAATGGCTTGAATTCGAATATCAGCGCGGCAGTGGCATAAAAAGAGAACACTTGCGAGTCTGGAAGGAAATTCGGCAAGACACCTTTGCTTGAGGTTTCCCATATTCTCACGCTCATCGTGCGAAACGCGCGGGCAGGCAAAAACATTATGGCGCAACCCATTACGCTGGCGCTGTGTGTAACAGGTTTAATTCTCATCGCGTCGCTGTGGGGCGCGATAGTACTCGACCAAATGCCGTGTTTTCTCGGTGTGCCGAATTGCGATTGACAACAAAGCGATGTACAAAAAAAATTGCGGCTCACATTTGAGAGCCGCAATTTTTTTTCTGTTTGGTCAATTCCCGTGATTCTTGCCGCGATACGCAATCAACCATTCCTGCGCGCTGATGCGTTCCTGTCCGGCGGCGGGCTGCAAACGCGTGTACGAACCGTCGGCTTGCATTTCGCGCGTTTTGACATTGTCCGCGAGATACACTTGAAGAATATCTTGGCGAACGTGCCGCACGAGACGCGGGTCCTCTAGCGGAAATAAAATTTCCACGCGGCGGTCGAGATTGCGCGAGCGCACATCCGCGCTGCCGAGATACACCTCGTCCGCGCCGCCGTTGCGGAAATAATAAATGCGGCTGTGTTCGAGAAAACGTCCGACAATGCTGAGTACGCGGATATTGTCGCTGATGCCCGGCATCGCGGGACGCAAACAGCACATGCCGCGCACAATCAAATCCAATTTCACGCCCGCCTGGGATGCTTTGTAAAACAGGCGAATCATGTCCACGTCCACCAGCGAATTCATCTTCATGATAATGTGCGCTTTTTCGCCGCGCTGCGCGTGCGCGATTTCGCGTTTCACCAATTCTTCCAAACGCGCGCGCAGATTGATGGGCGCGACCAAAAATTTGCGGTACTCGGTTTTCGCGGAATAGCCGGTCAAGTAGTTGAACAAGTCCGATGCGTCCGCGCCCATGTCTTGGTCGCACGTCAACAGACCAATGTCCGTGTACAGCTGCGCTGTGACGGAATTGTAATTGCCCGTCGAAAGATGCAAATAACGACGAATCTCGTCACCATCGTCGCGCACCACCAACGCGATTTTGGAATGCGTTTTCAAGCCGAGCAAACCGTACACCACATGCACGCCTTCGCTTTCCAACTGTTTCGCCCACTCGATATTGCTCTCTTCGTCAAAGCGCGCTTTGAGTTCCACCAAGACCGCGACCTGTTTGCCGTTACGCACCGCGTCGAGCAGCGCTTGCACGACCGGCGCATTTTTGCCGACGCGATATAGCGTCATCTTGATTGCCAAGACATGCGGGTCGCGCGCCGCTTCCTGCAAAAATTCCACTACCGGCACGAATGAGTCGTAGGGATGATGCAATAGAATATCGCGCTGCCGCACCGCTTCGAAGGTATCATCCGTATTTGCCAACAGCCGCGGATAATGCGGCACAAAGGGCGGGTACTTTAAATCGGGTCGTTCAATCAAACCGTACACGCCAAACAAATCACTTAAACCGAGCGGCGGTTCGAGGAGGTAAATATCTTCGGGTTCGAGTTTCAGATTGTCCACCAGAATCGCGCGGATTTTGTCCGGCATATCGGGACTGATGGTCAAGCGCACCACTTCGCCAAAACGACGCTGGCGCACGCCGCGCTCGATGGTCTCTAACAAATCATCGGCTTCCAATTCCTGAATCACGTACTCGGCATCGCGCGTCACGCGGAACGCATGCGCGTCCACGATTTCCATGCCGGGGAACAGCGCGTCCAGATTTTGCTTGATGAGTTGGTCGAGCCAGACAAACGATTGGCTTTTGGCGGGCGCGTCAAGGGGTGGGGGAATCGGCACGAGGCGCGGCAGGGTGTTTGGCACTTTGACGCGCGCAAAACGTTCGCGTTTCCGCGCGTCGCGAATAATCACCGCAAGATTCAAACTCATGTTGGAAATGTGCGGAAACGGACGCGCGGGGTCGTACGCCAACGGCGTGAGAACGGGAAACACCACGCGTTCAAAATATTCGCGCGCATAGTCTTGCTGCGCGTCGTCGAGCGCGTCATAGTCGCAAATGAAAATGCCCGCGCGTTCCAGCTGCGGCAGCAATTCAAACAAACACGCGCGCGCGTCGCGCATCAAACGCATCGCATTGTCGCGCACCAATTCCAATTGTTCCGCCGGCGTCAGTCCGTCCACCGAGCGTTCCGTGATACCCGCTTCGATTTGCTGCTTGAGCGCCGAAACGCGCGTCATGAAAAACTCTGCCAGAATCGAACCGACAATGGCGAGAAATTTCAAACGCTCCAACAGCGGATTCGTATCATCCTGCGCTTCTTCCAACACGCGCCAAAAGAACGACAACAACGCCAATTCGCGATTCACGTACAGTGCGGCGTCTTGCGGTTTCGGTGAAGACGGCTGCCCGTTCAGGGCGCGTTTCTTTTTCAGTTTCGTCATACGACCGGGCCTCTTGAATGTATGCCGATTATATACCCAAATTGACCGCGCGCGCGGAACGAAAACAAGACATCATTTACACTGCCTTAACATTGACACAGAATTCATTACGGCGTACATTCGATGTATCATACGGAAAAATGCTTGGCGCGCACGCAAGCAAAAAGGCAAACCCATGGCAAATAACGAATCGGGCGATTTTCCCTCACTTGACGAGGATTTGCGCCTGCCGGACGAGCAAGGCACCAATCCGGTCGCGGTCGCGGCAGGCACCGTGATTGCAGGCGCGGCAAATACTGCCAGCGCCGTCGTCGGTCTGTTTGGCAGACGACGGCGCGGGGACGCGTCCGACGAAATGGCCGTTACTCCATCCGAGAACAGGAAAACCGACTTGTCCGAAACAGCGAACCTTCAACAACCCGCCGCGCACGAAACCCCGACCGAACTCGCAACGGATGAAATTCCTGTCCGGGCGGCGTCCCCTGCTGCCCAAAGCGCGGCTGCGGCAAATGAGTACGACGATGCGGACGAAAGCGCTGACGAGGAAGTGGAAATCCGCGTTTCCGCGCGCGCGCCGCGCGCAAAACCGCGTTCACGCGGGCTCGCCGGTTCATTGCTCGACAGCGTGGTGGACCAAGTGGGGGAGTACATTGCAGATAGTCCCGCCGTGGAGCGATTGATTCGCACCGAGACCGCGCACATTTTACGCGGACTCACCACCGACCCGGCGCTGGCAGAATTGATTCGCGCGCAAGCCGAACAATATCTGGACGAATTGACCGCGCATCCGGAAAAACTCGACCCGTTGGTGCAGACCGTCGCCAATCGCTACATTGACCATTTGTTAACCGATACAAAACGCGTGGATGCGTTGGTGCAAAAAGTTGCGGGTTCCTATCTCGCCCATTTGCGCGCGCATCCCGAACCGGTGCGGATTCTGATACAGGACGAGGTTGGCGCGTACATTCAACATTTGGAAACACAGCCGCAAATGCTCGACGCGCTCGTACAGCAAGTGGCAAATCGCTATATTGCGTACCTGTCCGCCGAACCCGCGCCGGTAAAGCAACTGATTCGCGAACAAGCGGGCGCATATTTGGAATTGCTGCAAGGCGACCCCGCGCAAGTGGAAAGTTTGGTGCAAACGATTGCAGGACGTTACCTCGCGCATCTGAGCGCGCATCCCGAACAGGTGCAAGCGTTGATTCGTCAGGAAGCGGGCGAGTATATTACATTCCTGAATGAAAATCCTGCGCAGGTGCAGCAATTGATTCGTGCGCAAGCCGGCGCGTATCTCGATTATTTGCAGACCGACCCCACGCTCGTCGAAACGCTCGTGCGCGCGCAAGCGGGACGTTACCTCGTGTATCTTCAGGAGAATCCCGACCAGGTTGAAACCCTCGTGCAAGGCGTTGCCGCGCGCTATTTGACGTACGTCCAAAAGAATCCGGAGCAGTTGAATGGGTTGGTGCAACAACTGGGCGACGAGTACATTGATTACTTGCACGAAAATCCGGAAGCGGTACAGGATTTGATACAGGGGCAAAGTCTGAGCATGGCGCAGGTGGTCATGGAAGATGTCCGCGAACGCGCCGCAACCTCGGACACGGTGTTTGAACTGTTTACGCGCCGTTTGCTGCGCCGTGCGCCGCGTGAGGAATTGCCCGAACCGCCGCCGGAGGTGCAGGCGCTGGCGGAGCGGCGTCCGATGATTAATTTGCGCGACACGCGCAAGCGAGGCGGACAATGAGATACTCTTTGGTCGGACAATATGCCGGCGGCGTGACGCGCGGGCTGGCGTGGGCAATTGACATTGCCATTCTGGTTGTGACCGTAACAATTGTTTCGTGGCTGGTCACGACTTCGTTCGAACTGTTTGGCATCGAGGTTCAGAATTGTCCCGACACATGGGTTACCCTCCGTGCCTTTCTGTGTCACGGCATACGCTTTGGTTTGGCGGCGTTTGCCCTGCTCGCCATGCCGGTGTACATGATTTTCTTTTGGACCGTCAGCGGGCAAACCATTGGCGATGCGATTTTCGGCATCCGCGTCGTCCGCACCGACGGCAAACCAATGACGCTGCCCCGCAGCATTCGCCGGTTTCTCGGCTACTTGCTTTGTTTTCTCACCCTCGGTATAGGTTTTGCGCTCATTCTCGTGGACAATCAACGCCAGGGGCTGCACGATACGCTTGCGGGGACCTGTGTCATTTACTCATGGCGCGGCGAACAAAATACAGAAACCATTGAACGGGTGCAAGCGTGGATGAATCGCAAGAAACATCCGGACCAAACGGCAAAACCTGCCGGTTCGTAAAAGAGAAAAACTTGCCCAAAGATTCTACTCTTTGGGCTTTTTTTGCCTATTTTGCTTATTCAACTTATAGAATAATTCGGAATTATTAACAAAAACCTATTGACAAATAGGTCATTATTGCTTATAATATCATTTGTATTCATTAAGTCGAATAATAAGAATAAAGGAATCTTACGATGCCTGCCCAACTCCAAACCGAACTCATCCGCAATGCGCCTGCGACGAGCATTCAATTTGAAATTGAACCCGCGCACAATGCCCTCTATAGCATGATGCTCTTGAACGTAGCAGATCAGCTATCAGGGCTGGACGAATGGGTGACACGCACTGCCCAATCGCTTTCGCCGGAACGCCGTCACAACAATCGCCTTGTACTGGAAGGACTGCATTACGCGGTGACGCCCATTCGGAGCTGGAACTCGTTCGAAGCCTATTTGGATGACCTCGCGGCGAGCGACCCGACGGAATTGCGTGACCGCCTGCTGGAACGGCTGACCACTTCCAAAGTCTACGACCTGCCGCGCGGGGTGCGTCCGATTCCGTCTATCCCGCCGCAGCAGCTGTTGGACAAGGCAACGTACATGAACTGGCTCGCCGAAAAATTCGCGGGCGATTATGACCCGGAAATTGAAAGCGAGGCGCACGATTATTTTGTCGAACCCGCGCGCATGCACGCCCTGATTATTTATCACCTGCAAACCATGTGGCGCGAATACCTGCGCGTGGAATGGCGGCGCGTGCTCCCAATGTTGGAAGAAGCAGTGACCGTTTTTCGCGCACAGGATTGGAGCAAACTCAATGCCCTGCAAGTCGCGCGGCAGGTGACGAATCAAGAGCTCAAACCCTACTGGGAAGGCATGATCGAGCGTGCGCAGCATATCACCCTCATTCCGTCCGCGCACCTCGGACCGTATCTCGGCAAATTTTCACACGACGATTCCTTGTGGCTGCTCTTTGGCGCGCATTTGCCCGGCGGCGCGCGCGCAACATCTTCGGCGCTGACGCGTTCGGAATTGTTGGTACGACTGTCTGCCTTGAACGACGATACGCGCTTGCAAATTCTTGAACTGCTCGGACAACGCGACGAATTGTGCGCCCAGGACATTATTACCTTGCTCGACATATCCCAACCCGCCGCCTCGCGTCATCTCAAACAATTGAGCGCGACCGGATACGTGACCGAACGCCGCCGCGACGCCAACAAATGTTATGCGTTGAACCGCGAACGTCTCGACGAAACGTGTGACCTGCTCCACCGCTTTTTGAAAATCTGAGATTCTATGGATTAGGAGACTTGCACAGCACCGGAACGGAACGGGAGAGGAATGATTTTCGAGAGGAGAGAAACCCATGAATACGCTGCATGAATTGTATCAACGCGACCGACATCAAGATTTTATTGAACAAGCCGAACAAACACGTTTCATCGCCGCGCATGTCGGACCGCGCAAACCTGTCTATCAGGCCGCGCTCAACGCGTTGGGCGCGCAACTCGTCACGCTCGGCAACCGTTTGCAAGACAATGCCAACGCCGCACCCCCAACCCCCTTGCGTCCCGCCAACGACTGTGTGTGACCCACACTTGCCATTAACCCGTCACGATTTCCTTTTCCTCCTGCAAGTAAAAGCAAAATCGTTGACTCACAAAAAAACGGGATGCATGCGGCATCCCGTTTTTCCTTTTAGCTTGTGGTCGTCTGTGCAAACGCGCGTCCCAGCGCAATGCGTTTGCCAATCGAAGGATGGTCATACAACAACCATTCGACCCACGGTTCGGGTTCCATTTCTGCCAAATTCTGATTCGCTAATTTTTCGAACGCCTTGATGAATGCTTGCGGATTGCGCGTCATTTCCAATGCATAACGGTCTGCGGCATATTCGCGCCGGCGCGAATACCAATTCCCCAACGGCATCGTCACCAAACCGAACGCGCCGAGCGCCAACGCCAACAGCGGCATCGCCGCCAAATCCGCAATGCCGGTGAAACCAAAAAACGCGACGCCCGCGACCAACACCAGATTCGCAATATAAAAACCGACCAGCGTCAACAACGCTTGCACCGCAATCCCCCATACAATATCGTTATGCACCTGATGTCCCAACTCGTGCGCCAAAATCGTTTCGATTTCATCCGGCGTAAAATTTTGATACAGCGTATCGCCCAGCACAATGCGTTTGGTATTACCAAGCCCCATGAACGCCGCGTTCGCCGCCGTCGTCCTGTCCGATAATTGCATCGTGTACACGCCGTTCACGCGCGTCCGCGCGCGTTCCGTCAAACGCATTAACCGCGCCACCAATTCCACATCCTCCAACGGCTTGAATTTGAAAAAGAGCGGAAAAATCAAAACGGGCGCGAGATTCGCCAACAGCACCGAAAAAAACAGCATCACAACCGCCGCAATCAACCACCACCACTGCGGCGTATTCGCCAACAAGAAATAAATCACTTCCATCACGATGCCGCCCAACACCAACGACAGCGCGCCGCCCTTGAACAAATCCAATACCCAGCCGCTCAACGTTTGCACCGACAAGCCGTAACGATGCGGCAGCACAAAACCGCTGTAATACGTCAGCGGCAAAAACAAAACCCCATACGCCATCACACCGATTCCAAAATACAGCGCGACCTGCGCGTAAACATTCGGCGTCACGCTCATCACCCCATCGCGTAGCCACACGCTCAAGCCCGACACCAATACCAACACCAGCGCCGCCGCCGACAAGAACAAATCTGCCGCCAGCAGCCGGTGCTTCAGCCGCGCGTATTCTTTTGCCTTTTGTTGGCGCTCGTTATCAATCATGACAGATTCCCCTGCGCCGCCCGCAGTCTCCAATCTCCGGTCTCTAATCTCCAACTATCGCAATTCCGCATATCCCAGCATGAACCCCACATCGCGCGTATCTTCCGAACCCACAAACACATCCGCCGGACGAAACGTCGGCACACGCAATTCGACCACGAGCGTGTCGGTTGCGCGTATCGTATCGTCCAACGGAATTTCGTGGTCGCGCCAATCGGCGGTCAATGGAATACGCGCCGTTTCACGTCCATTCAAACGCACACTCACTTCGGGCAGCGGTTGATTCGGCACAGGTACCGCGCGCGCATACAAGACCAAAGTTTTTGGTTTCCAAGAATTCACACCCGGAAATTTCAGAAACGAACGGTCGGTCGTGAACCGCATTGGCTCGTCGCCGTCCACTTGCGGCGCGTGAAAATTCAAAATGTAACCGAAACTGCTCGTACTGTCGCCGAGTTCGATCAAACGCGTCGGCGCGGGGTCAAACGCCCACCACAGCGACGCGGGAATTTCCGCTTCGCCCGTTTCCACTCCCGCCGCGCGCACTTCGCGCGCCAATTTTTTCGCGTCGCCCTGTTGGCGAAAAATGTCCATGCGCCCGAGCCGCGCTTGCATCTCGAACGCATTCAGGTTCAACGCCGCATCATACGCCGCCAGCGCGTTTTCAAACTCACCCGCGCGGCGATACGCGTCGCCCAATGCGTCGTGCGCCGCCGCGTACTGCGGAAACGCGGTCACGGCGTTTTGCGCCGCCGCAATGTCTTTGCCCTGCGCCTGTGCCAAATGGTATTCGCTTTGCATCAACGGCATCAACAGCGGCGAATACGCCAACCCCAAAATCAACACGCTCGCGCTCACCCAACCAAAACGCGCGCGGCGCGACAAATCTCGCCACAACGCCGAGCCGTGCGCCAATGCCGCGCCCGCAAAAATAATCAACACAAACAAATAATGTGCGCGAAAGCGGCTCTGCGTGTGAAAGAAAAAAAAGATGGCAAAGTTCAACGCCAGCCACAAGACCAACAGCCACGGCAGCCGTTTTGTGTTGAGCAAAAAGCCCGCGACCGCCAAAATCAAAACACCGAGAAAAAATAAATCATTCAGCAGCGCGAGCCATATCGTCGGCGCGTCCGCAATCACATCCGTCAAATAGCCGCCGCCGCGCGCGAACGAATCCAATTCCAAACGCGGAATCGCCGCGAGATTGGCGCCCCCTTGCACCAAAATTTGCTGCACCGGATTCGCCAAGATATTTTGCACGCCGCGCGCCACCGCATAATTCGCGCGGTCGGCGGGATTTTCAATGCGCGGCAGCGTTTCCCAAAAATCATCGCCCGGCGCGCGATGGTCGCGCCACACCGTCCACCCGTTGGAGGTATCCAACAAAACAAAACGATTGTACACAACCGCATTGCGCCACGTCCACGGCGCAAGAACCACCGCCAAACCAAGCGCCGCAAAAAACAGCGGCACAAAATTTTTCAAGACAAATTTTTTGCGCCGCCACATTTCGCACGCGTACCACAACGCGGCGAGTCCGAAAAAATACAACGCCTGTCCGCGTATCAACGCCAGATAACCAAACAAAACGCCGAGCAGCAGCGCTTGCCACACGCGCAGGTTCTCATCCGTCCAGCGCCAAAACAAATACATGACGAGCAGCGCGCAAAACACAAACAATGTTTCCGTCAACAAAAACGAACCCGCCAGCGACGCATACGTCGGCGCGATTGCCATCAATGCCGCCGCCCACAAACCCGCGTTTTTGCCAAACGCGCGCCGCGCAGTCACATACACCAGCGCGACGGACAAGACACTGACGCAAACCTGAAACAACAAAATGATTTCGACACGCGGACCGAACGCCGCCAGCAGCGGCGCAAACGTCAACGGATACCCGGGACTGCGCGTATAGCGCAGCGGATACGGGTCGCGCAAAAATTCGCCGCGCGCAAACAGCACGCCCGCTTTGAAATACTCGTCGTCGTCATACGACAATTCATAACTGCCGAACGACGCCGAACGCTCCCAATACGCGAGCCGCAGCGCGAACGCGATGAGGAACAAAGCGAGAAGAATCCAAGAATGTCGGCGCATTTATCTCATCACGTTCTGTGACTTGTCGCAGGCGAATTTTGTGACCAAATCTTTTACTCTACGTTTCCGCATTCTTTTTTTGAATCCCTTGCTCTGCCGTCGAATTCAATTCGATGGCGCCGCCACGCACTCCAACAAAACGTTTTCCAGCAATGCCGCGTGTTTCTGCCACGAAAAATATTCGACGACGCGTGCGCGTCCTGCCTGTCCCAAGCGCGTCGCCAACGCGAGGTCGTCCACCAAACGCAGAATTGCCGCGCGCAGCGCCGCCAAATCATTTTCGGGATACAACAGCCCTTCCTGTTCGTGCCGCGCGATTTGATTCAAGCCCGCGACGTCAATGGTCACGACGGGCAACCCCATCGCCATATATTCATGCACCTTGAGCGGCGACCAATAAAAACCGGCGCGCAGGGGGGGGTGAACGGCGGTATTGAACGGCGCGACGCCTACGTCCGCCAACCCCAAATAGTACGGCACGCGCGCGTAGTCCACCGCGCCCGTCAACACAATTCGATTTTGCAGATTCGCGCGTTCCACGCGTGCGCGCAATTCTTCCAACAACTCGCCCGACCCAATCATCAAAAACAAAATATCGTCACGTTCCCGCGCAATCCGCTCCGCCACTTGCACAAATTCACGCACGCCGTGCCACGGACGAAACGACCCCAAAAACACCACTACGCGTTTTCGCCCGGGATTAATCTCCCGTCTCCAGTCTCCAATCTCTTGCTCGCTCAGCCGCGCGCGGTCAAACAATTCCACATTCGCGCCCCATGGAATTTCGCGCACCTTGCCGCGCAGTTCGGGAAACGGCACCGTCGCGGCGAGCGGCGTCACGATGCGTTTTGCCGCTTCCGCCGTGCGCGCGCCATACGCGTCATGTGTCCCAAGAGGAATCTGTCCGCGCGATATTTTTTGCTGCCGGGCGGGTCCATCATCGGCGCGTTCACTTCGAGCAGGGATGGAATGTTTGCACTGCGTGCCGCGCGCACGCCTGCGCCGGAAAAATTATAGTAACGCTCCATCACCACATCGGAACGAAATTCTGCCAACAATTCGCGCACACGCGATTCGAGTTGAAACAATAAAAAATTGGAACGCGTCGGCACGCGCACCATGGCATATCCGTCAACCGTTTCGCGTTCCATTTGCCCCGCGCGCGCTTGCACGACGACGACGAGTTCATGCCCGCGCCGCGTCAACTGCTGCGCGACTTCGGTAATATGCACCGCGCCGCCGTGCGAACCGGGCAGTGATTCTTTGAGCGCGACGTACAGGATTTTCATTTTTTTTCCACCAACAAAAAATACGGTCCCGCGCGCAAACCGCCAAACAGAGTCATGTCCAGCTGCATCACTTTCGACGCCGCTTCCAGCGGCATGACATATTTGCCGCCGCCCGAACTCGACATTGCCGCGCGCACGTGCGAACGCGCGCTGACTTGCTGTTCCAATTTATTCTTGCCGCGCGCGCGTTGGCTCAAGTAATTCTCGCCTATCTTCATAAACACGTTTTCAATCCAACCTTGCATCACGCCGTTCCAAAACGCGACGCGTTTGACCGCGAAACCGTTGTGTTCAAAAACCGCGTGCAGCTCCTCGTACGTGCGAATCGCTTTCACGTGGTCGGATTTGCGCCACGCATCGCGCGTAAAATCCACCGCGCCGCGTCGGGTCAGCCAACGCGTTACTGCTTGCTGTGGTCGCATCAACGGCGCAAGCGTTTGTTTTTCGCGCGTGTTGGAAAAAACAAAAAATCTGCCGCGCGATTTCAACACGCGGTGCGTTTCGCGCAATACGGCGTGAATGTCCTCCAGCGTCAAATGTTCCAGCACATCAATCGAAAACACTTTGTCCAACATTTCATCGCGCACCGGCAGCGCGCGCAAATCCGCGCGCAGTAAGGACAGTTCCTTTTTCGCGCGGTCGGCGAACCACGGCGCAAGGTCGGCAGCCAACATCGTTCCCACTTTGTCTTTGTTCCAATACGCGAACTTGCCATTGCCGCAGCCCAAGTCAAGCACAATATCATTTTTATCAAACTGCAAAAACTGATTCAACAAATTATTCTTGACTTGCGCCGAAAGCAGGGGCCGCCCGAAATCGCGATAATCGAGAATCTGTTCACCTTCGTCTTGCGCGTACAAAGTCGTATGCGCATATTCTGCGCGCGGCAGCAGTTCTGCGTAACCGTCGCGAATCGAGTACACGGTCGCGCATTGCGTACAGACCAACGCATCGGTTTGCAAATGCAACGCCGCGTGGTCGGCGGGACAACAAAGCAGAAAGAGCAATTCGGGAGAAACCATTTGGCAAGAAAACGCGGTAACGTTAGACGTTCAACGGTTTTAGCGTTGATAAAACGAACCGCGATTCGTCAGAAATCGCTGCGCGATTTCAACCAGGCGCGGCGGCACGCCGACAAATTGATTGCGCGCCATCTCCAACATGTCCACCGGCTGCTGACGCGGCACCATGCCCGTCACAAATTGAATGATAAAAAACAAATTCCACACGACCAAAAAAATACCCGCGCCCGCCATCACCGGACGCGGCACGCGCGTTTGAATCGCATCCGCGAACGCGGCGAGTCCCACGACAAACAAGACCGTGCAATTAATAAAGCGCCGTCCGCCATACGCCGCGCCGCCAAACCACGTCGAAAACGAACCGAGCAAATACGTTTCCACCGCGAACGCGACCAAAAACGCGGCGGCGAGCAATTTATCCTTGCGCCACAACAAGAACAAACCAACGACGGCGAGCAAAACAACGGGCGTCCACAGGAACAAACCGTGAAAATTGGAAAACAAAATATCGAGAATGTGATTGCCGTTCCACGTAAATTTATCCGTCACATTGCGCGCCGGCATGAAATTACCATTCAGCACGCGATAGACAATCAACTGCGGAAGAAATACCAAGAGCGCGCCGCCCGCCATCACCAACGCGCCGCGAATCCAAGTTTGCAGCGCCGCGAATTCTTCCGTCTTGCGTAAAACGCAGTACGTGACATACGCGCCCTCGACCAACGGAATCACAAAAAACACGCCCTCTTGCTCGCGTACCATCGTCATCAAACCGCCGCTCGCGCCCAACGCAAACCAGTGCAGCCACTTACCGCGCGCGCGCGATTCGCGCGTGCGCCACCACACATACACAAACAGCGCCGACGCAAACAGCGACGTCGCATGACTGAACGCGGGCGCCACATACATATAGTACACCGCGTTCGTCGCAAACAAAATCACCAGCGCCGCCCCCAACGCAATCACCTCGTCAAAATCGCTGCGCGCGATGCGATACGCCAGATACATGCCGAACCAACCCCAAAACACGGACGCGACGCTGACGGCAAAAATGTACGGCTGTGAAACGCCGTTCGCCGCAAACGCAGGATTGAAATTTTGCGCGACCAACGCGAATCCGTGCGCGACCAAATAAAACGGCAGCCACAGCACCGCCGTGCCCATCGGACCAAAATTGATTTGCAAACCCGTCGGCGTTTTCAAATCCAGAAACGTTTCCTTGAAACGCGATTTGACACAATCGTCAAAATTCAGATTGCAAAAGTATTCGTACTGATTGCGAAAGTCCAAATCGCCGTCAAGCAGAATCGTCGGCAGATAGGAAAAATACTCGATTTCATCGGACGCGGCGACACGGGGCGTCACAAACGGCAGTGACACCACAAACAGCACGAGCATCGCCAACAGTCCGCGCTCGATACGAAATTTTCCAAACGAAAAATAATTCAACGTCTGATTTCAAATTTCCGGATTCGGTGAGAATTCGGGAATTTGGAGGAGCTGCTCAGCCGCGCGCACAATTTTTTCCGCGCGTTTCGCGTAGGTAAAATCCGCGACGCGTTCCCGTGCGCGGACTGCCATGTCTTGCGCGTCCGGGTTCATTGCCATTGCCAGCGCGTTCGCCAGCGCCGCCGCGTCGCCGCGCGCAAAATACAACGCGCCGTCATCCATAATTTCACGCAGCGCCGCGCGGTCCACGCACACAATCGGACGCGCCATCCCCATGTATTCAAACATTTTCAACGGCGACGCGGTTGCATCCGTCACCGTGTCGGGAATCACCAACGCGTCTGCCGCCGCGAGATATTGCACGACTCTATCCGACGCTTGTCGTCCGACGAACTGCACGCGTTCCGCAATCCCCAACGCGCGCGCCATGTTCTGCAATTCATGAATTTCAAAATCGCGTCCGCCGACCAGTACCAAACGCGCGTTCGAATCGTTCCAAATCTGAAACGCGCGCAATAAAACATCCAAGCCGCGATACTTGAACGTCAATCCTGCATACGTCACAATTTTTGCATCGGGCGGCAAATGCAGCGCGCGCCGCGCTGGCATTTTGTCGCGCGGAAAATACACCGCGTCGTCGTACGCGTCGGGAATCACAAACACGCGTTCCGCGGGCTGCCAACCCCGCGCGATAATTTCTTGCCGAAACGTTTCCGTCAGCGATGCAATGCCGCGCGCGCCGCGCAGGGTCGTCTCGTCCGCGCGTTTCACCCATGCTTGCAAGCGCGCGCTTTTGGTTTGACCCGGATGCTGCGATTCCAAATCATGCACTTCATACACCACCGACAGTTTCGCTTGCACAAACCGATACGCGCACACAATATCGCGCGTATAAATCAAATCGGGCGCGTGCGCGCGCATTTTGCCGATTGCGCGCTGCGCGTACAGCGAACGCTCAATGTACGAATACCACGCGCTCTTGTACACGCGCGAAATTTTGTTGACAGGAATACGCGCCAAACGCGTCGCCGGAAAAGGGGGGGGGGATT
>CAZXYP010000005.1:0-40363 GCA_964644955.1 uncultured Anaerolineales bacterium | reverse complement strand
GTCTATGACGCGCGCCTCCAAGACAAAAAACTCGAATGGAATTATCTCGCGCAGGTGGAGCAACAAACCGGCGAAGAGTGGAACGCGCCGTATGCGCTGACACTTTCCACGGCGACGCTGGCCACCGGCATTGACAAACCGGAACTGCCGCCGTGGCGCATTGACATGTATCATCCGCCCCAACCGCGCGCCATGAAAACGCGCGGCGGTCCGCCGATGGCTGCCGCGCCTGCCGCCGAAATGATGATGGCAGCCGCGCCCGCGCCTGCGCCGCAAATGACGTACGATTTGGCGCAAGTCGAAAGCAGCGGACCGAGCGTGACGTACGAAATCAACACGCCGCGCGCGATTCCATCCGACGGCGAAGCGCATCAGGTCAACATTGCGCGCCTGCAATTCGACGCCGCGCTTGATTATTTTTGCGCGCCCAAAGCGGCAGAGCATGCGTTCGTGCGCACGAAATTCAAGAACGCGTCCGAATACGTGATGCTGTCCGGTGAAGTGTCGCTGTTTCACGCGCAAGAATTTGTCGGCACGCGCGCGACGGAAACCATTGCGCCGAATCAAGAGGTGGAATTGTTTCTCGGCGCGGAACCGCGTTTGCGCGTGACGCGTCAAGAAACCCAGCGCGAAGTCAACAAGACCGGCTTGATGGGCAACACAGCGGGCGCGGCGTTGGCATATCGCATCGTCATCGAAAATCCTTCGCTCGACACGGCGCGCGTGACCGTGTTGGACCAAATTCCCGTGTCGCAGCACCCGGACATCAAGGTGAAATTACGCGACGCGACGCCGCGTCCATCCGCGCAAAACGAACAGGGCGAACTCGCATGGAACATCGAAATCAAAAAAGGCGAGAAAGCGCAGATTGATTTTGGCGTAACGGTGGAATATCCCAAAGAGCTGCGCGTGACGGGGCTATAAGAACAAAACCGACGCAATCGGAATAGATTGCGTCGGTTTTTTTGTTTGGGGCGGCGAAATTGGCGTTTTCTGGCAGGCGGTGAGCTTGAATTGGCGTTTCCCCCGCGAGATAGTGTTCGCAGGAGAATCAAGCCATGTCCAGTACACCCGCGAAACGCATTGAATCGGATGCACTGCTGCGCAATTGGAGTACCCGGCCGCGCGTCGTCACGCGGCGCGACATCAAGATAGATGCCGGTTTGGCGCGTCACATCCTGTTCGGCGCGGCGACGCTGTTGGTGTTGGTGGGATGGGGCTATAGTTTTGGTATTTACGACCAAAGCATTCATTTGCCCTTTATGAAAAAATTCGCCGACCCGACATTGTATCCGGGCGATGCGTTCATGGAATTGCGGTGGCAGCATTTTTCGTATTTTTGGCTCTTGTTTATTCCGTTTTACCGGCTCGGGATTCTGGAACCTGTGATGTTTGTCGCGCACGCTGTCGCGACGTATTTTACATTTTGGGGCATTTGGGCGCTAAGCGAAACGCTGTTCAAAAATCGCCTCGCGGCGGCGCTGAGTGTGGTGCTGCTCGCGCTGCCGCATGCGGCATTGGGCGGGTGGACGTTGTTTGAATTTAGTTTGCTGAATCGCACGTTCGTCCTGCCGCTGCTGTTGCTGTCCATGGCCTTGTATCTCAAACGCCGTGCAATCTTGGCGTTTGCGCTGTTGGGACTGATCTACGATTTGCACGCGCTGAGCGCGAATTTTGTGTTGGCAATGTTTTTGTTTGACAGCGCGCGGCAGTGGCGGACATTCGGTTGGCGGAGAATTGCGGCGGGTGTCACGGCGTTTTTCATCGCCGCGTCGCCGGTGCTGTTGTGGAAATTGAGCAATACATCAGCGGACCTGCAAATCCGTCCGGAATGGTTCACGCTGGCAACCCACGGTGTGTACAACAGCATCTATTTCTTTGGCTCGTTTCCGTTTTTGGGAGTTTTGACCGCAAGCGGCATCAGCAGTTTTTTGCTGTTCGGGATAGCGTACAAATCTGCGCCGCCGACGCCGCATGCGCGTACCGTGTTGCATTTTATGCTGGCGATTTTGTTGATTGTGCTGGTGCACTGTGTCGCCGTGCAATGGCTGCCTATCAACATTCTCATTCAAGCACAGCTCGTGCGCGCGAGTGTTTTCGCCGTGTTGTTTGCGCTGCTCTATTTTGCGTACTATCTTGCCGACGCGTGGCAAACGCGCCGCGACCGTATTCATTCCCCGCTCGCGGTGGGCATCGCCTGCACGCTGCCGTTTTTGTTTACGCCGCTGTTGGCGTGGATGTTGGACCGGTATATTCGCCGCACCGCGAGTCGTTGGGCAGCCATCGGCGCATTGTGCTTTGGAACGCTGTTGTTGGCAACGCAGGTGGGCTCTGCGCTGCAGCTCGGCGCGCCGGGCATTCAAGTGTATGCGGAAGAATCCGCATGGCACGACGCGCAACAATGGGCGCGCATGAATACGCCGCGCGACGCGATGTTTATCACGCCGCCGCAGCTGTGGTCGTTTCATGCAAGCGATTGGCGCGTATTTTCGGAGCGCGGCGCTGTGGTGACGATTACGGAACTGCCCGAAGTCGCGCTGGTGCCGTCGCACGCGGCAACTTTTCAAGAACGTTTTAATACGCTTGCGCCGGGCGCGTTGGAAAACATGAACGGCAATCCGCAGCACAATCGCGCAGTCACGCGCGACGCGTTCTATGGTCTGTCGGACGATGCCGTTGTGCGCGCGGCATGTCGTTACAGCGCAAGTTATTTGGTCAGCGAAAAACCGCACACGCGCGCGTTCGAACGGGTGTATGAAAACAAAGCCTTTGTGATTTTTGCCCTGCCGTTCGAGACATGCAACAGGCAAGTCTCATTGTCGGAACGTTTCACAAACGAGTGAGTCTGAGCCGAGATCAAAAGATTGGCGGTTTTTGGCGGCGCGTGGGCTGGGAATGGCAGTCGAGGAGTGATTGAATACGAATAGATGAATGAGCATCCGAAAGCAATTGCAGAGATTGTTGCAGTTTTGGATTGGGCTGACGTTTTTCGCCTGATTGACAACACAAATAAAAGTCGGGCGATGTCATGCTGAGGGACGAAGCATCTCCGGCTGTCGCATAGAGATTCTTCACTCCGTTCAGAATGACATACTGCGAACTTTGTTTGCGTCCTCTATGAGATGCGACAGGCGCAGCCAAAACGCAGATTCAGCGCAGAATTTCGTCACGCCTTGCGAGTTTGAGTGACGATTGCGTCAAACAAGGGCGCGGGATACGCAGCACGTTTGCGCCCCCTGCCGTTTTCTCTTGCAAAGAGAGATTGGAGAGAATGGAAATGGCACCCAAAACAAATACTGTTACGCAAGAAAAAGCAACCCCAAAAACCGATACGCCTCATCGCGCGCGCTTGCGCCGTCGCATACTCATCGGCGCGTTGATTCTGCTCGCGCTCGTCGTCGTAGGATATTTCGCCCTTTCGTTTGTGATTGCGGACCAACTGGCGCGTCCCGAACGACACCCCTTTACCAACACACCCGCGATATACGGATTGAAATACGAGGACGTAAAATTCTCAAGCACGGACAACATTCCGCTCGCGGGTTGGTACATTGATTCGCCCGGCGACCGCGTGATTCTCTTGCTGCACGGACGCAACGGCGCGCGGGATGGCGGCGTGAATCTGTTGGTCGCCAATGAACTTGCCAAACGCAACTATGATGTACTCATGTTTGATTTTCGCGGGCATGGCGCGTCGGGCGGGCAATATTACAGCTTGGGGCTTTTGGAATCGCGCGACATTGCAGGGGCGTTGAATTATTTGAAAACGCGCGGCGTGAACGAGGTCGGCGCGATTGGTTTCTCGATGGGCGGGGCGACATTGCTCAACAGCGCACCCGACCTGCCCCAGATTCGCGCGCTCGTTGCCGATTCCGCATTTGCCGATGCGAATCCGTTGGTCGCGCAAGGCATCACCGATGCAACCGGGCTGCCGTCATTTATCAACCCGGGTTTTCTGCTCGCGTTCCGCATTCTGGTGGGCGCGGACTTGACGCAAGACATCCCCGCGAATGCAATTCGGAAATTGGGCGACCGTCCGCTGTTTTTTATTTATGGCACATCCGACGACCTCGTGCCGCAATCGCAATTTGAAATGAACACGCGCGCTGGAGCAGAGCTTTCAAATTTCCAATCGTGGCGCGTCGACGGCGCGGAACACACCGAGATTTATACGCTGCTGCCGCAAGAGTACGCACAGCGCGTGGGGGATTTTTTTGATGGGCGGTTAAAGTGAAAGTTGGCGGTTTTTGGCGGTAGACGCTATGGCAGTGGCGGTCCGATCGCTATAGATTGATTTCAGCAACTTTTCGGATGGAGGAACAAAATGAACGCAAGGAATACGGTTTCTTTGGTTATATTTTTGGGGATTGCGCTTTGGGCGGCGAGCGCGTGCAGTTCAGCCGTCCCGACTGCGACGCCCCTGCCTGCCGCCACCTTTACCGCACTGCCTCCGACGGCGACGCCGACAGACACTCCTTCCCCAACACCGACTCCTGCCAATCCCGAACAGATTCTGCGTACCGCGTATCAACGTCTTCAGCCGGTTTCGCATCATATCGAGATGTCTATGACACTTGCATCCAATTTTGAGAACATGGGCGTGCCGGCGAATCAAGTCCAAACCTTGACCACTGTGCAAGGGGATATCAATGGCAAGGACGCTCACCTGCGGATAGGAGGTTACCTCATAAACCCCCTTGCACCCGATGCTGAAAAAACGCTGGAAATCATCGTCAAGGGCTACAAAACATATCTGCATGGTCCCGCCGCCACTTTCGACGCGCCGGAGGACAAATGGTATGTTCTCCCGGATGCGGTTGGAAACTCGAACTTGACAACGCTCGCGCTGGAATTGCTTGACCACATGGCGGATGATGTGACAGGTGCGTCGCAGGTCGCCACAGAATCGCTGGATGGGCTTGAATGTCAAGTCTATACGCGCGACCGACTTGCCACTATCAATAGCTTTGCCAAGATGCTGAACCAAACGTTCTCGTCGGAACAGTTGGGGCGCATTGACGAAGCGGACACGCGATTTTGGGTTTGCGCGGACGGCTATCTGCATCAAATCAAGATGACGATTGCGATCCACAATGAGGACAATCCGGCGCAAAAATCATATTTTGATACCATCGCGCGTTTTTCCGCTATAGACCGGGGCATAGCCATTACAGCGCCAACGGATGCAGCCGCAATTCCCACGCCGTCGTTCGGGGCAACGATGACCGCAGAGGCGTACACAAATGCGACCGCAGAAGCACAGGCGAACGCAGAGGCGACCGCAACCGCGCAAGCCGCGCAAACGGTAATTTCCGCGGCGGCAGATTGGCCCGTCGCGCTGACCGACTGGACCGACGAAAACCCGAATCGTTGGGATACAGGCAACTCGGATGGTGAACTCGCCACAGCGCAAATGACACTCGCCGACAACAAGTATCGTTGGGATGTCATCGCCAAGGATGGCGTGGTTTTGCGCCGCAACCCGCGGATGGCAAAAATCGGTGATTTCTATTTGACCGCCGATGCGCAGCTCATCAGCGGTTCCAAGCATACGGTTTATGGGCTCATTTTCCGCGATGCCGACGACCAAGGTTATTATATTTTTCGCGCCGCAGACGATGGCACGTTTAGCGTTTCCCGTTCCCAGAATGGCTGGCATCGTGTCATCAATGATACCCGCAGCTCTGCCATTCATCCCGGAGCCGTCAATCGGCTTGGGGTGCTGGCGCAAGGTTCGCGTTTTATCTTTTTGATAAATGACCAATATGTCGGCCAAGCCGACGATACCGGTGTGGACAAGGGGACCATCGGCGTGGCGATTGAAGCGGATGCCGGCGAAACTGCGGTGGTCGAGTTTTCCAACTTGACCTTGCGTGTGCCTCCGTCCGAGTTTCAGCCCACGCCCAATGCTGCGCAGCTAACGGCTACCGCCGACGCGGCGAGCAGCTCGGCGGAGCAAGCTGCCGCATGGCGCGTTGTCCTTGCAGATGATTTTTCACAAAACACGCACAACTGGCCCCTCGACGATTCTTCAGAAGCATTTGGTCCGGCACACGCGCGCCTGACGAACGGCAAGTACATTTGGACGATAGAGACGCGGAAAGATGTCCTCTATTCCGAAAACCCACCACAGCTGCCTCTCGTGGATGATTTTTATTTGACCGCGCAAGCGCGCCAATTGGACGGTCCGCGCCAACACGATTATGGTGTCGTGTTTCGCTTGAATGAAGGAAGCTATTATGCCTTTCGAATCTTGGATGACCGGAGCTTTGTCGTTGACCTCTATCGGAATGGTCTCACGAACCTCATTCCCGCTACGCGGTCCGACGCTATTCATGCCGACCAACCAAACAAGCTTACCGTCGTCGGACGTGACTCCCACTTTACGTTCTTTATCAATGACAAATATGTTGGCGAACTGGATGACAGCCGCCTGCCGCGCGGAACGGCCGGTATTGCATTCGGACTTGCCGCGAATGAGACCGGCGCGTTCGAATTCGATAACTTTCAACTGCGCGCGCCGAAAACCTTTCCCAATAATACTTTGACCCCAACCCCGACGCCCACTCCAAACTGAACTCGAGTCAGATGTTGGATCGTTTTGCTTTGTGGAATACGATCAGTCTGCTTGGGGGACCCAAAGAAAAAAGAGAGGTACATTCGTTTGACAACGCACCGGCAGGGAGTTGAAAATGAGTTCTCCCACACGCGACGAAGGAGCTTGGATGAATGTCTGGCACCACGAGTCCGCAAAAGAGTCTGCCAAATAAATTTGCCGAAACCATGCGCGAGGTCAGAACGTCCGCAGTTTCAAAGATGGAGCGTCGAAAGTGCGCGACACACCACCATTTATGAATCGTATCCGCAAGAGTACGCACAGCGCGTCGGCGATTTTTTTGACGCGCAACTCAAATAAAATTCGTCAACGCAGAAATACCAACAGCACCTGCGCCAAAATGATTTTCAAAATCGTCGCCATCGGATACACCGTCGCGTAACCGAGATTCGGCAAATCGTTTTCCGTTTCCTGATTCGCAAAACCCAAAATCGCGGGATTCGTTTGCATACCCGCAATCATGCCCAACAGCAGGTTCATCGGAATTTTCAAAATGCGATAGCCGATAATCATCATTAACGCGACAACGCCCATCGTCAGCGCCGCGCCCGCGCCAAACAGAATCAAGCCGTTGCCCTGCATCAACGTCGAGACGAACGCATAGCCCGCGCGCGTACCGACGCCCGCCAAAAATAAAATCAAGCCGATTTGGCGCAGCGTCAAATTCGCATTGTACGGCAGCGTCCATACAATCGGTCCGGTGCGTTCGAGTGTGCCGAGAATCAACGCGACGACCAGCGGTCCGCCCGCCGTGCCGAGTTTGAACGTGATGCCGCCCGGCAGCGGAATCGGGATTTGTCCGACGAGAATGCCGAGCGCGAGACCGAGACTGAACGACAACACATCAATTTCGGCAATGGCTTTGAACGAATCGCCGAAAAAGCGGCTGACACTGCCCATGTTTTCGCGCCGCGTCACCACGCGCACGCGGTCGCCCAATTCCAGCGTCGTATCATCGCGCGCGAGAAATTCCACGTCGCCGCGCCGCACGCGCGTAATGAGCGCGCCGAACTGCTGCGGCAGATTCAAATCGCGCAAGCGCACGCCGACTACCTGCGGATTGGAAACAAAGATGCGGCGATAATCCATTTCCGTGCGGTCGAGTTCCAATGCTTCATCGCTGTATTCGCCCAACGTCACGCGCACGCGTTCCACCTCTTCGGGCGCGCCGATGACGCTGACCAAATCGTTGACGTGCAATTCCGTCACCGCCGTCGCCAGTTCCAAATGATTTTCGTGCTTCCACCGCCCGAACAACACTTCCCACGAATTCGCCTTCATCAAGGGTTGAATCGTTTGTCCGTCAATTTCCGGGCGCGTCACGCGAATCGTCCGCGTCACCAACTGCTGTGAAGTCTTGACCTCGCGCACGCGCAAAGCATCCTGCGCATAATTCACGCGCCACACGCGCGTAAACAACACCATCGTCAAAATCACGCCGATAATGCCCATCGGATACGCAATCGAATACCCGAGCACCGGTTCCGCCAGCACCGCGTCGAGCTGCGCCGGCGGCACACTGCCCTGGAGAAATTCCAACGCCGCCGCGAGCGCGGGGGTATTGGTCAACGCGCCCGTGAACAATCCCGCCGCGACCGTATGGGAAATGTTGAAGGCGCGCGCGAAAAAATACACCGCGACCGCCGCCGCGCCCAAAATCGCGGCAACCAACAAATTGTTCCGCACGCCCTTGCCGCGAAACGACGCAAAAAAACCGGGACCGCTGCTCAGCCCGATGGTGTACACAAAAATCACCAGCCCCAAGTTGTAGATAATTTCCGGCAGTTTCAAATTCGGGTCGAGCGCGCCGATTGCCAAGCCGACAAACAAAACCGCCGCCACGCCCAAACTCACGCCGAAAATTTTCAGGCGTCCGAGCGGATAGCTGATCGCCGCAATCAAAAACAACAACAGCAGCGGATTGTCGCTTAATAATTTCACAATATCTTGCAGATACTCTTGCATCATATTTCACCCGTCTGCGTTACAATGCAATTCGTCTCGAAATCAGGCAGCGTAAGCATTATAGATGACTCTCCGCGATAAGAGGAAAAGGCAGGCAGCGTATTTTGTGCCTCGCCGCGTGCCTGCATTGAAAATTTGTTTCCCCCAAAACGCGAAAATTGTTTTATACTGCCATTCCAACTGCATAAGCACGTTGGTGAACAAGGGATGCCCGAATCTACGCGAATAAAAAAATGAGACTCTACACATCCACAAATTGTTCCGAGTGGCGCAAAGCGCTCGCGCAATACGACGCGCTCATCCTCGCGCACAACGTCAACCAACTGCCTGAACTCGACGCGTGGTATCAAAATGAATTGCCGGGCATCATCGCCGCGCGTTCGCCCGCTTATGTAACGAAAGACGAGTTCATGGACATTCTGCGCTGGAAAATGAAACGCGGCGATTGGCGCGAACCCAATCGCTTGCGCATCGAAGCAACGGACGCGCGCGTGATTGCGCAGCACGCCCGCGACGCGTTCGCCGCCGCGCGGGATTTGGATATCCACATTGCCACCGCGTCCAAAGAATACAAAAAACCGATTCAGATTTTTTCCGAACTCGACGGCGTGGGACCCGCGACCGCGTCCGCCGCGCTCGCCGCGTATCGTCCCGACCTCTATCCGTTTTTCGATGAATGGATTGCGAAACAGGTAGATGGCTTGGGCAAAGTCGCGTTCACGCCTTCGTATTATTGGAAATACGCGGACGCGTTGAGACAAAAAGCGCGCGCGTTGAAAAAATGCAAAGGGGATTGGAACGCGCACGCGGTGGGACAGGCATTGTGGGTAGCCAGCGGCGGAAAACTAAAGGTCAAGTAATGGTGTTATAATTTCGACGTCAGATAAAACCAAGTCAGTGAGGGAATAATGGCGACTGTGGCGCGCGAACAATTGCATCAACAAATTGACAACCTGCCCGATGAGGTCGTGCAATTGATTGCCGACTTTGCGCTGTTCGTCATGGCAAGACGACACATCGTTCCGACCTTTATGGACTGGGATGAGAACGAATGGCAAGCATTTGCGCTCGACCAATTCTTTCGAGATGACGAACCCATCGAATACACCTTGAAGGACGCAAAGGAAGTTTATCATCCATGAAACCAATTGATTTTCATAATCCAGCCCTTGCTGTTGCGAATCGGCGATAACGGTTCCAAAACCGCGCTGTCGTCGGGCGCGGGCAAGAGAAATTGCAGCGGCGCGTTCGAGATTTTTAACGAGCAGGCGGAAAGAAAACCCAGCGCGTGTATATGTTGCGCGAGCGGATGCGCGCCAATGACACCGCCGGGCGGCGCAGCGCGCACCACATATTTACTGCCCGCGCCGCCGCGGTCAAATACTTGCGCGTGTCCGTCCTCATTTGTGGTACAAGCGTGCGGCAGGACGACATTTTCTGCAAATTCCACGCCGAGCGGACGCGCCAATTCATTCAAATTCGTGCGATGATGCGCGCCACCCGAATACGACGCAAGCAAAAAAATTCCTTTGCCCTCTTCGGTCACCCACGCGCGCACCGCGCGGATTTCGTCGTCGCGCAGTTCCACATTACACGGCAGCGCCAAAATCAATGCGTCGTACGACGCGAGCGTCGCCGCATCGAGCATTTTGCCCGGCTCGATGGTCTCGAACGTGTGCGCCGTCAATGCGCGCGTCTGATGGGCGATGGAAGGGTAGTAGCCGTACCATTCACGCTGTGCGTGCGCCAAATCAATTGCGATGCGCGCCATCGTTCAATCCCTCCGCCGCGCCAAAATAGCATATACCAATGTCACGCGTTTTGCCTTCCAGATTTCGAGCAATGATTTCGACGCGAGCGCTTCGATTTCGTTAAGGTCGCCGTCCACAACCACCACTTCTTGCGCCTCCACCACAAAGCGCCCCTGCTGTTGCAAGACGCTCACAATTTCCGTCGGTTCGTAATACCACTGCCATACGCGCTGCCCATGATACATATCGAACGGGCTGTAGCGCGCTTGGGCGTTTTCCACGACCGTCAAAATATAAAACGGCGCGCCCGGTTTCAACGCGCAATACAGGCGATAGACAGCGACTTGCAATTCAATGGGGTCCAGGTGAAACAACATCAGCGCCGAATACGCGGCATCAAAAGTATTGACCGCGCGCAGTTCGCCCGGCATCATTTCCAAAAACGTCGCCTGCGAAAATGCAGCTCGCGCTTTTTCCAAACTCAACGGCGATACATCCAACCCTGTCACTTGAAACCCGCGTTCGAGCCATGAACCAATCTGCGCCGCGCCGTCACCACAACCAATTTCCAAAATGTGCCCGCGGTCGGGAACCAGCTCGCGCCACTGTTCGTACAGCGCGTCCATTTTGCTCAAATCCACTTTTGTTTTCGGTTCTTGTTTTTCGTCTTTAGGTTCTTGAATGACCGCATCGTACGCGCGCGCGAGCAAATGTTTGGCAAAGAGGAACGTCGGCACCGGCGCGAGCCCGGCAGGGTCAAGCCGCGCGCCGTTTGCTACCGTATCCAGTTCGTCCCACAGCGTTTCGACAAATGCGCGCACAGCGTTCGGCGTAACGGTATTCAATCCAAAGCCATATTCGGTATCGGAAAAAAGCTGCGCGCCGAGCAGCGCCGTATCATAACGAATGTGCAGCTCGACGTGCGTCGCGCTCTCGTCGCGCCGCGCATCCACAATAATATCCAACAGGGGAAAATAACCGGGACTCCATTCAAAGTGTCCGCCCGTTTCAAGCACCTTGTCCAATGCTTGCATATCGGGTCCCATTTCATATTGAAACAGCAAGTGCTGATACACCAGCGGCACATCGTCCACCGCATAAATCAAATCTGCCCAAATGAGTGAAACGGCGCCGGTGACACCCCCCCCCCCGTAAAATGTCGTCGTGCCGCGGTCCGCGCCTCTTGCCCACGGACGCAATTCCAAGGCAAACAGATTCTTGTCCTCTGCCGAACCAACTGCCGAGACCAAACGCGCCATCGCCCGCTCCTATCAATGAATCAATTGTTCCAGTTTGTAACCGCGCTCCAAAAACGCTTCGATTTCCTCTGCATTGAAATTCAAATCAATCGGCGTCGTGCCGGTGAGTTGATAAAATTCGCCTTCGAGTTCCGCCGCGCGCCCGCGCGGCAGCAATCCATCGGGGTCAAACGTTTTCCAAAATTCATGCCAAACGGTTTGCGCGTCCGGCGGCAGACGATTGACGTTGACCTGCACGCGCGCAACCCCAAGAGCTGTTGACGCGGCGGTTTCGGGCGACGCGTTCGCGCCCGAAACGCTTGAGGTCTGCACCGTAATCCATCCGTTCTTCAACGCCGCAATGGGAGTGTACAAGTGCGTTTCTTGCGCGCGGCGATACTGCGCGCCGTATGGCGGCGTCATTTGATGAAACGTCCATGTATCATCCACGAGCAAATAATAAATGTCCCACAGCGGTTCGAGCGACGCCATCCACTGCACGCCAAATTTTTCCGTCAAGTCCACGGGGTCGGAAAAACCCATGATGGTCAAATCGCGCGGGTCATTCGTGTAGCCGCTGTAATAGTGCGGATAATACGTTTCCGCGATTTCGCGCAGCGTAAAAAATTCCGGTTCGCGTCCGCCGAGATGCGGATAACCCGAATGCGCGTTGCAGCCCCAGCGCACCGCGTGTTTGTCCTGATACACCACCAGATTGTGGTCCACATCGCGCGTGCCTTCCAACAGCATCCAGCGCGGCTCGAACCCGTGCAAATAATTGACCGTGTACGCAAACAATGCGCCTTCGAAACAATGCGCCATGCCCGTCCGCAAAACCATGCGCGGCGGCAGCGACGTTTCTTCCTGGTCGTCGAACGCGTGGTCGTTGTTGTAATAGACTTCGTTATCGAGAAACCACTGCACGCGGCGCGGATTGTCCAACGCGGCGAGAATGAAAATTTCGTCGCTGTCAAAATCCAGATTTAATTCGCGCACGCGCGTTTGAATTTTTTCCAATGACGCGGGATGCACGCGCGACGCAGCGCGTTTCACGTAATAGGCGATTTGTTCTTGCGGCGCCAACGACGGCGGCGCAAAAACGGGATTGAGTTTGCTCATGTGGCTTTGTCCCTACGCTTCCAAAACCTCACGCAGCGTTCTGTATTCGTCCGCCGTCAAATGCCATTCACTCGCGCGCGCGTTTGCCGAAACCTGTTCCGCGCCCGTCGCGCCCGCAATCACCGAACACACTTGCGGTTCCGCCAGCAGCCACGCAATCGCCAATTCCCCCATCGCATGTCCGTGCTCTGCCGCAAACATCCGCAGTTGGTCGAGAATTTCAAAATTGCGGTCGGTGAGGAACGGCGTCACATACGCCGCCCGCGTCGGGCTAATGACATCGCCGCGTTTGTACTTGCCCGTGAGCAAGCCGCCCGCGAGCGGAAAGTACGGCACGATGCCAAGCCCCGCGTACCGCGCATACGGAATC
This sequence comes from uncultured Anaerolineales bacterium, assembly GCA_964644955.1. GTDB lineage: Bacteria > Chloroflexota > Anaerolineae > UBA4142 > SHND01 > SHND01. Next base: position 27,304 of record CAZXYP010000005.1, on the reverse strand, counting down.
ACTTCGCGTTCCAAATCGCGCTGGAGCATGTGATATTCTTCTTGCGAAACCACAAACGCATTCCACCCGCGCAATTCGGAAAGCGCGTGCGCCCGCGCCAATTGCCACGCCGCAAAATTGCTCGCGCCAATGTAGCGCACTTTGCCGCCGCGCACCAAATCGTCCAACGCGCGCAACGTTTCTTCCAACGGCGTACGTGCGTCCCATTCGTGAATGTAATACAAATCAATGTGGTCGGTTTTCAAGCGGCGCAAACTCGCCTCGACGCCGTGCATGATGTGATAACGCGACGCGCCGCGGTCGTTCACGCCCTCGCCCATTTTAGAACGCACTTTGGTCGCAACGACGATGCGGTCCCACAAACCCGCGAACGCATCGCCCAACAATTCTTCGGAACGCCCCGGCGCGCTGCCGTAAATATCCGCCGTATCAAAAAAATTAATGCCCTCATCCAGCGCGCGCCGCACGATTTCTTTTGCGCCGTCCAAATCCACCGTGCGCCCGATGCGATTGCAGCCGACGCCGACCACCGAAACTTGTACGCCCGCATGACCCAGATGCCGATAACGCATGTCGCCCCCGTTCAAAAGAATAATGCTATTGTATGCGCGTTGCTCAAATCCGATAACCTCATTATACTGTGCGAATTCCCCGACAGGAGCCCCGGGTTTGAGTGTCCTGGACGATTTGAAAATGTACGCGCAGTTTTCCATTGCGCTGCGCGGGTATCTCAAAACCAATCTGACGCTGGCGCAAGCGCGCGCGTTGGTGCAGGAACGGCTCGCTGCGCGGCAAGAAAATTTTTTGCGTCTCGCGCAGCGCGCCATGTTTGAGAATCCGTCGAGTCCGTATCATTGGCTTCTCACCCGCGCCGGATTTACACCCGAACGTTTGCGCGCGCTCGTCACGCAAAACGGGCTCGAAGGCGCGCTGACGCGTTTGCGCGACGCGGGCGTGTACATTACGTTCGACGAATGGAAAGGGCGCGCGCCGCTGAAACGTTTTGACATCGAACGCGCGCTCACGCCGCGCGATTTTGACAATCCCTTTCAAACCAAACATTTTTATACCGAATCCGGCGGCTCGACCGGGAAAAGCGTTCGCATGGCGCACGACCTCGGACGCAATGCCGCGTTCGCGCCGCATACGATGTTGGCATGCGCGGCGCAAAATGTTCTCGACGCGCCGCTCGCCATTTGGCGCGGCATTTTGCCCGACGGCAGCGGGCTGAACAATATCTTGTACCCCGCGTATTACGGACGGATTCCCGAACGCTGGTTTTCGCAATTCAAACCGTTTGACGCGCGCGATCCCAAATTCACCATCGCCACATATTATTTCGTTTTGCTCGCGCGCATGTACGGCACACGCGTGCCCTTTCCCGAATATGTGCCGCCCGAAAACGCGCATATCGTCGCGCGCTGGGCAGCGGATGCGCTCAAGCAACGCGGCAAGGCATTGCTCACGACAACTGTCAGTCGCGCGTTACGCGTCGCATTGGCGGCGCAAAAAGAAGGGATAGACTTGACAGGACTCACATTGGTCGGCGGCAGTGAACCGACAACGCCGGAAAAAGTCGCGCCCATTCTCCAAACGGGCGCGCGTTATTTTCCGCAATACGCGTCGAGCGAAGCGGGACGCATTGCGAACGGCTGCGTCAATCCGTTGGACTGCACCGACGTACATCTCGCTGCCGATTGTTTCGCGCTCATTCCGCATACGCACACGGTCGAAAATTTTGGATGGAATGTGTCCGCGTTTCAGCTCACCACGCTTTTGCCCGCCGCGCCCAAAATCATGTTGAATGTCGAGATGGACGATTACGGTATCATCGAAGAACGCGACTGCGGCTGCCTCTGGTCGGAATTGGGATTTCGCACGCACCTGCGCGGCATTCGCAGCTATCGCAAATTGACCGGCGAAGGCGTGACGTTGGTCGGCGATGATTTACTGCAATTGTTGGAACGCGAACTGCCCGCGCGCTTTGGCGGCTCGCCGCTCGATTACCAATTGCAAGAAGTTCAGGATCCGACCGGATTCACGCGTTTGTATTTAGTGGTCAGCCCGCGCGTCACATTGACCGACGAACGCGCGGTGATTGAATTATTTTTGCAAACCCTCCGCCGCGCCAATGCCGCGAGCGATGCGACCCGCGCCGTGTGGGCGCAAGCCGAGACCATCCAAATCAAACGCGCCGAGCCCTCCTTGAGCAAACACGGCAAATTCAGTCCGCTGCACGTGCAGCGTTTCATGGACGATGCCGCAACAAAACATTGAGACCATCCGAATTCATTTTTCTTCCGACAGGGGGTCAAATATGTTTTATAAAAGCATCGCGTTCGTTTTCGTCACGTTTTTTGCGTTGACCGGATGCAGCGCCGCCAATCCCACGCCTGTTTCCAAAGGCACATTGCGCGTCGGTTATCCGACAATTGCCGACACGGCGGATGTGCCGTCACTGATGGCGCAAGAACAATTGCCCGCGCAAGGATACAACATCGAACAACATTTTTTTGAAAATCCCGAAACGTTGGTCGCCACAATCACACGCGGCGATTTGGATTTCAGTCACGGCTCGACAAGCACGCATTGGGCGGCGGTGGACAAGGGCGCGGACATTTTCATCGTGAGCGAACAAGCCGGCAACGTCTGGTCGCTGGTCGCGCGTCCCGCACTGCAAACGTGCGCCGATTTAGAAAAACAAAAAATCGGCGTCAACAGCGCGGGTTCCATTTCCAACGCGCTCGTGCAGGCATACGTCAAACAAAATTGTCCCGGCGTGACGCCCGAAATGCTGTACATGTCGGGGTCGGAATTGGAAGAGGTGTCACACTTGAACGCTGTGCTGCACGAGTTGGGAGTGAAATAATGCGCGCGTCCGAATACTCGTCCGCTGCACGCGCGCTGCTTGCCGCGGACGCGCCAGCGGCAGACTATGAATTGCGCGCGCGCAAACGCGACATGCAATTTTTCGCGCAATTTCTGCGCGCACTGCCGATCAATGCAACGCGCGCGTTGGATGTCGGCTGCGGCGCGGGGCGATTGACTGCCGCGCTGGGCGCGCGCGTCGCGTGGGTGACGGGCGTAGATATTTCGCCCACCATGTTGGAATTAGCGCGTGAACGTGCGCCGCAGCTGCATTGGATTCGAGCGGATGCGGACGCGCTGCCTTTTGCTGCGGCAAGTTTTGATTTTGTCGTCAGTTCCAGCGCGCTGCGTTTGACCCATCTCGAGCATTCTCTGCCGCAGATAGAACGCGTGCTCAGACCGGGCGGCGCGCTGGCGATACGCGACGTGCAAAAAAGCGCGGCTCAAAAAGCGTCCGGCGCGGTTGGCTATACCGCCTGGGTCCTGCGCCGCGCATTCGATGCGTGGCGCGTTTTGGGACATGCAATCGCGCTCAACTTGCTGCGCACCTATCTGGCGCCCACGACGCGCGCTTTTCATCGCGCCGCCGTGGGCTATACACCAGCCGAGACGCGCGCCGGCTACGAAGCAGCATTTCCGGGCTGTCAATGGAGTTGGGAAACGGACGCGTTTTTTGTCACGTGGACCAAGCCGGGAAAAGCACGGGTAGGATAAAAACGGATGCCGCGAAAAAACGGGAACGCGTTGCGCATTCCCGTTTTACCTTTCATCCCGTATGACGCGTTCGTACACTTGAATAAATCGCCGCGCCACATTGTCCCAATTCAACTGCGTGTGAATTTTCGCGCGCGCGCGCGCGCCCAACATTTCGCGCAAACGCGCATCCTGCGCCAATGCCACCAGCGCGTCCGCCAATGCGGCGGGATTTTTTTCCGGCACCAACACGCCGCTTGCGCCGTCATCAATCACATCGGGAAAACCGGCAATGTTGCTCGCCACAATCGCTTTGCCCGCCGCCATTGCTTCAAGCGCCACATTCGGCAGACCGTCCACATTCCCCGCGTCATCCCGCACCGACGGCACGCACACCACGTCTGCCGCGCCAAAGTACGCGGGAATTTCTTGACGCGGCACGCGTCCCGCAAACGTGACATGCCCGTTCAAACCCAACGCGTGCGCCTGGGTCTCCAAATCCGCGCGCAAATCGCCGTACCCGACTAACACCAAACGCGCATTCGGCGCGCGCTGCAAAACGTGCGGCATCGCGGCGATGAGAAATTCAAACCCCTTTTTGTACACCAGACGCCCGACTGCCAAAATCATTACGTCATCGTTTTGCAGCTGCAATTGCGCGCGCACGCGCTGCGCGTCGGCGGAATTTACGTGAAATGCTTTCGCGTCCGCGCCGTACGGAATCCATTCCGTTTTGGTTTCGTCCGCGCCGAGCGCCAACGCGCGCTGCATCAATTCGTCACTGCACGCGGTCAGCCACGCCGCGCGGTCAAAACACCAACGCGCCGCAGAACCGAACGCGCGATTTTTTTCCGCCATGAACACATCACTCCCGTGCATCGAAATCACGAGCGGCAATTTACGCAGTTGCGCGACGAGCGCGGCGGCGGGCGCATTGGGCAGCACCCAATGCGCGTGCAGCACCTCAAATTCTTCGCGCGCGGTGAGCTGCATCATTTTTTGGAACGACGAACCGAGCGCCAACGGCGCGAGCGCGTACACGCCGCGTTTCAATTTCACGTCCGCGCGTAATGCTTCGGCGTAACCCCACAGTGTCCATTCCTTTTTGAACGCGTAGCGGTACGGATAAAAATGCACGTCGTCTTCGACCGCGCCGCGTTTCCATTCGCGGTGTTCGGGGAGAACGACGTGCGTCTCGACGCCTTGCGCCGCAATGTGCGTGGCGATGGATTCGATAAAGGGCGCCGTCGTATCGCCGCGAAATTTGGGATACGACGACGTGAGCATGAGAACGCGCATGGTCAGGTTACACGATACAAGTTACAGGATGCAGGATGCAGGTTACAGGTTGCAGGTTGCAGGTTACATTATTCATGGCTGGAAATTTGTGGCTTGGGACTTGTGACTTGTGACTTGAGACTTGCATCTTGCGACTTGGGACTTGTGACTTGCGACTTGTCCGGTTCCAACATCCACACGCCGAAACCGACGATGCCGTTTTGGAGTTGGAGCAAAAACATGAGCGCGGCGAGCGCGAGCGCCTGCGCGGAGGAAATGCCGAGCGCAGGCGCGAGCAAAATCAATAACGCTTCGCGCGGTCCGACGCCGCCGGGAATGAACGATACCAACTGCGCGATGCTGGAAAGCGACATCGCCGCGACAAACGGCAGCGGCGGCAAGAGAATGCCCACCGCCATTGCGATACAAAATAAACGCGCATACACCACAATCGTCGCTGCTACGCTAAGCGCGAATTGCACCAACACCTGTTTCGGCGTTAATGTCGCGGGCGTGTAATCGGCATCGGGTTGTTTTTTCCGCAAGCGCATAAAAAATTGAAACAACCAACGCTGGGTGCGCGGGTGAATGGTGATGAACAGCGCCGCAAACGTTCCGCCAATCAATAGCGCGAGCGTAATCCACTGCCCCGCCGCGATTTGCGAAAACATGAAAATACCGCTGCCCGCCAAAAGCAGCAAAATCAACACATCCCAAATGCGGTCCAACACCACCGAAATCACCGATTGACTGAAACCGCGGTCGCGGAAATACGCGACTTTGACGGCATCGCCCACATTGCCCGGCGTCAACATGCCCGCGCCCAAACCCAACGCGTACAAACGCACCGCTTCGCGGAATGGAATCGGCACGCCGAGGTCCCGCAAAATAATTTGCCAACGCCACGCCTTGACCAACAAAAAGGGAATGAATCCCAACAACGCCAGCCCGACCCACCACGGATTCGCCGCGCGCAAAATCTCAAACGTCGCGCGCAAATCCACTTTGAGCAGGAGAACGAACGCGATGAGCGCGAGGACGCCCAACACGCGCAGCAGCGTTTGATGTCGTTTAATAAACTTCATTGCGAGAACACAACTTTCGAGAGGATGAGGCGGTCAATCTTTTTCGACGCGTTCAAAACGCAGCGCGGCAATTTGTTCGGCGACCAGACCGATGAGGAAAATCAATATGGTCATGGTGAAAAGCAGCACCGCCGAATTGGTGATGTACAAACGTTGCGTAAAAAATAAAATGTCCACGACCGTATAGAGGAGCGCAACCAGAAACAACACCGCGCTCACGGGCAAAAACAATTTCATGGGCGCAAACATCGTACTCATGCGAAACGCGATAATGAAAAAACGCGTGCCGTCGCGCACCGGCTTGATTTTGCTCACCCCCCCCTGCCGTTTCAACATGGTCGTCGGAATAAAGGTCACCGAATAGCCCGCCTTGATAAAGGCGAGCGACGTGGTCACGGGCGTCGAAAAGCCGTTGGGCAAAAGATGAATGAATTGCATCAAGTCCGCGCGCCGCGCCGCGCGAAAGCCGGAGGTCGCGTCGGGCACGCGCATTCCGGAGAGATAGGTTGCGAGCGCATTCAACACATGATGATACATGCGCCGCCCGAAATCGGTCTGGGAATTTTCATCGCGCGCGCCGACGACCAAATCGTACGCGCCGATGCGGCTGACGATTTTTTCAATATCCGCCGCGTCGTGCTGTCCGTCCGCGTCAAAAATGACGACCAGCTCGCGCGTTGCGTTCCGCAAACCCGTTTTCACCGCCGCGCCGTTGCCCTTGTTGTACGGATGCCGCACCACGCGCGCCATCGCCGCTTCTGCCAACTGTGCCGTCGCATCGGTTGAACCGTCATCAATGACCAGAATTTCCGCGTCGGGATATTGTTCGCGCAATTGCGGTATCACATCCCCAATCGTTTCGGCTTCATTAAAGGCGGGGATGAGAATGGAAAGTTGTTCGGAACGCACGCGAGAATTATAGCATAGTGCGGTAGTGGGGTAGTTCGGTAGTGCGATAGTGCGATAGTGCGATAGTGCGATAGGCATTTCGAATTTCTAATTTCCAATTTCTAATTTCCACTTTCTAATTTCCAATTTCCAACTTCCAATTTCCAATTTGCCCTTCGTCCTTCACAATGCTAAAATCGCGCCCATGTCGTTCGACGTAGCACACAACTATCGTTTTGACGCGCAAGGCAAATTGGATGCCGATGATTGGCTGCTGCTTCCGCGCGCGCTGCTCAAAGCGGATTTTGCGCTCGACGAGCAATTGGCGCAAGAAATGGTGCGCGTGTATTTTGAAACGGTCGCGCAGTGGGGCTTGGTGCATGTCAAGGTCGAACAGGACGCCCACACGATTCGCCTGCGCGCGCCGTTGGGCAAGACCGCAATGGTCTTTGCCGAACAAGAACGCCAGGTGAACGCGCAGCGCGCCGAAACCAGTTGGCGCATTGCGGGCGGTTTCTTGCTCGCGCATCGCGTCAGTTACGGCGGACGTTTCTATCTCGGCGCGGAATGGCAAACCGACGCGTTGAAATTGTATTCTACCATTCGCCGTTATCCGCCGCGTCTCGCCACCTATTTGGGCGGCAAAAATGGAATTGCGTTGTACGATGCTTTGCAGGGCAACACACACAAACAAATTCAGGCACACTATTTACAGCGCGTTGCAGCAACGCTGGTCAAACCGTAAGCCCAACCAAAGCGCTTGGGCTTTTTTGACGCCATCGCGATTTGCGATACGATAGCATTGTGTTACGCGTCATGGTCTTGGTCGGCTGCGTTATTTTGCTTTTCGCCCTCGCGAACTGCGCCGCCGAAGCTCCCACGCCGACCTCCGCCCCTGCCGCCGGCGTCATTCTCCAACAAATTCTCACCGACTGCTGGGGCGTCACGCAGCTCAAAGATTTGGACGCCACCCGCCCCGATCACACACGCGCCTTTGAATGTGCGCGCCCGCGGCTTTTGGAAATGACACGCACGTATCCCGACGCGGCGGAACCGCATCGCCTCCTCGCGTGGGGATATTATTTTGCCCTGCAAGATGAGAACGCCGCGCGCGCGGAATATGAACGCGCGGCAGATATTTATGGCGCTCGCGCGCGCCCGATTGAACAGGCGGACATGGTTGTACAGCTCGCGAGCATCGCGTTCAAATACGACCAGACGCGCGGCTGCGCGCTGCTCTTGGAGGCGTTGGCATTGGATACCGCCAACACACGCGCCGCGCAGCTGCTGCGCAACTTTGGCTGTCTCGTTCCGACTCCCGCCGTGACCCCCACCAACCTGCCGGGATAACGCGATTACGGCGCCGCGAATTTTTGCAATTCCACAAAATCGGTCCCATCGGGCAAACCCAAGCGATCTTGCGCTTCCGTGTCATACCACCCCACGCGCAAAACATATTCGCCCGGTTTCAGCGACACAGGAATTCTCAACCGAAACGTATCGCGCACCATTTCATCTTGGGCCCACTGCGTCGTCGGATACGCGCCCTGCTGCGGTTCGTGGTCGTCTTGCGCTGCCACACCGCCATTCGCATCCTCCAAATGCGCAAACGCGGTATAACGCGTCGGCGGTTTTTGCCGCGCGCGCCACACCAACGTCACTTGCAATTCCTCGCCCGCGCGCAATTCTTGCGGTTCCAATTTCCAACCAACCAATTCAAACAACTCACCAAAGGTCACACGCGGTTCAAAAAATTGCAGCGGCGCGGGCGCATAGACTTGATAATGCGCGTCTTGCCACAAGAGATCATAACCGTAATCCAACGCCGAAACGAACGCGCGCGTGAAATTGCCAAAGTGGTCCACATCTGCGCGCGTGCCTTGCATCAACACCACCAACGGAAAATTGCCCGCGCGCAAATTTTCGCTTTCCCAATGCTGGTCCCATTTGCCCGCGCGCGCGAGCGTGCTGTACGGAAACGTGTAATAGACGACGGGTTTTTCATTCGTCACCAACAAACCCATGTCTTCGGAAAGAATCTCGCCCTGCGCCGCGCGAATTAACGGCGCGACCTGTTCGTTCGCCGCGCGCGTTTCGTCCAGCAGCTGCCGTGCAATACGCGGGTCGTGTTGATTCCAAAACAACGCGAGCTGTCCCAACAACAACGCGTACACCACCCATCGCGCGCGCGGCAGGCGCAGCCATTGCGCGAGCGTAATGCCCGCAAACACGCACGTCATCGCAATCGCTTCAAAAAAATAATTTTCCCACGCGCCTTCGCGTCCCGCCAACGCTACCGAAAGCATTGCCGCCGCCGCATAGATTTCCAATACGCCAATTCGTTCTGCGTTGCGTTCGCGCCGCGCGCGCCCAACGCGTGTCCCCCAGCTCACCGCGCCGAGAACGAGCGCGCCCGCATACGTAATGACAAAACTCGACACGAGCGGCACAAACACGCGCGGCGTCCACACCGTCGCGTTTGTCGCAAGCAAACCAAAACTCCAACCGCCGCGCGTCAAAACTTCCAGCGCCAAAAAAATCGCGCCGCCGATGCCGCCGAGCAGCAGCGCAAACAAAATTCCTGCGCGCTTGTCGCGCAAAAATATCGCGACGCCCGCCGCGAAGGGCGCAAACACGAGCGAATGTTTGGTGTACAGCGCGACGAGAAAAAAAAGAATTGCCCAACCCAACCAAACCGCGCGCTTGCTTCCTGACGCGTGCGTCCTGTATCCTGCCTCCCACCGCCATACGCACACAATGCCCGCCAACGCGCACGCGACGCCGGGCATGTCAATCCGCAGCAGCGGCGACCAGTGATACACGAACGTCGAACCGAAAAACAACAAACCCGCGAGCAGCGCCGCGCCCCACGCGCGCGTTTCGCCGCGCACCAGACGGATAATCAAGGCAGTCACGAGGAGCGTCGCCGCGAAATTCAAAAAGCGTCCCCACACATACGACGCGCCAAACAGTCCGTCGCCCAACGCCGTCAACAACAAATAGACGGGCGGATAATTGCTCGTCGCGTACGGTTCGCCCAACGGGAAATAAATCCGCTGTCCGTGCGCGAGCTGCCGCGCAAACCACAAGACAATGCCTTCGCCGTAATCCAATTGATACGGAAAAAACATGCCGCCGAACGCGAGCCATACGGTCAGCGCGGCGTACACGCCCAAACCGAAAACGATTAACCAGAACAGGGCGCGCGCGAACGCATTGTGGGATACGGATGCGGATGCGTCGTTTTTCATCCCTGCGATATTAACACAAGCAAAAAGCAAACCGAAACCCTGTGCCGCGCAGCAGGTTTGTAAGAGCGCGGCACGTCAGTTATAATCACGCTACTTTATTTCGGAGTTTGCGATGCCCCGCGGCATTTTTTCATTTTTCATCCTGTTGCTATCGCTCGTCGCTTTTGCGGCGTGCAGTCCCGAACCGACACCGACGCCCGCACCGACGCGTCGCCCCACGCGTACGCCCATTCCGGCGGCGACGCTAAAACCGCCGCCCACGCAAATCATTCCGACGGCAACTGCACTGCCGACCAATACGACCGAACCGTCGCCCGCGCCGAGTGAAACGTCGGCTGCCGCAACGCAAGCCCCGCAAAACAATGCGCCTTCTTCCGGCAGCGGTTTGAACGTGTGGACGATGGCGCCGCTCGTCGAGTATTTCAAAAAAATCGCGCCGCCCGCGCAGGACGCCATTGCGCGTCCCGCAAATGTGAATCCACTGACCGGGTTGGAAGTGAGCGACCCCGCGTTATTGCAGCGCCGCCCCATCCTCGCGCGCATCGGCAACGACCCGAACGCGCGCGCCCTTCACGCCGGGTTCAATCAAGCCGATTTGGTCTTTGAAGAAATGATTGACCAAAAAAATATGGTGTTTGCGGTGACGCGTTTCACGCTCGTCTTTTTGGGACAAAACGGCACGTTTCGCCCACTGCGTTCTGCGCGCGCGGTGAACGCGTCGCTGATGCCGATGTTTGACGGCGTGCTCATCAGCTCGGGCGGCAGTGACGGCACGCGCTTTTTGATTTCGCAATTGCCGTGGAAAGCCCGCAACCTCGACGGTGATTTGCAAAACAGCGCCATTTGCATTGACGGCACCGATTGGCGCACGCGCGTTTTGTCAAGCGTGGAACATGTGCAAGAATACATTGCTGCCAAAGGGCAAAGCGGCGCGCCGGCGCTGCGCGGGTTTTTATTTTCCAATGACGCGCCCGGCGGCGCACCCGCGCATTCGATTGCGCTCGACCACAAACCGTGGCCCGTGTACGCGGCAGGCGTGATTGAGTGGCGTTATGATGCCGCGTCGGGCAAATACTTGCGCTTTGTGAATGGCACGCCGCACAATACACAGCAGTACGCGTTGAACGGCGCGTGGGGCAAAGGGTGTCAAATGGGCAGCGCGACGACGGAACAAATTGCGACCTCCAATCTCGTCGTGCTGAATGTAAAATACGAACCGACGGATTTTGTCGAAGACACATTGAATTCGTACAGCGCGTTCGTAGATATGGTCGGCAGCGGCACGGCGCAAATTTTTCGCGACGGCGTGAAAATGGACGCGCGCTGGGAACGCCCGACGCTCGGCGATTTTATCCGACTCGTTGACGCCAACGGGAATGAAATCGCGCTCAAACCCGGCAACACCTGGTTCGAACTCGCGCCGTTGGGCTATGTCGCAACGATAAAATAGCGATTCGCAACGGCGAACAATTGATAGCGTACCTTTGCATAACGTGCAAGAGGGAAACGAGAGTAAAGACTGAATCTCCAATCTCTAGTCTCGCATCTTGATTGTGTATCTCATCGGTCTCACCGGCAACATTGCCACCGGCAAAAGCACCGTCTGCGATATTTTGGCGCAGTTGGGCGCGCGCGTCATTGACGCGGATTTGGTCGCGCACGCGGTACTGCGGCGCGGCTCGCCGGCGTGGCGCGGTCTCATCGAAGCGTTCGGATACGATATCTTGCATTACGATGGCACGGTGGATCGGCGCAAACTCGGCGCAATGGTTTTCGCCGACGCGGCAAAATTGCGGACATTGGAACAAATCACACATCCGGCAGTCGGCACGGAACTCGCCCTGATGGTGCGCGACGCGGCAAATGCACCGGACGCCGCCGATTCAATTTTGGTAGTCGAAGCGGTGAAATTGTACGAATCGGGCATTTACGAATACATGGACGCGTTGTGGGTCATCACCGCGCCGCGCGCAGAACAGAAACGCCGTTTGATGCAAGAACGCGGCATGAGTGAAGCAGACGCCGAAGCGCGTTTGCAGTCGCAGCCGCCGTTGGATGAAAAACTGAAACGCGCGGATGTCGTGATTGACAATGGCGGCAGTATTGAAGAATTGCGCGTTCAGGTGATGCGCGCCTTTGTCGAAATCAATCCCGAACAGACGCGCGACAAGACCGCGCTGCTGCAAAAATGGCTGCGGCTTGGACCTGCCGCCCTCACGAAAACACCACCGGCGCCCGCACAATCCGTCGCCGAAGTCGCCCCTGCGTTGGTCAGCGAACCCGAATGGACAGTGCGTCGCGCGCGTCCTGCCGATGCGCGCGCCCTCGCCGAATTGTTATCGCGCATCGAAGAACGCGGCGAACCCATCGGACGCGCGGAAATGCTGGAACGTTTTGGCAAATTCGGTTACTGGCTCGTGCGCGCGGACGACACGACCGTTGCGCTCGCGGCATGGCAAGCCGAAAATCTTGCCGCCATCGTGCGCGAATTGTGGGCGGCAAATGACGCGGACGCCGCGCGCGCGTTCCCTTTGTTGCTCGACGCGATTCAAGCCGAAGCCAACGCGTTGACGTGCGAAGTCGTCGCCATTGTCGTTCCCGAACGCGCGGCACACCTCGCGCAAATCGCCGCCGAATCCGGCGGCTTTGAACGCAGCAGCGTCGAACAATTGCACAAATTGTGGCGCAGTGTCATTGAACCTTTGTTGAGCGACAACGCCACGCTCTATACCAAACAACTCCGCGAAATGGTGACGAAACCAATTTGATTTTTGATTTTCGATTTTCGATTAATGATTTTCGATTGCGCCGGACGTGTCCCAAATCGAAAATCGAGATTTGAAAACCGAAAATTTTCTATCCCAATGAACGCTCTCAAATCTTTTGCCTCGAAACACCCGCGCCTTACGGCGTGGATTGTCCTCGCCATCGGTATGGTCCTCATTTTGCTTTGGGCTTCCAAAGACGTGGGACTCTTGCCGACACAGCTCGGTGCGCTCGTCGTCGCGACGATTGCGCTCGCGGGCTTGTGCGTGTGGATTATCGGTTGGGAAGATGACGATACCGAAAAGGCAGAAGGATAAAGGATGAAGGATGAAACCGCATTGTTTTCATCCTTCATCCTTCTGAATTCATCCTTTGCATGTATGCGCGTAACTGATTTTCTCGACCTTGTCGCACACGAGACGCGAAAACAATTGCCCGCGCGCTATCGCAAGTTTCACACGTGGAAACGCTACACGCTCATTCAATTGTTTTACGCACGCCGTTCCATTCATTACGAAGTCTGGGTGCGCGGCGGCGAAATTCACGCGCTTGAAATCGGATTGCACTGCGAAGCGGACGCCGCCACCAATGCCCGGCTGCTGCAATTGTTTGATACGCACTTGCTCGAAATCAAAGACGCGCTCGGCAGTCAAATCGAAGCGGAACAGTGGACCAAGAGTTGGACGCGCGTGCATGAACTCTTGCCCTACAAAACCTTGGACGAATCCACCGCGCGTCAATGCGCCAAACGCCTCGCGCAAATGATTCCGCTTTTCGAACCACTGCTTATCGCAGACCGCAGCCGGGAAATACGCGCGCTGCAGCAGCCCACCGCAAAAGCGCGCGCGCAAACGCGCAAACCGCGCGCCAAGGCAAAAATGGGTTGAAACGCGCATGAGCGATGCTCCTCACCTATCGCAGTGGAAAAAATTTCTGCGGTACGACCCCACCCGCTGGCTCCTGGCAACGAACGACCCCTCTATTTTGCTCTGGTACCAACTCGACATTGCGCATCGTCCCGAAGACGCGCGCGCAGTCCTAGACACGCGCGACCGCGTGTTGTATTCCGAACCGGTCCAAACGATTTTCGCCGCACAAGACGCGCTCGGTTTTTGGGGTGACGCGGAACAGCTCGCGCAGCCGTACTATACGGCGACGCTGTGGAATCTCGCGCTGTTGGCGGAGCTCGGCATTCCGCGCGCGAGCCGCCGCGCGCGCAACGCATGTGAATTTATTTTGCAAAATTTTTTGCGTCCGGACGGCGCGTTTGCAGGGTTGAATGCAATCGAGACGGGTTTTCTGCTGCGCGCGTTCGGTTATTTCAATTATGCCGGGAATGGACGCGTGCTGCGCGCGGCGCGTCACTTGAGTGAACACGCGGCTTCTTTTGATGCGCGCGTGTGTGCGTTATGGGGCTGTCGCGCATTTTGTCACGACGTCGAAATCGCGCGCGCCGCGCGGGAGATTATCGAACGCGTGCTGCAAGATAAAGCTCTTGGCGGTCTTGGAGACCCCGAAGATCTTTACACGGTTCCGCAATTTCAACCGCGCGACGAATTGTTTTTGCTGCGCGTGTTGGCGGAGTACGAACGCGTGAATGATGCGCGCGTCGCGCCGTTGACGGATAGATTGATCGGAAAACAAAACGAACGCGCGCAGTGGACGCTCGAACGCGATTGGAACGCGCGATTGTTAACACCACTTGAGAACCAAAACGCGCCGAGCCGTTGGCTTACGCTCAACGCGCTGCGCGTGATTACACAGCTCGTACTCAATGAAAAAAAAGAGGACTGATTCACTCAATCCTCATCCCTCAGTCCTTATTTGTCCCAACTAAATTTCCGCGCGAACGGCGGAATCTTTTTCACCGCCTCGATGGTCAGCGTGCGATTGCCGTTGAAGGCATCGTACCACGCGCCCGCCTCGTCGCCGCCCGCCAGCATCCACATGTTGAACGCAAACAAATAGTCGGGCAAGTTTCCGCCGTGCGATAATTTTCCGGTGCGGAACCACTCGTACACTGCCAGCGTGTACTCGCGATGCAGTTCCTCACTCACTGCCGGAAAACGATTGTCCTCTGCCGAATCCACTTTCCATCCGCCTTCGCCGACAATGAACGGCGGCACATAGCCAAGCCGTTTGAAAAACATGGTCGCAAAGAGACGAAAACCCAACGCGCCGTTTTCATCTTGTTGATAATCCGGCGGATGATTCAAACCGTACGCGTGCGGAATGAAAAACATGCGCTTGAACAACGCCTCGCCTTGACGCGCATAGATTTCATCAATAAAGCGCCGCAAATTTTCGGGGTCGAGAAATTGAATGCCGGGATAACCGCCCGCGTTGTACACATCCTTTGCGGCGGCAAGCAGGTTGGCAAAGTACAAGTCCATGTCTTCGGGCTTGTCGTCCCACTCCACCGACAGTTCGGGTTCGTTATACAGCTGCATGTACGGGGGCAGTCCGTACTTTTGGATAATCTCGATATCGCGTCCCCAGCTCGAATAGCGTTGATACGGGCGCAGGGTTTTGCGCCACACGACGTAAATGCCCGCTTCGGAAAATTTGCGCGCGGCGATTTCGAGATGATTTTCGTCCGTGTACACCACCGTCGCCCATTTGATATGCAAATCTTTTAACCGCGCGATTTGTTTATCCAATTCCGCTTCGTCGTAATACCCGCTCGCCAAAAAATGCATGCCCAACCCATTGTCGCCGGGGGGACGCGGATAATCTTGCAATGCGAGCGGTTCCAAATCCTCGCGCAGCGGCAAGCGCGGCGGTTTCGTCGGCGCAGGCGTCGTCGTTTGTGTCAAGGTTTGTGTCAAGGTTTGTGTCGGCGTAAGCGTGGCGGTCGCGGTTACAACGTTCGATTGGGTCGGCGTAACCGTCGCGTTGAGCGCGGGTGTGGGCGTGAGAATCGTGGGCTCTTCGGTGGCGAGCAGTGCAGGGTTCGTGCTGGCAAGTTCGCGCGCGGCACCCACCACGTTTGTTTGAGGCAATGGAGCGGGCGCGGCGCATCCGCCGATGCTCCACGCCAGCATCACCAGAAGCAAACTTGTTAATTTGTGTATTCCCATGAACATCCTATTCCGCTGCGGAGCGGTTTCCCGCACGGCAATGGTCGAAACCATCGCCGCATTCATTATAAAGCATTCAACGCCTGACACAATTCGCCCAAACGATTGCGCGCGCGCAGTATCTGTATGTTTTTCGTGATACAATTCTGCCGATACCGTGTTTCGCGTATCGCAAATCGCGCAGCGCAGTCCCAAATCTCAAGTCTTGATGCTACAATTTATGCAAACACCAACTTTTCTCGACGTGTTACGCGCCAAACAAAACATTGCGCCGCATTTGCCGCGCACGCCCTTGTTCAAGTATCCCGCGCTCGATGCGGCGACGGGACTGAACCTGTACATCAAGCACGAAAATTACCAACCCATCGGCGCGTTCAAAGTGCGCGGCGGCATCAACCTGATTTCGCAATTGTCCGACGATGAAAAAACGCGCGGCGTCATTTCGGCTTCGACAGGAAATCACGGGCAATCCATCGCCTACGCGGCGCATCTATTCAACGTTCCCGCGACGATTGTGGTTCCCGAAGACGCGAATCCCGTCAAAGTGGACGCCATGCGCGCATTGGGCGCCAACCTTGTGTTTCACGGCGCAGATTTCGATGCCGCGCGCGAACATTGCGAAGCGTTGGCAGAGGAAAAACATTTGCGCTATGTGCATTCGGGCAACGAGCCGCATCTCATCGCGGGCGTCGGCACGCATACGCTGGAAATTTTGGAGGACGCGCCGGACATTGACGTAATCATTGTTCCCATCGGCGGCGGCAGTGGCGCGGCAGGCGCGTGCATTGTCGCCAAAAGCATCCATTCCAAAATCCGCGTGATTGGCGTTCAAGCGGAAAAAGCGCCCGCGGCGTACAAATCGTGGAAACAACACGCACTGATGACCGACACCAACGCGACGTTTGCGGAAGGATTGGCGACGCGTTCCGCGTTCGCGCTGCCGCAAAAAATTTTGTGGGAGCTGCTTGACGATTTTATTTTGGTGAGCGAAGATGCCATGCGCGACGCGATTGTGCTGTTTTTGCAAAAAGCGAAAACCTTGTCCGAAGGCGCGGGCGCGTCGTCGTTGGCAGGCGCGCGGCAATTGCAAGACGAACTGCGCGGCAAAAAGGTCGCGTTGATTTTGAGCGGCGGGAACATTACGCCCGAACAATTGACCCAAGTAATCCGTGAGGCGTGAGCAATCATCCGTCTCCGGTCTCTAGTCGCCAATCTCCAATCTCTATGTTACCCGAGCTGCAAAAACTAGGCGTCACCGCCGGACAAAAAATTCTCGTGCATCGCGCGCCCAAGGCGTTCACCCAAGAACTGCGCGATCGGGCGCTGCCCGACACGTTGATTTCCACACGCCTTACGCTGCGCGCACAATACGATTTGATTTTTCATTTCGCCGCGCCGGACCAGGACCTCGATGCGCTTTTTGCGGAAATGGTGCGCGTGTTGAAAAGCGACGGCGCACTGTGGGTCATCATCCCCAAGCAAAAGCAAGCAAAGGCATTGGGCTATCTGTATGATTGGAACATGCTCATACAAGCCGCGTTGAAAACCACCCTGGTAGATAACAAGACCCTGACCTTTGCCCCCGATGAGTACGGCACGCGGTTTGTCATTCGCAAAGAACATCGCAAAGCACAAGGGTAAGGGCGACGCTTTCTACCTGTCCTGTTACGAACAATGAAGATTTTTATCACGGGTGCGACGGGCGTTCTGGGACAGCCGACGCTGCGTTTGTTGGTCGCACGCGGACATCACGTCACAGCATTGGCACGCGAGGAAACGCGCGCGCAGCTGATTCGCGACGCGGGCGCGACGCCGTGCGTGGGCGATTTGTTTGACGAACATTTCATTCGCGACGCGGTGCGCGGTGCGGACAGCGTTTTGCATTTGGCGACGGCGATTCCCCAAAAAGCATCGCCCGGCAAAAATGATTGGGTGCTGAATGACCGCATTCGCCTCGAAGGCACGCGCAATCTTTTGAACGCGGCGCAAAAGCAGCCGCTGCATTCGTTTGTGATTCAAAGCGTGGCGTTTTTGTACGGCGACACGCGCGGCGCGTGGAAACGCGAAGACGACCCGCTGCCGCGCAAAATCGCGCGCCCGCTGCAATCCGCTGTCGAGATGGAACGGCACGCGTTGGCGGAATATCACGCGTACGAAACGCCCGTCGTCATTCTGCGCGGCGCGACGTTTTACGGACCGACCGCGCACAGCACGCGCGCCATGCTGCAGGCGATTCAACAGCGCCGCCTGCCCATTCTCGGTTCGGGCAATCAGTATTGGCATTGGGTGTATGTGGACGACATGGCGCGCGCGTGTGTGATTGCGGCGGAGCATCCTGCGCCCGGCGAAATTTTCAACGTTGCGGACGATTGGGCATTTCACGCCGCCGACGGGCTGAATTATATTGCCGCACAATTGAACGCGCCCGCGCCATTCAAAATGACCGTGACGCTGGCGCGCGTGCTCTTGGGAAATTCTGCCACCTTGCGCGCGCAAAGCGCACGCTATCGCACCGACAAAATCAAAAAGATGCTCGGCTGGGCGCCCAAATATCCGACGTATCGCGAAGGCATGGCGGAAATTTTGCGGCTCATGGGCAAGCGGACATAGAGATTAGAGACTAGAGACCGGAGATTCGTAATCAGTTTCTAGTCTCCGGTTTCCGGTGATGGCATGACGATTCATTTAGGCACACAAGGTTGGTCGTACAAAAGTTGGGAAGGCGTGTTTTATCCGCAAGGCACGCCGTCGAATCGGTACCTCGCGGCTTACGCCACCAAGTTTCGCGCCATCGAAATTGATTCGACCTTTTACGGCACGCCGCGTTTGAGCAACATTGAAAAATGGGATAAGGACACGCCTGCGGATTTTCGTTTCGCCGCGAAATTTCCCAAACTCATCACGCACGAAAAAATGCTGGACGGCGCGGAACGCGAGACCGCGTTTTTTCTCGACACGCTGAGCAAGTTCGGCGCGAAACTCGGACCGCTGTGCTTGCAATTCGCGTATGATTTTTCACCGGACAAACGCAATCTGCTCGACGAATATCTCGCCGCGTTACCCACACAGTTTCGCTACGCGGTCGAAGTCCGCCATCGCGGTTGGCTACAAGATTGGTTCTTTGAAATGCTGAAAAAACATCGCGTCGCGCTCGTTCTCGTTGACCGCGTGTCCATGCCCAGACTCGATTTGACAACCACCGATTTCACGTACGTTCGCTGGCTCGGCAATCGCAAGGACGTGCCGGATGACGAATACACACACGTTCGCATCCATCGCGACCAAGAATTGGACGAATGGGCGGACGTGATTCAGCACTTGCACGAACGCGACATTGACGTGTGGGGTTTTGCCAACAATCACTACATGGGACATTCGCCCGCGACACTGCGCGAGATTCAGGCGCGGTTACAGCAGAGAGGGATCGAAACGTGAAAAGGTGAACGGGTGACAAGGTGACAAGGTGATATTTCACCCTGTCGCCTTGTCACGTTGTCATGGATAAATGATCAACGAACAACTCACCGAAACTTTTACCCGTCTCCGCGCCGCATCGCAACACTGGATGCCGCCGATAGTGACCGAGATGGCGAAACAGGGCGCGAGCCATTTTGAAATTCTCGTCGCCGCGTTGTTGAGCGCGCGTACGTTGGATACCGTCACCGTCAAGGTGTATCCAAGACTTTTCGCGTTGGCGAAAACGCCGCATGCAATGGCGGCATTGCGCGAAACAGAAATCGAGAACGCGATTCGCGGCGTCGCGTTTCCCGCGCAAAAAGCGAAACAGGTGCGCGAATTGGCGCGTTTGCTCGTAGAAAAATATGACGGGCGCGTGCCCGACACGATTGAGGAATTGGTCGAACTACCGGGCGTCGGACGCAAAGTGGCGAATCTCGTCGTCGTCGAAGCGTTCGACCAACCGGGCATTTGCGTGGACACGCACGTCCATCGCATCACAAATCGTTGGGGCTATGTCAAAACCAAAACACCCGAGGAAACGGAAATGAAGCTGCGCGACATTTTACCGCCGCGTCATTGGAAGGAAATCAATCCGTTACTCGTCGCGTTCGGTCAAAACATTTGCCGCCCGACGAGTCCAAAATGTTCTGTCTGTCCAATCGCGGAATTTTGTGATAAGGTGGGAGTGGAGAAAAGCAGGTAGCAGGTTGCAGGTCACCGGGTGCAGGGAGCAGGACCGCCGCACAATTTGCGGTACGCGATTTTCACATGAGCAGCGAAATGAACTTGTTTACACGCACGTTCAGTATGGCAGTAGGATCGGTGATTTTATTCGTCGGCTGTGGGATTTTGCCGACGCCCACGCCGACGCCGACGGCAACGCCATTGCCGACGAACACGCCTTTGCCCACTGCCACCGCGCTGCCGACGGCGACGCGCCCCTTGCCCACCGCGACACAAGAAAACGCGCTGCCAGCCGCGATTGCATTCGCGTTGAACAAGACGCAAGGCGCGCGTTCACTTGATTTTGATTTTTCCACCGGCATTACACGCACACAGGACGACAAGACCACCGAACTGCCGGGGCTGGCGCTCAAAGGACAGGACAGCACGTTAAATCGCCATGTGACCGTCAGCGGCACGACGAGCGACACGAATGAATTTATCACATACGAAGTCATTGTGTTTGGCGAAAATGTATATGTCAAAGGGTTGACGGGTGTGCCGGGCATTGACCCCGCGTTGTGGTACGAATTGCCGGCGGAATATCAAAGCGCCGTGCGCCGCTTGCCCACCGCGCGCGGGCTGTTGAGCAGTTTCAATGCCGCTGATTTTGGCGCCGCAAAATTTTCAAACGCCGGCGCGGAATCGTTGGATGACGAAAACTGCACCGTCTGGTCAGCGCAAAATCCTGCCGCGATTCAGAAAATTATCGGCGTCACGGATTCGGAATCGCTCAAGAAACAATTGGGTGAAATTGACAGCACGGAATTGAAAATTTGGACGTGTGCGGACGGCTATATTCACAAAATCATTGGGCACGTGTTGGGACACAACGCGCTGAACAAAAACGATACGGTCAGTATCAACTTGTATTTTCAAATGAATCAATTCGACCGGGCGTTTGACATTCAGGCGCCATCGAATGCGAAACCCTTTGCGCCGAACGTGGAGTCAACGCCCGCGACAACGCCGGAAAAGACGCCGTCCGCTACAGCGCAATTTACTCCGACACCCAAAACCACACCATCGCCTGCACCTTGAACCATCGCTGCCGGCGGTGCATTGCCGCACATGCCCGAGACGCCGAACGACCAACCCGCCAAAGCCGACGCGACGGACGAGGCGCCTCCTCTCATCGCGTTTGTTGTGCCGCTCCGTTATGATGTCCTCATCATGACGCTGACAGCGTTCGCGGGCTTGCTTGGCGGCATTGTCTTTACGCTCGCGTATTTGGGCTTGGGAACCCCCGACCTTCTCCAACTGCTGGGCATTCTCATCGCGCTCGGCGCAATCTTGGTTTTTCTCATCCGCACACACGCGCACATCCGTCAACAAGGCGCAATATCCGATTGGATGCGCGCAGTACGCGCAGACCGCGCGCTTGCCGAACAACGCGACGCCGCAGCCGGCATTCCGGTTGTTCGCGGCTGGCAGGCGTTCGGAATGCCGGAACAAGAAATCGCGCCGCAGCTCCAAATGCTTGCCGCATTGTTTCGCGGGCAAGCGGAAATCCACATCCAAAAAAAATTCAACGGCGGACATCGCAATCGCGGGATCTATCAAATTCGTTCGAGTGCCGAAGCCGACCGCATCGTAAAACTCGCGCGCTCGTCCGACATTCGCGCGGAGCGACAGGCGCAAGAATGGATTAATCGTTTTTCGCAAAACAACGGCGCACAGTACGTGCGCGATGTTCACAGCAATGACGATGCCGCGCCCGGCGGGATTGTCTATCGGCTCCCCTCTTTACGACGCAATGCCGTCCTCGCCAGTCTGGAAATGTTTTACCGCGAAACGCCCAATCCAATACTTTGCGCGCAAATTGTCGAACAGCTCTATGGTGAGACTTTGCCGCACAGTCAATTTCGCCAGCCGGAAACGATTGCCCTGTTTCGCGAATACGCGCTGCCGGAACACAGTTTACAGCGCATCGAGAACGCGCTGCCAATTATCCCTGCGCTGGCGCATCTCACACGCGCGAACGCGACCGCAACCGTTGTGTTCGGCAATCAAGAACATACGCTGCGCAATCCGCTGCATTGGGCAGTTGCCGAAATGCCCAACTATCACAACGCGCGGTTTGCGGTCATGTGCGGCGTGATTCACGGCGACCTTCATTCGGGGAATGTGTTGGTCGAAACAGCAGGGCAACCGTTATGGCTGATTGATTTTGCCAAAACACGCGCGAACGCGCCCACGCTGTCAGATTACGCGCGCATGGAAGCGGATTTGAAATTTTTCCTTTTGCCGGACAGCGCGCGAGAGCATTTTCCACTGCTGCGCATTGAGGAGCAATTGCTTGCGCCGAGCGTCACTTCCGAACTGGAACCGATGCCGGACCTTTTCCAACCGTACGGTAATGAAATTCAAAAAGCGGGCGGGTGTATTGCCGCGCTGCGCCGCGTGGCGGTCAATCATCGCGCAGACGCGCATCCGCACGGCAACGGACATTTTGTCGGCGACACGGTCTTGCCGTACTATCTCGCGCTGTGGCATACGACCATGCGTACGCTGTACTATACGCAGTGCAGCGCGGCGCAAAATACCTACGCGTTCCTTTCGGCGGGAATGTTGAGCGAACGCATCACACAATTGCTGCGTTAAGGTTCAACGCCATGATATTCGATCCGCCGGTCATTCACGTCGCACTGCAAGCGATACCCCTGTTTGCGCGCCGGCACAATCGCGCTGAAATGTTCAGTTCCGATAAGCGGACGCAAGGCATCGTTCAAAATTTTCCGCAGGCGTTTGACATGCGCCATCACGGCTTCGTCGGAATAATGCGGGTCGCCCAATGCCAAAACGCGCGCGAGCTGTGCGCGCGTCTGAATTTGTGTCGGCTGCTGCGCGAACGCACGGAGCAATCGAAACGCGCTGTCGCCCACTTTCAGCCGCTGTGCGCCTTGCCACGATTCCAGCATCACCTCGCCCGATGCGCCGACGCGCACGTGAATGACGCGCGGCAGGTTGGAAACAATGTAGGCGCGCAGCAGCGGTGAAACAATTTCGTATGCGACGCGCGTTGTGTGAATCACACCCGCGCGCTGCAAAAAATCCAATGCCCTGTCGTCGGCAGAAACCGGCGACACATTCAGCGCAAGCCCCTGAAGTGTTTTCCATTCCATACTCAAATCAGACCACAAATCTCGACAGACTTCTTGAATCGTTTCGCACGCGAGAAACGCCCGCGTGACCGTTTCGACGGGTTGACGCAACGACACTGTGCCGCGTCCCGCCAATTCGGCGCAATTTTTGAGCAAGCCCGGATGCCCGCCCGACAGTCCGATGAGCAATGCACGGTCGCGCGGCGCAAACGCGGTGCGTAAACGTTTCGCATCGCGCGCGAGCGAATCGAGCGCGTCCTGACGCGTCAACGGCGTGACCCAACACGCTTCGGTCAACAATTCTTGCAGTTCGCGCAACGGCGGCGGCGGACGGCGCGCGCCCAGCACATAGACCACGTTGCCCTGCACATCGCGCAAGCCGCGCAAGTATGCCCAAAACGAATGTTCAAACTGCGCGAACGCGGCATCGAGCGGGTCCACCAAAAGCACAATCACATGCGCGGGGTCGGTTGCTTCGAGACGCAAACGGATCGCTTGGCGCGGTGCAAGATTGGTCGAAACCGCGCGGTCGAGCGCGAGCCCGCCGCGTTCCAATTGAAAATCCAGTTCGCGCAGCAGTCCGTCTGCAGTGTGCGCGTCGCTCAAGTTGCAGTCCACCGATACAAATTGAAATTGTTCGGCTTGCTCTTTCAGATAGTGCGCTTTGAGACGCAGATGGGAAGCGAGAAATCGCAAGAGATTGGACTTGCCCATTCCCGCCAGACCATACACGGCGATGCTGCGGCGGCGCGCAACGGCATCCATAATCGCTTGGACCTGGGCGGCGCGATAGGTCACGGGAAAGAACGCTTCTTTGGGAGTCGGCATAAAGATTCAGCAATTCCGAATTCTCCGCGAATTCGGAATTCTTGATCACTATAACACGCTCTTGAAATTGTTCAAGCGCGAATCAAATTCCGACAGCAGTTGTCCGCAAATGGTCGCAAACTGTCGGCAAAGTGTCCCGCGCGTCTGCGTCTATCCGCATACAATCACATAGACGGACGCAAAGGAAAAAGGAACCATCCTCATGAACTCGCGTCTGATTGGCATCCTCATTGGAACGTTTTTGTTCGTTGCGCTCATTCTGGGTTGGCGCGCGCTTCAGACACTCGATACCGCGCGCAATACGTTAACTCCGCAAGCCGGCGCAGCGCCGCGCGTGGACAAGACGGTTTCCTTTGGCAAAAGCCGCGCCACGGTCATTGTCGCGAATCCATATACCGCGCAAGTTTTTGTCGCAGAAGACGACGTGCCTGCGCTGGCGCGGATTGATGCAAACACGAATCAAGTCACCGCCGAAATTCCGCTGCGCGGGTACCACACGGGCGCGGCAATAGATGTGGTCAAAAATGAGATTTATATCGCACAAGAGTTTTCGCAAACGGTGCGCGTGATTAACGGGACGACGAACAAAATTGCGCGCGAACTGCCCGTGTCCGGCGGTTCACCCATTGGCGAACTTGCGTTTGATTCCAATACCGCGCTTTTGTATGTGATTCAAAACGACCTCAACCAAATCGCGGTCCTGGAGACAGTTCGGGGCGATTTGGTCGGGACATTGCCGCTCAACGCCCATTACGGCGATTTGGCAATCAACCCGCAAACGCATCGCCTGTATATCACCAGCTCGCTGGAAGACAAAGTAACGGTCGTGGACACGACAACGCACGCGATGGTTGCAACCATACCCATTGGCAAGAATCCAAAATATATCGAGGTCAACCCCGCGACCAATCGCATCTATGTTTCCGTACTCAATGACAATGTAGTGGCAGTGATTGATGGGATAACGAATGAGGTCTTGACCAAAATTCCGACCGACACGCCACTGGCGCTCGCAGTGAATCCCCTGTTGAATCGCGTTTATGTCGGCAATTTCAACAGCAAAGCATTGACGGTAATTGATGGCGAAACGAATCGGGTGCGCGCACTGCTTCCGTTAGAAGCGACGCCGACTTTGCTTGCTGTATTGCCCGCTCTCAACCGCATCTATATCTCGAGCGATGAAGCGCATGGCGTTTTTGTTATTCACGATGCGGTTGAAAAATCGCATACCGAACTCTCGCTGACAAGCGATGAAACCGTGCGCGGCTTGCGCTTGATTGACAACGCAGCTCCGTTGAATTGGCATCAACCGGACTTTGATGACCGCAGTTGGAGCAATGCGGTGCGCGCCAATTGTCTGGGGTTTGACCTACTGCCGCCCTATCCAAACTCGAAATGGATTTGGCTGCCGGGCTGTTCTCAATACAAGGAAAGTATTTTGCTGCGCAAGACCTTTGACTTACCAAGTGACAACATACAAGGGGTGCTGCGTGTACGCGCGAACGAAGCGAGCGAGGTGCATCTCAACGGACAAGAACTTGGAGCGACACGCCTTTGGGCGACCGAATTTTGGTTTGACCTTACGCCTTATCTGCGCCAGGGGAAAAATGTGCTGGCGGTGCGCGCCAATCACATCAATGATGGTGGGTATGGCGCAGTGTTGTTTCAAGGAACGCTCTCAGCCACGAATGGACGCTGAGCCGCGCGACAACTTTCGCAAAATCATGACCCGCTCACTTTCCGAAGTTCAAGTGCAAACCCTGCTGCAGTATCTCTACAGCGACCGTGATGACGTCCGCTGCGCCACAATTCAGCAAACGGTTACACAGCAATGGCAGCACGAACAATTAACGCAAGCATTAACCGAACTCGCCGCGCTGGATGAGGTAAAAGAAGTACGCAAGGCGGCGCGGGATGCGCTGCAAGTGATGCAGTCGGCATAAAACAATTCCCGGCATCAGAAAACAACATCATGCCCAAACCCTACCGCCCACGCGCGCCAATTTATTGCAGCCTCTTTGCTCTTGCAAGTGTGATTGCCTTGTGGGGCACATTTCTGTTCGCGCCGCCGAATGTGCGAGCCGCCACAATTCAAATTGCAGCCACCCTTTCTGAAACACCATTTGCTTCCGCATCACTAACGTTCACCGAAACCGGCACGCCAACCGAAACGCCAAGCGAATTTCCAACCGCGACACCTGAAGCGACCGAGAGCGTTACCTCCAATTTCGAGACGACACCCACCCTCGAATCGAAAACACCCACACCATCACATACACCGCCAACTCTTGTCGCAACCGAATCTCATACACCCGAGCCGACGGCTACGAATCCAATGCCCACTGCAACCCCCGGAGACGACACGCCAACTGCCACCGCAACAATCACACCGGACGAAACCCATGTCCCCACAGCAACTTTTCCCCCAACCGAAACGTTAATGCCGACGCCGACGGGACCAAGCGCGCCGGGCATCCTACGCGGGCGCGTCGCGTTGCAAGGACGCGAGGATGCGATTGGGGTAACGATTCATGCAGACGATGACACGGAGATTGCAACTATCGAAAGCAAGCGCGCGTTTTCCATCGAACTGGCGCCCGGCGTTTGGACACTCGAGTTTCGACGCGCGGGCTATTTGCGCCAACAGCAAGAAGTCGTCATTGAAAGCAACGTGACGACGCAATTGCCAAATATTACTTTGTACGGCGGCGACGTGAATCAAGACGGCATCATTGATGCGGCGGATGCGGACCAAATCGCCAATCATTTTGGGGCAACCGATGATGCAAGCACGGCAAGCGATGTGAATGGCGACGGGGAAATCAATATTCTCGACCTCGCACTCACATGCGCCAATTTCGGCAGGTCCGCGCAGACAGAATAATCAGACTATCTCAACTCTTGCACACGAAAGGGAGCAAACCGCATGGCTTATTCACGCAAAAAATTTTTACTGCGCGCGGCATTGTGGCTCGTCATCGTGTTTGCGCTGCTCGCGTTCGCGCCTTTTTTGCGCGCGGCGGAACCGCAAGCAATCCTTCGCCCTGACCCCTTGACGCTTGGCATGAAAAATGGCGAAACCAAAACGGTCGCGATGCGCGTGGAGCAAGCGCAAGATTTGTACGGACTTGAATTTCATTTGCGCTTTGACCCAAAAATTGTCCGGGTCCAGGACGCGGACACAGAAACCGCCGGCGTGCAAATTGAACCCGGCGTGTGGCTGTCCAATGCATTCATCGCGACGAATCAGGCGGATAACAAACGCGGCACGATTGATTACG
>CAZXYP010000004.1:0-40509 GCA_964644955.1 uncultured Anaerolineales bacterium | reverse complement strand
CCCGAGGCGACTTCCTCATAGGAGAAGAGAATTAAGAAATGAAAACCGAATCCCCAACGCCGACAGGCATTGCCCGATTCATCCCCGGTCTGGCGCTGTTCAAAGAGTTTAGTCCGACACTGTTCCGCACCGAGCTCGTCGTGGCTGTCACGGTGTTTGCGATCCTCGTTCCTTCGGCAATGGCGTATGGTGACCTTGCCGGGGTCACTCCGGTTGCAGGACTCTATGTTGCGCTCGGCGCGATGGTGATGTATGCGCTGTTTGGAACTTCCAAACAACTCATCATGGGACCCGAGGCAACTACCGCAATCATGACTGCTTCTGCCGTTGCGCCGCTGGCAGGCGGTGACCCGGTGCGGTATGCGGCGCTCGCCGCGTTGGCGGCAATCCTTGTCGGTCTCCTCTCTATCATCGGCGGCATTGTCAAACTCGGATTCATCACCGACTTTTTGTCCAAGCCGATTTTGGTCGGTTACATTTTTGGCACAACGCTGATTGTCATCGGCAGTCAATTGGGCAAGATGTTTGGTATCAGTCTCGAAAGCGATGAATTCTTTCAACAAGTTATCGAACTCATCAGCCGTCTCGACGAAGCGGACCCACTCACCACCGCAATTGGGTTTGTCAGTATGGCTGCATTGTTTCTGATTCGGCGGGTCAATCGTGCAATCCCCGGACCGCTTGTGCTGGTGGTCGCCGGCATTATCGTCTCTGTTGTATTTGACCTCGCAGCAAAAGGGGTGGCGGTCGTGGGTCCGGTGCCCGCCGGTCTGCCGACGCCCACAATTCCAAATGTCAGCGTGCAAGATATTTTTGCGATGCTGCCAGCCGCCTTTGCGCTCACGATTCTAATTTATGCGGATGAAATCCTCACTTCGCGCGTCTTTGCCGCGAAACATGGCGTGAAAATCAATGCCAATCAAGAATTCTTTGCGATTGGCGCGGCAAACATTGGCGCGGGCTTGTTGACCGGATTTCCGGCGGCGACCAGTGGCTCGCGCACGGTTGTTGCCGACCAGATGGGCGGCAAGTCGCAGTGGGTTGGTCTCGGCGCCGCCGCATTCACTGTTGTGTTTCTTTTGTTTTTCACTCCGCTGTTGGAACCGTTACCCACCGTTGTCCTCGGCGCAATTATCATTGTCGCTTCGTTCGGGCTGCTCGACGTATATTCGTTTCAATTCTTGCGCAAGGTGCGTCGCGCCGAATTTTGGCTTGCGATTGTCACTTTGTTCGGCGTGCTGACTTTGGGCATCCTGCAAGGGATTCTCGTCGCCGTCGCGCTTTCGCTCATCAACGTCATTTATCACATCTCGCGCCCGCATGATGCGCTGTTGGATGATATGGACGTGAGCGGCGGTACGGTGTATCGTGAAGTTGCCGATAAAGAAACTGCGTTCACCGATCCGGGCTTGATTGTGTACCGCTTTGATGCGCCGCTTGTGTTTGCGAATGCCGCGTTCTTTACGGAGCGTTTGGAAGCGCTGATTGCTAAAGCGGGAGATGGATTGAAATGCGTCATTCTCGACGCGGAGGCGATTAGCGATTTTGATTCGACGGCGGCAGAGGCGCTGGAAAATTTGGATCAAGACCTCGAACGACTTGGGGTGGAATTCTGGATTGCGCGCGCGAATGAACCACTGCGCGAGCTGTTGGAAGTGACGGGACTGACCAAGCGGCTTGGCAAAGAAAATATCTATCTGTCGGTGCGCGCGGCAGTGGAAGCATATCGAGTACGATTCGAGGTGTAGTTTCATGGCGAAACGACAAAACAATTCGGAATTTGCCGTGATTGGCTTGGGACGCTTTGGCACGAGCGTTGCGCGCACTCTGATGGAGCGCGGGTTTACGGTGTTGGGTATAGACCGCGAAATGCGCGTGGTGCAAGACCTTGCGGATGAAATCACCCAAACGGTCGCGTTGGACAGCACGGATGAGGACGCGCTGCGCGCAGTTGATATTGCGTTATACCCTACGGTCATTGTCGGCATCGGGGAGGATTTTCAGAGCAAGTTGTTGACGACGTTGGCGCTCAAGGACCTGGGGGTCGCGCGTGTCATTTGCACGGCATCGAACAATCGCGAGAAAATGATTTTGCTCAAAATCGGCGCCGACGAGGTCGTGATGCCCGAATATGATTCCGGACAGCGGCTTGCCCAGAGTCTTGCCTCGCCATCCCTATTGGACCAATTGCCGCTGGGACGGGGTTATTCCATCAGTGAAATCGCGGTGCCGTCCTCCTTTGTGGGCAAGACGGTACGCGAAAAGGATTTGCGAACCGGGTTTGGTTTGACGCTGATTGCGATCAAACGTGGGGAGGAGGTCTTGATTTCGCCCTCCGCCGATGAAAAGTATCAAGCCGGCGCTCAATTGATTGTGATTGGCAAGATTCAAGACCTGAATCGTTTGGGTGAAACGCAATGAAGGACCCCGGCGCGCACGCTTTGGAGGTGGTTGAAAAGGCGCGGCGTCAAGTGCGTCCGTATGTGCGCGTCCCGGTCGCGCTGCGCGTCATCGGCGGGTTGCTCATGATGATTGCGATTGGGACGGTGTTATTCCTCCTTCCGGGAGTGGGCGCCAATGGACCGCTGACCTTCGAGCAGGCATTGTTCACTGCGGTTTCGGCAGTGTGCGTCACCGGATTGACGATTATTACGCCTTCGCAAGACTTGACCGGGTTCGGACAATTTATTTTGCTCCTTGAGATTCAGGTGGGCGGTGTCGGTTTCATGGTGCTGGCGATTGTGGCGTTGCGCCTCCTCCGGCATCAGGTGTCACTGGTGGACCGGCTGGCGATTCGCGATTCGCTGGGGCTGCCGGAACGCGAACAATTCGCGCCGATTCTACGACGCGTCCTACTCTTTGTCGCAATTTCGGAAGGGTTGGGTGCGCTTTTTTTTTGGTTCATTTGGCGTGAGAAATTGGACGGGGTACCGGTCGTCTGGTATTCGATGTTCCATGCAATTTCGGGATTTTGCGGCGCGGGTTTTGACCTCTTTGCCGGATTGCCGCAGTATCCCGAGGGTATCCCGCGCGATGCGGCATCGCTTTCGATTTTGGGCGCGTTGATTTTTATCGGTGGGCTCGGTTTTGCAGTGTTGGCAGAACTGACGCACTGGCGCCCGCGCAAGCGCTTGACGCTTCATGCCCGGCTGGGTTTACTCGCGGCGTTGTGGCTGGTACTCGTTGGCGCGCTTGCGATTCTGTTGGGCGAGAAAAGCGTGGACGGCGCGTTGGAATTGCAAGACTTGGCGCACCGCGTCTTTTTTTCTCTTTTTCAATCTATCTCGACGCGCTCTGCCGGATTTGCGCTGGGCGACCTTGCAAACGCAAGCCCCGCGACACAATTGTCCATGATTGCGTTGATGTTTATCGGAGCGGGGGCCGCTTCGATGGGTGGGGGCATTACGACGGGAACATTTTTGGTATTGTTGATTTCCGTTTGGAGCTATGCGCGCGGATTGAACACGCCTCAATACGGCAACCGTACTCTGCCATCGGAACTGCCGCGCCGCGCGGCGGCAGTCTTGACCGTTTCGATTGTTGTCGTTTTCGTCGCGACGTGGCTCTTGCTCCTCACCGGCAATGGCAATCTCGACCAGGCGGTTTTTGAAGTGGTCTCGGCGTTTGCGACGACGGGGCTTTCGCTGTCGTTCACGACTCAATTGAATACGCCCGGACTGATTATTATCATGTTGATGATGATTTGGGGACGGCTTGGCGCGCTGACGATTATTTTGGCGCTCGCACGGCGCCACCCGCCGCAGTCCATTCAATATCCGGAAGAATCCATTTTGATTGCATAGCACAATGGATTTGCCGGGCGCATCATTCCGGCTCCGGTTGATGCGTCTGCTGTTGGACCAAAGCTTTGGCGTCAGACAGGCGGCTGCCTTTCAAAAGATTTCCACTCACACCGCGCGCATTGTTTCTCTCTGCACTGCTTATTGGATTGTGACATCCGAAGGGGCTGCCGGATCAAGCGACGCGGCGGCTTCGGTTTCGCTGAGGAGCGCATGCGTGCGTAGGTCATAGTGGTCGCGCAATTCGTCGCGCACAGTGCCTTCCCATAACGGCACACCGACAAAATATGCGGCGCGTCCAATGAGATGCGCCGACACGGGCGCGGTCAAAAAAATAAAGGCAATGACCAACACCGCGCGCATCACGGTGCCGAGGTCGCCGAAAAAGATTGCCACTGCCAGCACCATCAGTCCCGCGCCCAACGCGGATGCTTTGGTCGCGGCTTGCATGCGCATAAACACATCGGGCAAACGCGTCACGCCGACTGCCGCCAGCAGCATGAGCGCGCCGCCCAACACCATCAACACGGCAACAAGCAGCGCGCTCATCGCGTGGCTCCCTTTTCGACATAGCGCGCGAACGCGACCGTCCCCAAAAACGACAGCAGCGCCAGCACAATGGCGACATCCAAAAAGACCGCCAACTCCGTTGCAATGTCGTACACTGTGATATAGCCCACCGCCAACATCACAATCAAATCGAGCGCGACGACGCGGTCCGGCAAACTCGGACCCCGCACCAGGCGATAGAACGCGAGGAACATTGCCACCGTCAACATGCCAAGCACCAGATAACTGGTGAATGTGAGAATGCCCATCTCGTCCGGATTCATCGCATCACCTCCAACAAGCGTCGTTCAAAGCCCTCTTGAATTTCGCGGCGAAAGTCTTCAATGTCGCCCGCATACATCGTGTGCAGATACAACACTTTGTGGTCGTCGGAAATATCCAAACTCAACGTGCCGGGCGTCATCGTAATAAAATTCGCCAACAAGGTAATCTCGGTCGGGGTCTTGGCTTGCAGGGGAATCGCGAGAATTGCCGGGCGCATGTGATGCGTCGGCGTAATCACATCATACGCCACGCGCAGATTTGCCAGCACCAACTCGCGCAGAAAAAATCCCGCAAAGCGCGCGCCGCGCAGCACGCGGTCAAAGTAACGCGGTCTGCCCATCACGCCTTGCGTGAACCACAAAATCAAGTACCCCAGCACAATGCCAAAGACGAGATTGAGCGGTGTGAACTCACCGGTGACCAAGACCCAGGTCAACGCGAGTAAAAGATTCAGCAGTAGGATTTTCAAGGTTGCCCTCCTGTTACGGCTTGAATATACGCGGTGGGGTCGAGCAGTTGTTCCGACGCGCGCAGCGCCACGTCAAAGACCGGTTGAGCAAACAAACCGATGAGGACGGTCAGCGTCGCTAGCGTCACAATCGGCAAAATCTCGGCTTGTGTAATGCGCGGCGTGTGCACTTTGGGCGCGTCATCGCCTTGCGCGCCGGTGTACGGCGCGGGGCGCGGTTTCCAAAACACCTCCGCCCAAATTTTGGTCATCGAAAACAACGTCAACAGCCCGACCACCAGCGCGACGCCGACAATGAGATATTGCGTTGTGTCCACGCCCGCTTGCGCCAGCGAGAACTTGGCAAAGAATCCCGACAGCGGCGGCACGCCCGCCAGCGCGAACGCGGGAACAAGAAACAGCAGGGAAATCAGCGGATGACTCGCATAAATTCCGCCTAACTTTTTCAACTCGAACGAGCCGCCCAATTTCTGCGTGACCCCGCTCACGAGAAACAGATTGGTCTTGACGATGATGTGATGAATAATGTAAAAGACGGAACCGGCCAGCCCCAACGGCGTGAACAAGCCCAGCCCCATTATCATGTAACCGATTTGACTGATGATATGGAACGAGAGGATGCGGCGAAATTCATTTTGCGCCGCCGCGCCCAAGACCCCCGTCACCATCGTCAAACCCGCGAGAATCAAAATCAACGTGTGTGTGTAACCGATATCTTGAACAAACAGCAGCGTGAAAACGCGAATCAACGCATAAACGCCCACTTTGGTCAACAGTCCGGCAAAGATTGCCGAGACCGCGACCGGCGGCGTGTGGTACGACGCGGGCAGCCAAAAAAACAACGGAAAGACTGCGGCTTTGATGCCGAAGGCAATCAAAAACAACATTGCCAGCGTCGTTATCAGACCGGTCTCCGGACTCGCGCGCAGTTTGACCGCGAGGTCTGCCATATTCAGCGTGCCGACCGTGCCGTACAAAATACCCACCGCCGCCAAAAAAATCGCGGACGAAACCAAATTCAGCGTCACGTACTTGATAGCGCCTTCGATTTGCGCGCGCTCGCCGCCCAACACCAACAGCACGAACGATGCCATCAGCATTACTTCGAACCACACATACAAATTGAAAATATCGCCCGTGAGAAACGCGCCGCACACGCCCATCAACAAAATGTGCATGAGCAAATAATACCCAAACACTTCGCGCCGCGCGCCGATGGTCGTTATCGAATACACTGCCACACACGCGCCCATCAAACCCGCCAGCACAATCATGATGGCGCTAAACAAATCCGCGACGAGCGTGATGCCGAACGGCGCTTGCCAGCTGCCGACTTGTATGACCAGAATGCCGTTCGCCCAGACCGCGCCAAACAATACGAGCGCCGCACCCAACAGGGCGAACGCGCCCGCAACGCCGAGAAAGCGTTGGACGTACATGCGACGCCACGCCAGCAGGGACAGCGCTGCCGTCGTAAAAGGAATCAAGATGGGCAAGACCAAAAGCGCGTTCATGTGTCCGTTGCCCTCATATCATCGAGGTCATCCGTGCCGACGACCTGATGCGCGCGATGAATCAACACCAACGCGAATGCCAGTACGCCAAAGCCGATGACGATGGCGGTCAGAATCAACGCTTGCGGCACCGGGTCCGCCGCTTGCGTTGTGAGTTGGGTCTCGCCTGCCGGAATCAACGGCGGGTTCGCGCGCTGCAAACCGCTCACGGTAAAAATCAACAGATTCGCCGCGTGTCCGATAAGCACAAGCCCGATAATGAGTTTCACGATACTGCGCCGCAGCATCATATAAAACCCTGCCGCATACAACGCGCCAATGACGAATGCCAAAATATAATTCATTTCCGTTCCCATCGGTGCGGCAAATTTTCACTTTGCCATCCGGCGAAACGCGCGAACGCGTCCCGTGTTTTTTCCCTCACTCTTCAAACAGCGAAAACACAATCAACAAGGTCACGCCCAACACCACGAGATAAACCCCGATGTCAAAAAACAGCGGCGTGCCTAGCTCGAGCTCGAACGCATTGAGGACGTTCCACTTGACCCATTCGCCCGTCAAAAACGCGTTCTCCAGCAGCAATCCCACGAGACCACTCGCGACGGCGATGATGAGTCCGACCCCAATCAAAATGTGCGGGTCAATCCGCAGTAACTGTCGCGCGCTGGCGACATCGAATGCCAAGGTGTAAAGTACAAACGCCGCGGCTGCCGCCAATCCACCGACAAAGCCGCCGCCGGGTTCATTGTGTCCGCGCAGCAGCAAAAAAATCGAAAACAGCAGCAAGAGGTCAATGAGATACCGCGTCGCGGTCCGCAAAATGAGCGAATTCATTACGCCTCCTTTGAGACATGGACGCCGTCCACTTCGGCGCGGACTGCAATTTCGGCATTGTCGTGCGTATGTTCCTCATGGCGCGGCGCAAGCCGCAGTTTCAGCAGTGCAAACACGCCAATCGCGGCGACGGCAAGCACCGTAATCTCGCCCAACGTGTCCAGCGCGCGAAAATCCACCAGAATCACGTTCACGATGTTACGTCCGTGCGCCAACACTTTGCTGCTTTCGGCGTAAAACGCAGACACGGTCTTGTCATGTTCGACACTAATGCCGATGAGCGTCAGCGTCGTCATCAATCCGCCGCCCAGCACGGCAACGAGAATATCGCGGGCGCGTTCGCGGCGCACTGTGAGCGTGGTGAAACGCGGCAAATGATAAAACATCAATACAAACAAAATCACCGTCAGCGTTTCAATCAAAAACTGCGTCATTGCCAAATCGGGCGCGCCGTACAACATAAAAATCAACGCCACGCCGTAACCGACCACCCCGAGCGCCGCAATCGCGGTCAACCGCGAACTCGTCGTCGCAACCGTAAGCAACGCCAAAACGATGAGGACTGCCAAACCGATTTCGTAAAAACGCGCGTCGAAATTCTCGAACGACACCTGCAAGACCCCTTGACTCCAAATCGTGTAGCCCGTCAGACCGACCAACGCGGCAATGATAATGATGAGATAGTCGCGCAAATAGCCGCTTTGCAGCAAACGCGTTTGCAGCGCCGCCACGCCAATCAATCCGCGCAGCGCGGCATCATACCCGCGCGCCGGTCCGATGCGTGACAGTGATTCCGTCGGCGCGAGCATTCGCCGCGCCGTGTTGCGAATAGCGAACAAGCCCAAACCGACTGCGATTGTAATTGCGCTCAGTATCAACATTGGCGTAACGCCGTGCCACAACGACAACTTGAGCGTGACTGTCATTCCCAGCACCGCGCTGGCGGCAGGCGCAATCAACGCCGCATCCAACAGATTGGGAAACAGACCGAACGCGAGCCCGAGCAGTCCCAACACCAACGGGCCCGCCAGCATTGCCGTCGGCGCTTCGTGCGGATGCTTGGGCGTTTCGAGCGGCTTGCCAAAAAAGGGCGCGTACCCCACCACGAGCGCTACCGCGACAAACAACACGCTTGTGACCAACACCACGCCCGTCAGCAGCAGCGGTGTCGGCGCGTCCAACGTCGCTTCGTAAATCAATTCTTTGCCGAGAAAGCCGAGCAAGGGTGGGATGCCCGCCATAGACAATGCCGCCAACAACGCAGCGGCGGCGGTTGCCGGCATTGCCAGACGCAAACCGCCGAGCAAGTGAATGGCGCGCGTGCCCGTTTCGTGGTCAATGGCGCCTGCCGCCAAAAACAGCGCGCCTTTGTACAACGCGTGCGCGAGCAGAAACAACATTGCCGCTTCGACCGCAATTTTGGAACCGATGCCGAGCAGCAGCATCAACATGCCCAACGCGCTGACGGTCGAATACGCGAGAATTTGTTTGAGGTCCGTTTTTCGCAATGCCAGGAACGCGCCCAACAACATCGTAATCATCGCAAGCGGTTCGATGAGCCACGTCCACCAATCTGTGCCGGCGAGGAGAGGAAAGAGCCGCGCCAACAAATAGACGCCCGCCTTGACCATCGTCGCCGAGTGCAGATAGGCGCTGACCGGCGTCGGCGCTTGCATCGCATTGGGCAGCCAAAAGTGAAAGGGAAATTGCGCGGATTTGGTGAACGCGCCGCCGAGGACGAGGAGTAGAATCGGAAGGTACAGCGCATCGGCGCGTAAATTGACGCCGCTTGCGACCAGCGTCGTAAATTCATACGTGCCGCCCGCCTGTCCCATCAACAAAATTCCGCCGAGCAGCGCGATGCCGCCCAAACCCGTCACCAATAACGCTTGCAGCGCCGCTGCGCGCGCCTCCGCGCGTTCATGGTCAAACCCAATCAAAAAGTACGAACTGACGCTCGTCAATTCCCAAAAGATAAAGAGCAGCAGCAAATTGTCCGCGAGGACAAGCCCGAGCATGGACGCCATGAACACAAGAATAATTGTATAAAAACGTCCGAGCGCGCGATGTTTTTCCAAATAACGGCTCGCATACAAAATGACAAAGGCGCCAATGCCGCTGATAATGAGCGCAAACAAAATACTCAAGCCGTCCGCATAAAACGACAAATTGATGCCCAACGCGGGAACCCAAGGCAGGGAAACCTGGAGCGGCGCGCCCGAAGCA
Organism: uncultured Anaerolineales bacterium; assembly: GCA_964644955.1. GTDB lineage: Bacteria > Chloroflexota > Anaerolineae > UBA4142 > SHND01 > SHND01. The sequence goes on along the minus strand of CAZXYP010000004.1, from coordinate 30,832 downwards.
ATCTGCGGCACGAGACTCGCAAAGTAGAGCATCAACCCCAGCGGTACAAGCGCAATCACCCGCCCGCTCCATTTGCGGTTACTGCGGTACAAAAACGGCGCGACGAGCGCCGCGCCAAAACCGGCGAGAACTGCCAATACAAGTTCCATGCTTACGGTTTCCTATGGTCCAAAGCGAATTCGGAGAGTCTGCGGTATTTGGATTCGAGCCGACGATTTCAATTCACTGCCCGGTGAGATTATAACACGCCGTCCCGTTGCGCGAACGCGCCCGTCGTTTTGGGAATGATTTGCCCGGGGCGAAGGCGCGGCAGACGGAATGAATTTCCGCCCGTTATGTCAGAGGATGTTTGGCAAGCGCCATATTTACGCCTTGCGTGTTGACGCCCGCGCCGTTGGCGCCGCTGAAATCCGCGCCGCTCACGGTCGCGTTGTTCATGTCCGCGCCCGTCAGATCGGCGCCGCGCAGATCGGCGTGCTCGAGGCGCGCCAGACTCAATACCGCGTCTTGCAAATTCGCGCCGCGCAGGTCCGCGCCGCTGAGGATGGCGGTATTCAAATTTGCGCCGCGCAAATTTGCGCCTGCAAGTTTGGCGCCGCTCAAGTTGGCGCCGTGCAGTTCTGCGTCCTCCAAATTAAAACCGTTGAAATTGTAACCGCTCAGGTTTTTGCCGCTGAGCTTGGCATCGCGCAAGTCCAGCTGCGTCAGCGTGGCGTTCCACGCCGCTGCCCCCTGGTCAATCATCGAAACCAAGTGTGTGTTTGCCATTGTCTTTTTCCTTCTCTGAAAATATCTCGTAGTAACGTGCGATGAACCCCATCGCCTCATTCGTGCTAGCCCGCGGGACGATTGAAATCGTCGCTACGTCTTTTCATTTTTATAGCCGTCGCTGTTTCAACATACTGGGAGTTTAGAATTCAAGTTGATACACTACATTCCCCGTTGCGGGCAACTCTCCATTTTGGAGGTGCCACGGTTTCCAACGCGCGCCCAGGGCACGCGCAATGCTTGCGTCGCCGAAAATGATTTGCCCGGCGGCAAAACGTTCGCGCAGGAAATTTAAGGTTGGCGTGTCGAGGTCGGCGGCGGGCGCGGCGATAAGGAAATAGGTCGCGTCGGTCGCGGCAGCTAACGCGCGCGGTGATGAGACGAGGACGGCGTTTCGGTCCGCCAACGCGCGCGCATAGGGCGTCGTGTCGAACCATGCGGGCGGATGGTCGGCGGCGCGCGTGTCCGCCAACGCGCGCGCCATGGCGCGCGGCGCAGTGACGATGGCGATATTCGGCGCTTGCGCGGTGACTTGGCGCGTTCGCAAGAGTGGGAACGCGCGTTCAACGGCAATTTGCATCGCGCCTATATCGAACGTTGTCGGACGCGTGTAATTTTCCAGTCCCTGTTGTTTGACATTGTAATTCCACGCAAACACGCCCCACACGTTTCCGCCAACGCGCGCGGGCAAATCGTACAACATGAGCAAATTGGTTATCGCATCCGAAATTTCCAACGGCGCGGACGATTCCTGCGCCAGCCCCCACGCATTCACCCCCCCCCACAACGCGATGGGTTTATTATACACACGCGAATAATTTCCAAGTGTCGTCAAGAACAGTTTCAACTGCGCGGCTTCGTCGCCGGTCGCGGGTTTGCTCGCCAAATCGTCGTGCAAGTAGGCGTCAAAGGTGACAATGAAATTCTCGGGCGTCTGCGAGAATAGTTTTTCCACATCGGGCAAACCCCACACGCGTCGCGCGGTATCGCCGCCGTGAAAGGACATGGTTGTCAGCAGCTGCGGATTTATCCGCCGCCATTCGTTCGCGCTCCACGCGGCATAATCCGCAATGACGCCGGATTGAAATTCGCCCAACTGCCACAGCTCATTTTGAGATAATTCGTCCCACGTTTTGCCGAAGCGTCCGACAAATTCGTTTCTTGCATGTGCCGAATAGTCGCCGCCCATTGGTTCATCGGCGAGGGAAAGCATCACAATCACATCTTGATACGGCGCGACCAATTCGCGCTGTACCCATTCGTAATAGCGCGTCATGTCGGCGCGATATTGCGGCGCGTACGGCGATGCCGTGTACCCGCTGTGGAACAAATTCAACAGTTGTCCGTCAGATGTCGCGCGCAAAGCGTCGGGATGTTGATGATTCCACGCGTCGCCCATTTGGATTTGATAACCGATGGGCAAAATGACTTGGAGGTTTGTTTCGCGTGCGGCATTGAGCGCGCGTTTCACCGCGTCGAACATTTGCCGCGCGTCATGGTGTAACGGGTCGGTTGTATTTTGCAATGCCGCATACACCGCATACGACATGCCGGGTTCCACTTTTTGCGCGTCCACTTGTCCCGGATTGTTGTGTCCAATCCACATCGCGTTCGCGCCGTTCGCGCGCATCATGGCAAAATCGTCGCGCATTTTTTCAAACGATACTTCGGGATACGCTTCGTATGCCCAGCCGGCGCGGAGATTCGAGATTGGAGACTGGAGATTGGAGATTCGGGTCGCAGGGGTTGGCGATGGGGGATTTGGGATTGGAGATTGGAGACGGGAGACGGGAGATTGCGGATTGGTAAGCGGTTGAGACGCACACGCAGAGACGAGAACCAATGTCAAAAGCAACGCAAGATGTATTGAGATGAAATGAGCCATTTGACGTGAGAGGGATGCGGACATGCGACGATTGTAACATTCAATTCCAAGAATGCAGCACCGCCGCGCGTCAACTCTCTGCAAATTGAAATGCCGCGCGCATCGGACCGACCGTGTGCGAACCGGACGGACCGATACCGATTTTGAAAAGGTCAAGAACGCTGGTGGACATGCGGTAAACGCGTATCGTCAAGATTCCGAAAAGGTGTACTCGGTCATGCAGGTTTGATTCCGCCCGTTCCGTTTTGCCCGGTACAACGCTCGGTCGGCGGTTTGCAGCAGAGTGTCGAGGTCGGCGTGGCGCCCGGGCGGACAATAGGTCGCGCCGATGCTGAGCGAGACATGGATATAGGTTTGCGCCGAATAAAGCGTGCGTGATTCGACCGAGAGACGCAAACGTTCCGCAATCTCGTAAGCGTGTCGCGCGGACGTATCGGGCAGCCAGAGCGCAAATTCGTCCCCGCCCAAACGCGCCAGGAGGTCGTGCGCGCGCAAATGCTGCTGCACGCGTTCGACAACCCATTTGAGGACTTGGTCGCCGACGGAATGGCCAAAGCTGTCGTTGACGTGTTTGAAATGGTCCACGTCAAACAATAAGAGTGCGAACCCGTTGCCTTCCGTATTTTTTTGCACCTGCGGCGCGGCGAGTTCGACAAAACGGCGGCGATTGAGAATCCCGACCAGCGGGTCCTGGGTGGCGAGCGCAAACAATGTCTCGCGCAGCTGCTGATGTTCGCGCAATTCGGCTTGGAGCATTTCGGTTTCGCGATGAGATTGTTCGAGCGTCTGCTGTGTTTCTTTGAGCCGCAGTAAGGTCGTGAGACTGGTCACCCGCCGCGATGATTCAAAAATGATTTGTTCGCGTAACGCTTGAAACGCTTTGAAATGGCGCAGGGCATTTTCAAAATCGCCTTGTTGTTCCAGGATTTCGGCAAGCAGTTGATGGCAATTGGCTTCATAAAGGCGAATTTTATGCGCCACGGCGCGCTCCAGCGCGTCGCGAACGCTGTGTGCCGCCGATGCCATGTCGCCGATTCGGAAATACGTTTGTCCCAGCAAAAACTTGTTAATGACCCACGCGAGATGCATTTCGTTGGCTTGCGCGTGGCGCAGACATTCTTCAAATGTCGCAATCGCGCGTGAATACTCTTGCTGTGCGAGATAAATTTCCCCGGCGGTGCCTAGCGCGTTCACATAAAACAGATGGTACCCGTGGGCGTCGGTCAGCGTCAAACTCGCATTGACGCATTCGAGCGCGCGCTCATAATCGCCCAACAAAAGATAGTGATTGGCGATGTTGTTGAGTTCTGCGCCTTCACCGCGTAAGTCGCCCAGTGCACGCAAGAGGTCGAGGGCGCGCTGGGAATTGGCGAGCGCCTCTGCCGCTTCGCCCATGCTGGTATAAATGTAGCCAATCGCGTCCAGCATCAAGACCTGTCCCCATTTGTCGTCGCGCGCGCGAGCGGTCTCGTACGCGGGCATCGCATACTGCATTGCCTGTTCCATTTCACCCATTTGCAAATACGCCCAGATGAGATTACAACGCACGTCCATCTCCATCTCCGGACACGGGACGCTTTCCATCAGTTCAAGCGCGCGCAGCGATTCCTCTGCGCTCTGTTCGCTCAAGCCCATAAAGGTATGCAAATACCCGCTCGTGCGGAGACTGGCGATTGCGCCGCGTGTATAGCGCGCATTGCCCGGCGCCTCGTGCGTTGCCAATGCGTAGGCGCGGTCGCACAGGGCGCGGCTGGCATGCAAATCAAAATCGCGCTCGAACCATGCCAATGCGTTCAAGGCGTCCACGCGTTCGTGGAGGGTGGCGGCGGCTGCGACGCGCTGTTGTAAGCGTTCTCTTTGAGTTTGAACCAAATGTGCCAACATTTGACAAGGTGGATGTGGAGAGTGGTTCGGGCGACGGCAGCGGTGAGAATTTCTCGAATTGTATCACGGACGCCCACGACCAAGAGAACGCGCATGGAGAGTTACCGCGCCGTCCCCTTTGTTTATCGCGCGTGGGGGGGGGTGAATCTTTCGACGACGGCGTTGTTGCGTCCGCGATGTTTCGCGCGATACAATGCGCGGTCGGCTGCCGCAATCAGGTCGGCAAGGGGAACGCTTTGTCCGGGGTCGCAGGAGGTTCCGCCGATGCTAATGGAGATGTGAATATACGCGTCCGGCTGGATGAGCGTTTGTGTTTGAGCGGCGTGACGCAAGCGTTCCGCAATCGCTTTGGCTTCCGCAGCGCAAGTATTGGGTAGGACGACAACGAATTCATCGCCGCCGAATCTCCCAAGCAGGTCTCCTGGGCGTAAATGTTCCCGGACCCGTCGAACTATCATTTGCAATACGGCATCGCCGGTGAGATGTCCGTGGGTATCGTTAAGCTCCTTGAAGCGGTCAATATCAAACAACAGCAAGGCAGCGCAATCCAAATCCGAGCGCTTTTGCAGATATTGTTCTGCGAGTTCCGTCAGATGCCGTCGGTTAAAGACATTGGTCAAGGCGTCCTGTGTCACCAATTCGTAGAGGGTCCGGTGCGCTTGTTCATGCGCTTCCACTTGCGCGTGCAAGAATGCGGTCTCGCGATATACCCGATCCAATTCGCGTTGGGAGGTTTTTAATTGTTCCAACAGTTCGAGGGTGTGAATTTCACGTGAGGATTTATAGACGACTTGTTCGCGCAGCGTTTGGTACGCTTTGTAATGTTGCAGCGCGCGTTGAAAGTCGTTTTGGGTTTCGTACAGCTGCGCGAGCGCTTCGTGGCACGCCGCCTCTTCAAGCGGCAAGTTAAATTCGGATGCCAACGCGAGCGCGGTGTGAAAAGAGTCAAACGCAAGCGCTGTTTCGCCGTTCTGCCAATGGGCTTGTCCGAGATACCGCCTTGCGTACACCATTTCGTGTTGCATCCCGTGTTCTTGTGCCTGCGCCAGAAACAGATTGCACGTTTCGATGGCGTTCGCGTAATCGTTTTGGGCGAGATAGATTTCGCCGGCGGTGCCCAACGCGACAAGGTGCAAGGTCGGGTACCCCGCGTCACGCGCCCGCGCGAGACAATCCCGGATGGTCTCGCGTGCGGCGGCTGTGTTGCCCGTTTGCAGATAAATCCATGCGAGATTGTTTTGCAGAAAGGATTGCTGGCGATAATCGCGGCTTTGGAGCGCATAGTCGCGCGCGCGCAGCGCATTCTGTAACGCATCGTTCCATTCGCCAACGCGCGCATAAATGCTGCTCAAGCCATCAAAGGCATAGCCCTGCATTTCGGGTTGATGCAAGGTGTGGGCTTTTTCCAACGCATTCAGCGCGACCTGCATTGCCCGTTCGATCTCGCCCGCGCTCAAAAGCGCAAAGGTCAAGCTGCAGAGGATTTGGGTTTCAAGTTCGAGGTGCGGCGCGTCCTGCAAGAGTTCCAGCGCGCGTTCACTGTTCGCAATCGCTTCCGCGTGGAACCCGCGCCACATGCGAAGGATACTCCGTGTGCGCAGCGCGGCGACGATGCCGTGCGCGTAGGGATGCAAGCCAAACTCGCCGTCGGTCGAAAGAGTGTACGCTTCTTGACACAGGCGTTCACATTCGCGCATGTCATAATCGCGTTCGAACCACGCGAGCTCATTCAAAAGATCAATGCGTTCGCGGCGCAGAACGGTGGTGACAAGGTGCAGGCGCAGTTGGTGGCGTCGGGAATTGATTTCATCAACCGTCATGGGACATGCGCGGCGCCGGATTGGTTGCTTGGCGCGGTTGAATCGGGTCAAGAATTTTTGTGAGCGCGTTGGGATGCCGCCGCGCGCTGCGGGTCAAAGCCGTTCCGATGATAGGCGTCGAACGAAAGGCGCGGGTCAATCGAATCGGGGTCGGGAAATTTATTTCGAAAGCGGCGGCAGAGGTCAATCATGGTTTTGGAGTATGCCACATCGCGCGCGAGCTGCTCGCTCAAGCGGTCCACAAAAACGAGCGAGTCCGCCGTTTCCGCCTCGAATGCCACAATCGCATCGCCAAACATCCAGTAGCGCAAAACATTCCCGTCGCGCAAGTGAACGCGCATCACGCGCAAATTCGCCACGAGCGCGGCATATTGTCGTTCCAATGCAGCGCGCGCGTTTTCGAGTTCCTGCTTGTCAAGGGATTTTTCCAACAATGCGCCCATCGGCAGCGCCGCGCGGAAGGTTGTCGCGCCGCTTTCGTCGCGCGTGGGCTGCATGTTCACGGCAACACGAATCGCCGCGCTCATAGACGTTCTCCCCACAGCGCGAAAAATTTGCGCTGTAAATCCAAGACATCGCGCCACGTCGCGCCCTCTTGATTCTCCATCGTAAATTCGATGACGCTCAGGCAGACGCATTTGAACACATGATATTGCAAGTTGTTTGATTGGCGGCTTTGCGATACGCGGGATGCGCGATATTGAGAACGACGGTTGTGCCGTCGAACCATGACTCTTCGGACTTGTCATCGCGCGCTTCTTCCAGAATATGCACACCGCCGCGAATGACGCGCGGGCGAATTTCGCCGGTCATGGCTTGACCGAACTGCATGAGCATTTCGCGCTGCTGTTCTTCAAAGGTGCGCTCGCTCTCTTTTTGTTCTTGTGCGCGCGCTTCCAATTCTTCGGCATCAAGTTTGATTTGTACGCGTTCCTCGCCTGCAATCAGTTCGCCGTTCGGATTCAATGCCACGGCATCTTGGCGTCCGTGCGAGGCGAACATGGCGAGTTCGGGCATGTTACGCAAAATCGAATTGATTTCTTTTTCGGCGCCCGCGAAATGATTCTCGGAACGACGCGGCGCGCGTTCAATCAATTTATTTTTTTCGAGCCACAGCGTAAATTCGTTTTGCGCGCGTTTGAAAAACGTTTCCCAGCGTCCGTTGCCTTTGATGAAACGCCCCTTGTCCGTCGTCACCGCTTCAATCAAGTACGGCGCTTCAATCCAGCCAAAAATTTGTTCCTTGTCGCGCGGCTCTTTTTTCAAATAGGTGCGCTCGATGACTTTGCCGTACGTGCAGAGCATGATGCCCGGCGGAATCGGCGGTTCGTCCGTTCCCGTATAGACGCCGAACCAGCCGAACGCTTTGGTCTGTTTTTGAATCTGCACGCTCATGTCTTGAAAATGCGCGAGTTTGTTCTCGATGGCGGTTTCGCGCAACGGTTTGCCGTCGAGTTGCAGTGTGACGCCGTCTTTGTACCGCGAAATAATTTCGGGATATTGTCTGCGGATACTTCGGTCAATCAGCGGATAAAAATGTTCGTACATCCAGCGTTGAATCAGTTTGCGCGAATAAAAATGTTTGGACTCGCCGCCAAGATGCAAAGTCACTTTGGTGCCGTGATGGTCGAGCGAAAGCAGTTCGTGTTCGACGACTTGATACGGCGCGTCGTCGCCCTTGAGATGCCAATCGGAATAGCCGCGCCATTCTTTCGACCATGTTTCGGTGACGACGTGCGTGCAAAAATTGAGCGCGAGTTTCGCGCCTTGTCCTGCAAAGCCAATGCCCGTCCCGCGCCGTTTCGACGATGCCGCAAAGTCGTGATAATTTTTGAACTGCGCTTCGTTCATCCCATGCCCATCATCCTCGACAATTACGCGCCCATGTTCCGCATCGTACTGGATGTTGATTTTTGTCGCGTGCGCGTCCAACGCGTTTGCCACCAATTCCAACAGTGTCGCAATCTGCGGCGCGAAATCGTACTGGTCCTGAATATTTTGGACGAGGCGGCGGACGTTGACGCCGGATTTGGATTGATAAGACATGAGATTGGAGATTGGAGACTGGAGATTTTTGACTTTTGATTTCGGATTTATGATTTGGGATTAGCGAGGTGCAAGATTTGTAGTAACGATTTCAATCGTTCGACGCGCGAGACAGCAAGGGCTCACGAATAAATTCGCGACAACATTCAAAGTGCGTGTACGCAATTTACGCGAGCGAATACACCGGCACCGCCATCGTATGTTGGGGCTCAATTTCGTTTGTAGCGATTTCGTCCATCACGTCAAGAACATCGGGCGCGAAATATACCTCGCCGCATTGTGAACAAACCTCGGCGGGAACATCTTCAAAGATATAGACATGCTCGCCCCATTGATGCACATGGCGAATTTTTTTTGGTTAGCACTTTGCCTTGACAAAAATAGCAACGGGTCATGCGTAATTTTCCAACCGTCTTTGATGAGCGCGGTTTTTACAATGTCGTGGATGGCGACTTTGGCGGGTATATTGGGAAAATAAAAGTTGTTATGGAAGAGTTATCGAGTTGACGCATCCAAAATCGTCAGCCCCACCAGCTCTTTTTCGCGATAATCCAAAATAATTCCGTCGTCGCGCATCTCACTATGATTGGAAGACGGCGTTTCAGTGAAATGCGCGTACAACACATCGGCGTCCTTATCGTAATCGAGCCACATGTGTTTCTGTGGCAAAGGAATCAGGTGCGTTGTTGCTTTGAGAAGGTGGTCAATATCCATCTTCTTGAATCATTTTACGAAATCATCCGTTCGTACTCATCATGCAATCCAATCCACACCCAGATAAAATCCGAACCATCTTTCACCGCAAGCTCACACGCGCAGACCAAAACCTGCCAACCTTTTTGAATTGCAATGAGGGATGCGAAGGGTCTCTTTTCAATAGACGAAAGTTCTTTCTTGCCGTTCGTTGCGCATCGTCGGGCAATTCCGCAAGCAGCTTCCAGAAACGCGATGTGGTGCGATGCATCTATAATTCCTTTAGTTTTCCCTTTGCTTTTTCTTGCATCGCTTCTTGAATCAAAAAATTCAACTTGCCCGCGTCCGAGTCGCGCTCAATCTGCTTGTCCCATTCCGCCCAATCTCTTTCCAAAAACCACTCGCGCAATCGAACATATTCATCGCGCGGCAGAGATTCAATGGCTTTTTGGATTTCTTGAATCTTTATCATTTTCAACCTCCGTCACAATTATACCGCGCTTTATTTCCCGTTAAAGACGCGCTTTAACCACTGCCCCGTATAACTTTCTTTCACCTTCGCCACATCTTCCGGTGTCCCCGCTGCAATCACGCGTCCGCCCGCGCTGCCGCCTTCGGGGCCCAAATCAATAATCCAGTCCGCCGTTTTGATAACATCCAAATTGTGTTCGATGACGACGACAGTGTTGCCGGTGTCAACGAGACGCTGCAACACACCAAGTAATTTTTCAACATCCGCCGCGTGCAAGCCGACGGTGGGTTCGTCGAGAATGTACAGCGTGCGTCCTGTCGCGCGCCGCGACAATTCTTTCGCAAGTTTTACGCGCTGCGCCTCACCGCCGCTCAAGGTCGTCGCGGGCTGCCCGAGCCGAATGTAACCGAGACCGACATCATTCAATGTCTCAATTTTGCGATTGATGCTCGGAATGTTTTGGAAAAAATCCATCGCTTCCGCAACCGTCATATCCAACACTTCGGAAATGTTTTTGCCGCGATAATGAATTTCCAACGCTTCGCGGTTGTAGCGTTTGCCGTGACACACTTCGCACGGCACATACACATCGGGCAAAAATTGCATTTCAATTTTGATGATGCCGTCGCCTTCGCACGCTTCACAGCGTCCGCCTTTGACGTTGAACGAAAAACGTCCTGCTTTGTAACCGCGCGCTTTTGCTTCGTTCGTCATGGCAAAGACATCGCGAATGTCGCCGAACGCGCCCGTGTAGGTCGCGGGATTCGAACGCGGCGTGCGTCCGATGGGCGATTGGTCAATGTCAATCACTTTGTCGAGCGCGTCGAGCCCGAGAATACTGTCGTGTTTGCCTGCCGCATCGTGCGCGCCGTTCAACACCTGCGCGAGTTTCTTGTACAAAATATCCACGGTCAGCGAAGATTTGCCCGAACCCGAAACGCCGGTGACGCACACAAATTTGCCGAGCGGAATTTTTACGTCAATTGCTTTGAGATTGTTTTCGCGCGCGCCTTTTACGGTCAACACTTTGCCGTTGCCCTGCCGCCGTTTTTCAGGAATCGGAATTTTGCGTTTGCCGCTGATGAATTGCCCGGTGATAGATTTTGGATTTTTCGCGATTTGGTCGCGCGTGCCTGCTGCCACCACTTCGCCGCCGTGCTCGCCCGCGCCGGGGCCGAGGTCAATGATATAGTCGGCGTGATTGATGGTGTCTTCGTCATGTTCGACCACCAACACGGTATTGCCCAAATCGCGCAAGTGCATCAATGTTTCCAAGAGGCGCGCATTGTCGCGTTGATGCAAACCAATGCTCGGTTCGTCGAGAATATACAACACGCCCATCAACTGCGAACCGATTTGCGTCGCCAGACGAATGCGCTGTCCTTCGCCGCCGCTCAACGTATTTGCCGCGCGGTCGAGCGTGAGATAATCCAAACCGACATTGACGAGAAATCCCAAACGCGCGCGAATCTCTTTGAGAATCTGTGCGCCGATGGTCATTTCTTTCGCGTTCAATTTTTTCGGCAGGGCTTCAAAAAATTCGCGCGCGTCGCCGACGCTCATGCCCGTGATTTGCACAATGTTCATGTTGTCAATCGTCACCGCAAGCGCTTCGGGACGAAGACGTTGTCCTTTGCAAACGGGACACGGCAGCGCGGTCATGTATTGTTCGATGTTTTGGCGAATGTAATCGGAATCGGTTTCCTTGTAACGGCGCATCAAGTTGGGAATCACGCCTTCAAAACTTGTTTCGTATTCGCGTTTCGCGCCGAATTGATTTTCGTATTGGACGCGCACGCGTTCGCCATTCGTGCCGTACAAGATTTTGTCCAGGTCCGCGCGGTTCAATTCCCGCACCGGCGCATCGAGCGAAAATTTGTATTTGCGCGCGACCGCTTCCAAAAGTTTTGAAAAATAACTGTCACTGCCGCTGTCCATGCCGTTTGTGCGAATCGCGCCTTCGCGCAACGACAACTCGCGATTGGGGATAATGAGGTCGGGGTCAATTTCCAACTGCGTGCCAAGTCCCATGCACGCGGGACACGCGCCGTGCGGCGTATTGAACGAAAAAGTGCGCGGCTCGATTTCGCCCAACGAAATGTGACCGAGCGGACAGGCAAAGTTTTCGGAAAAGATAACGTCGTCTTTTTCGCGCCCGTCATCGCTGCTGTTGGTTGTCGGCGCGACCTTGTTGACAATGACAACGCCTTCGCCGAGTTTCAACGCGGTTTCCAATGAATCCGCGAGCCGCGCGTCGTCGCCGGCTTCGCGTTTGACGACGAGACGGTCCACCACCGCTTCGATGCTCGTGTTTTTGTAGCGGTCAATTTTTACGTCGTCGTTCACGTCATAGATTTCGCCGTTGACGCGAACGCGCACAAACCCGGCTTTGCGAATATCGTCAAACACTTTTTTGTGTTCGCCTTTGCGGTCCTTGACGAGGGGGGCAAGCACCATGAGGCGCGTGCCGTCGGGAAATTGCTTGATGTGGTCCACCATCTGCTCGACGGTTTGACGTTGAATTACGCGCCCGCATTCGGGACAATGCGGAATGCCGACGCGCGCAAACAACAAACGCAAGTGGTCATAAATTTCAGTGACCGTGCCGACCGTGGAACGCGGATTGTGACTCGTGCCTTTTTGGTCAATCGAAATCGCGGGCGACAATCCTTCAATCAAATCCACATCGGGTTTTTCCATCAGACCCAGAAATTGCCGCGCGTATGCCGACAGCGATTCCACATAGCGCCGCTGTCCTTCCGCATAAATCGTATCGAACGCCAACGACGATTTGCCCGAACCCGAAAGTCCGGTAATGACGACGAGTTGGTCGCGCGGGATTTCCACGCTGATGTTTTTGAGATTATGTTCGCGCGCGCCGCGCACGATGAGTTTGTCTTGAGTCATAAAGGAATCCGAGACTGGAGACTGGAGACTTTTGAACGGAACAAATGTTCCGAACACTTATTGTACACAGGTTGTCAAGAGAGTGCAAACAAAACGCCAATCCGCGCGATAATGCGGTACGGGCGAAGCATTCCCATGCGCGCTCGGGAGCGTTAGTGTTTGTGAAGGTGAATGCAATGTCCTACATTGACACGCGGAGGAACAATGAATTCACAGTGGTTACGTGCCGGTGCGCTCGGCTCATTTGCGGCAGCGATTTTGCTGGCGGCGCAATTTGGGATTGCGACGGGTTTGGGCTCGGACTTGATTTTGTTGGAAACGGCGTTCGACGCGGCGCGCCTGACCGCGTTTTTGCAAATCCACGCGCCAACTGTTACCAATCTGATGATTGCGGATAATTTGTTTGTCGTCGCCTATACGACGAGTTTTGTCGCATTGGCGTTCTATGCCAAGACGCGCCAACGTTTGTTTGCATGGGTAGCGTTGGGGTTTGCACTGCTGACATCCGCGTCGGACATTACCGAGAATGCGCTGACGATTTCACTCGCGCGCGCGGCGCTGAGCGGTGTTGCATTGGAAACCAATTGGTTGTTGGGATTGCAAATGTTGGCGCAGTGGAAATGGATGTGGATTTATGTCGGCGTGACTTTGTTTGCCGTCACGCTGTGGGATGCGACGCGCCGCGCGCGCGTGATGGCGATTTTGTTTTTGCTGTTTCCACTCATTGGCGTCATGGCGCCTGCGAGTGTGATGCTCGGGCTGCTGCGGATTGCATGGATGTTTGTGTTGTTGCTTGCGGGCGGAATTTTTTTGTGGCACGTCGCATCCGAAAACGCAAAGAGTCTTTGAACCCCGTTGCGTTTCCTTTATTCGCCAAACACCGCGCGCACGTGTTCGGTAAATTCGCGCGCCAAGATTTGTCCCTGGGGTGAAGTGAGACGTCGTTGAAAAACGTCCGCGAGACCTTTGTGGTACCACTTTTGTTTTTCACGCCCGCGATTGAAGCGTTTCCAGACCGCGTCGCCTTGCGTTAAATAATCTGCGCGGATGCCGCGAATGTTGTCGAGTTGGTCGGCAACTTTGATAAGCACGACGTTGAGCGGCGCAGTTGCCAACCAATCCAGCGTGTGCTGCTTGCGATGTTCCCATGTGTCGCGGCGATTCGGTTCGGACATGCCTTCAACCAGCCCGGCAACGTCATTTCCAAACGCCGCGCGAATTTCCGGCAGGGTCACGCGGGTGTCCTCGACCACGTCATGCAGTACCGCCGCCACGACCACGTTTTCGGGCGCGTCGTGTTCAATCAAGATGCGCGCGACGGCGAGCGGATGGACGATATAGGGAATGCGCGTGCCTTTGCGATATTGTCCCGCATGGGCGCGCGCGGCAAATTCAATGGCGTCAAAAAGTTGGGTGTCGCTCATAAGTCCGGGTCGAGGTAGGAAGGGGAAATAGGATTCGCGCCGCGTTTTGGTTTTGATTTGGCGGGCTCCGCCGGAGGGGGGGGGGGCGCGGGTGGCTCAACCGCCACAGGTTTGACTACTTGACCGTAAATGGTTTCGGATGGCGGCGCGGGCATGGCGCGCGAATCGCGCGCGACTTCCAACTGGCGCAGGGTGTTGACTGCTTCGGTAAAGTTGAAAAGCTGTTCCACACTTCCGCCGCGACTCGCTTTTTCGACCAATTCCACAATCAGGGAACGCAGCAAATCCGGCTGCTCGATTTCGCGCGTGACCCGGGCATTGTAACGGCGCTGTGCGGCTTCATTGAGCCGCGTCTCGATTTCCGGCGGCAAAATCGCATGGGTGAACAAGACCCGCACATCGCGGATGCCAATGGTTTGGAGCGCCTCCATCGCGCCCAGTGCGTTCACTGTAGTCTCTTCCATTTGCGCCAAACTTGCGCCGTTTTGCATTTCTTCAAACCCCAATTCGCTCACACGCGCGCGCAATGCTTTGAAAATCAATTCTTGCAAGGTTTCGCCCAGCGCGTTCGTTAACGCGGCTTCGGGGATTTTGACGAGGCGCGCAATCGTGGTGACATCGCCCTCGCGCGGGTCAAAGGTGAAACTCACTTTGCCAGCCAACGTGATGCGAATCGGGTCGCGCGTCATGAGGTTTTCAATCTGCAGCGGGTAGGCGCGCGGTTTGGTGCTGATGGTTTCACCGATACGTTCGGTGAATGGGTTGAGACTAAAATACCCGGGGCCGCGAATGTCGCTGAAATTGTCGCCGTGATAAATGACGCACACGGTATAGTCGGGCGTATATTTCTGCAATTTGCGGCGCGCCCGGTGTATGATGGGTTGGGGGCTGTCCGGATTGTCACTCATGTTTTTCTCCGCAAGGTACTTGCCACAGCGAATCCGCGTGCGCCAGCAATACCGTTTCGCCGTCACGATTGAGGCGTTCGCTCAGGCGCATCAAGTGCATGTGCAAACGTCCATACGGATTGCTGCCTGATTCCACGCTCATCAGAACATTCACCAATTCATTCGCGTCGCACGCGCGCTCACAATGTCGAAAGAGATGACCAAAAAGTTCCGCCTCGACGGGCGAAAGCAAAACGGAGCGCTCATTCACGCGCACATGTCCCAACGCGGGATTGAAGGTGATATGCAGTGGCGGCGCCGACGACGCGTGTATGCGTGCGGTATCTGCTTGGTCCGACTCTGACGCGTCGGTCGTTTGCGCTCGGACAAAGAATTCAAACAACGGCGCAAAAATCCTCCATTCATGCGCCGCGTTTTTTTTGAGGATTCCTTTTGTAACCAGCGGCGGCACCCCTTCGCCCGAGGGCGGCTCGCGGCGCGCAACGCGTATCAATTCCGCATGTTCGTAGGGTTCGAGCGATTCCCAAATCTTTTGCGCTTCCTGATACACGACGCGTTTTGACGTCAAGAATTCTTCTAACGTATCGGACTGCGCGCGGTCGGTATTTTTCACCCATTCAAAGGTTGCGCTAAGGAACCCGGCATGTCCGCCGGTGACGCGATAAATGTTTTGCGTTTCCTCTGCGGTGAAATGGCGCGTGCCGGTGTGACGCAGGACGAGCCGCTTGAGCATAAACTCGGCATCGCGCGGGGCATACGGCTGCAGCGCTAACTGATGCTTTTCAAACAGTTCGAAAAAACTCTCATAGT
Source organism: uncultured Anaerolineales bacterium (assembly GCA_964644955.1). Taxonomy (GTDB): domain Bacteria; phylum Chloroflexota; class Anaerolineae; order UBA4142; family SHND01; genus SHND01. The sequence goes on along the minus strand of CAZXYP010000004.1, from coordinate 15,215 downwards.
CCGGCGATGGCTCGCGCAGGACGGCAAGTTCGCGGCGTGTGACGGTGACATAGAGCAATTTGTATTTGTGGTCATCGCGCAGCGCGCGCAAACTGCGCAAGAGCGCGGGCGGCGCGCGGCGCACCAAATCATCGCAATCGTCCAATAGGAGAATCACGCGGGCGGCGAACGTATTCAGGCATTGTTGGAGCGCGTGTTCGACGCGGCGGCGCGCGAGCGGCGCGCTGCGCTGTGTGAGTGTTTCTTGCCACCACGTTTCCCATTGCGCGCTGAGCGCGCTGTCGGCATCCGGCAACGCCGACGCGTTTTCGGCGAGCGCGGCAAGGATGGCGGCATACAACGTGACATCGCCATAATCGTCGAGTTTGTAACAGTCCAACGGCGTGTAGAGTGTTTTGGCGGCTTCGTGTTGAAAATAAAACTCGCGCGCGTCGGCACGTTTCAAAAAGCGCACGACGTTGGATTTACCGCAGCTGCCCACGCCCAACAATGCGACGGATTCGCCATCGCGCAGCTGGCGCGTGAACGATTCAAAAAATTCAGAACGAAAGTCGAGGGGAAGGGGGAGGTCAGGCATAGTTTGTCATAGGGTCATCCCAAACGCGACGCGCCGGGAAAGGGAATGTCGGGCAACTCGATGTTTGTTTTGAGATGGCTGACCAACTGGTCGAGAAGACGAATGGTTTCAGTATAGAGCAGAATGGCTAGCTTTTCCTGTTCGGGTGTATGTTGCGTTTGGTGGGCGTGGGAAAAACGGCGTGAGGACAATAATGTCAGTGCGCTGGCTGTGGCGAGCCATAAACGCGGCTTCCACAACTTGTCTTGGATTTCCTGCGCATAGGCGCGCAGATGCTCCATCAATTGTTGTTGAAAAGCGTGAGCAAAAGGACTGGGCGCGAACGGCGCATAATGGATTGCGGGATACTTGCCCGCGCGATGGTTGCCATTCGATTTGCCGGAGAATTCCTGTTCCATATCGGTTTCGGCAGCATACCGATACATACCGACATCCTCAAAGAGAATGGCATAGTCTCGCAAATAATCTTGGGCATCCTCCAAACTTTCGAGGTCAATGAACTTGAGGTCTCCGGCATCATTCAACATGAGATTGCGGCTGTGGCAATCGCCATGCACGAGACCCAACCGCGAGGCAGACAGGGAATGGTTATCGCGGCGCAACTTGGCTTGTGCTTGACGCAGGGCGGACAAATAATGCCCGAGGACTTTGAACGGTTGGTCATTGACCCGAAAATCGCCATACATGAGTTGACGCAAGCGAGGAAAGGCGTTGTGACTCAATGCGCCCCACTGCCGATGCAGAGGCGCAAGATACTCGTTATCCAAATCGTGGACATCTTGACGCGTGGGTTGACTGTGGCTGTGCAAGGTGCGCAGCCCGCGCGTGAGGTTGCGCAGTAATTGGTCAATTTTGATTTGTTCACTGGGCAGGAGTCTGCGTCGGCGGTCCAAATCATCGAGAGATTGAGAGAGGGTTCGATACCCTTGCAAATCATGCATCAAGAGCAACCAAACGCCATCCGGTTTTCCGTCTATGGTTTCGGGCTGTCCATGAAGGGCAAACAAGGGTTTGAGCGTTTCCGCCAAATTGTTGTACGATTGCGCGGCGCGCAAGAGCGCGGGCAATTTATCCTGTTTGACAATGACATCCAACGGCATGTCGTGTTGTGCCGAATCGCTGGCAAAGCGAATGCCAAATTGATACCGAAAATGTTGGCGATACACGCGGCGGGTTGTGCCTTCGGCAAGCATTTCGCGACGCCCCAGTTGAACTTCAAAGTGACTCTGCAATATCCGCTTCAATCCTTGTTCGTGCAGCAGCAGCTGCTGCTGCGCCGAGTGGTCTTTGGCATTGCCCGAACGTTCCCACAGCGTGTCTTCAATGACATCGCGTAATTGTTCTCCATGAAAAAGAGTAAGGAGGCGGAGCAGGAGGACGCTAAAGGTCAGTTGGGTTTTGCCGGATTGGGATTGCGCTGCGGTGCGCGCATCGCGAATGACGACCGCAACTGCCTCGCGCGCGATGGGGTCATTTCTGGCGTGGGTCGCCAATTGCAGGGCGCAATACAATTCCCCGATGTCTCTTTTCAACGGAGTGCGCGGCACGCGCAGTTTGTTGGCGAGGAGTTGGACGGCGCGCGCATATTCCGCGGAGGTTCTTTGCAAACGCTCGGCGCGCAGCAACAGATCCAATGCATAAGAAAGATCGCGCACGCCGTTCAGAACAAAGCGCGTGAGTTTGGGTTCCGCGGAAAACTGTTCAAAGAATGCTTCTTCTACCGCGTCCAACGCCATCTGCATTTCGCTGTGCCATTCCAAAATCTCAAACTGCTGTCGCTGCAGATAGAGGAGGGTATCAAGCCAGGTCATGGTCACGAGCTCGGGTGAAAAGTCGGGCGTGGGAGCGGCATTGATAATTTTGCTTTCCGCACGCTGGAACTTGTAGCAGAGCAGGGTAAAGTCTTCGCGAATGCCGTGATTTGCGGTAAAGCGTTCGAGCAGGGCAAGTGTTTTGAAGCGATTCGGAAACGTGCGGAGTTGGTCGTGCGTGGGACGGGGGCGATTGGGCGCGGATAGATTAGCAAGCCAATCCAGCGCCGGAACGGTCAACCGTTCTCGAATCGGATAGAGGGCAAGCGTTTGGGTTGACTCGGCGATTTGACAGGCATCCGCAATCTCGCGGATTGTGACCGAATCCGGAGACCATTTCGAGTCCCAAGGATACTTTTGTTGCCCAAGCCAGACCAAGAGTTCCAGCGCAAATTCGGTATCGTGTTGAATTTCGGTCCAGGCAGTGTTTTGGTACGAGACGGGAGTTGCAGGAGAAGCAAACATGGCATCCTTCCCGAAAATCAGGTTTGTAATCAAACTGAAAGATTGATAGATTATTATTGTAGCACATTTTTTCCCTTGACGTGGACGCGAATGGATTCGGGGTGTGTCACGATTTTGGATTCCCATTCGAAGCAGTGCCTGCCCTGAGCGCGCAAAGGGTCGAGATTGCGGCGATGTTTGGCATCACATGTCGCCGCGAACTTTTCGCAACGAATTGCGATTCGCCCGACGTGGCGGCAGCCAAAACGCGCCAAAAGCACCAGAGGTTTTTTGGCGACGTTCATGCTATACTTAAAAAATTACTGGCAGCAGAAAGGAACAAGTGAAATGAATAATTTGACTATCGTTGTGTTTGTTGTTTTTGCCATCATTGTAGTTGCAGGGTTAGCGATCTATCTGGTGCGCGGGGGCAAGTTCAGCGGCAAGATTGGACCGGGTGGAGTCGAAGTGAAAACAGAAGAACACACCATGCCCGAACCACCACACCCTGATGTATCGCAAAGCGCAAAAAATGATGGTGAAATCTCCGAGTCGCCGATTCAGGTGGATGCCGCATCGGGCGCAAAAGTGCAGCAAGAGGCGGACGGCGGCAAGATTACGGGAAGCGGCATCGAAATCAAATAACGAAAGGTACGGTATTGTATGAATGGCTTGCCTGACTATCTGGTGGGTTTTACCGACCGCGAGCCACATCTCGCCGCGTTTGATGCGCTTTGGGAGAATGATTCGTGTTGGGTCCTCGCTTTCAGCGGCGTTTCGGGAATTGGCAAATCGCATTTGATAGAGTATTTGGTCGAGACGCGCTGTAAACCGCGCAGCGTGCGGTATCACAAGCTGGACTTTGATGGCGCAGTCGCGCTCGAAGACATTCCACTTGCGTTTGCGCGGTTGATGTCGGGTGAAACGCGCGCGCGTTTTGATGACGCCGTGCGCGCGCTGCGCCGCGAGCATGAAGCCGCCATCCGCGAATTGAATCACAATACGCCGGCGAGCGTCCACTTGACGCAACATGCCGAAGGCGGCGGCAGCATCGGGGACAGTCCCGCGACGATTGACGTGCAGTATCAAGAACGCCGTCGGGATTTGTCCCTTTTGTTTTTTACCCAATTGGCGCGTCTCGCCGTCGAACACCTCGAATCGCGCGCCGACGCACCCGCCTTGATGATTCTGGATACCTACGAGAAATTCGCAGACAACAATCAGCCGGATACGATTGGCCGCGTATGGTCTTTTTTGGCGCAAGCGGCAGAGCAAGCCGCCGGTTTGCGCGTCGTCGTCGCGGGGCGCGAACAACTGCCGTATCGTCCGTTCGCCTCTGCTACGCGCGATGAACCATTGGACGATTTCGACGCAGCGACGAGCGACACATTTCTCAAACAACGCGGCGTGAATGACCCTGCGCTGCGTCACGCCGCCTTTGACTTGGCGAGTGGGCATCCGCTGACCACGCGGATGTTTGCTGAAGCGTATCAAGACGCGCAAAAGTCAGGGCGCCCGATTTCGCTTGCCGAAGTGAAACAGGGCGCGCGCGCGCGTTCGCGCGATGAATGGTTTTATGACCTCATTCTTTCGCGCCTTGAGGAACCCGAAAAAACAATTGCGATGTACGCGCCGCTGCTGCGCCATTTCAATTTCGGCGTCTTGCATCACACGCTCGCGCGCGGCATAGACCAAACCATTTTTCGACGGTTCACCCAGCGTTCCTTTGTCAAGCAAGTGGGCGACGGTAATTACAAATTTCATGAAGCCGCGCGCAAGGTGCAATGCGCCTACCTCTACGCGTCGGGCGATGCGCGCGTGAGCGAGATTCATCAACGCGCCGCAGAATTTTATGCGAATCCAACAGATGCGCCTGCCGCGCGGGATTGGCTCTACCACTCGTCCATCGTCGCACCGCAGACCGTGTTTGCGCAATGGGAACAGGCGCTCGGGTTTGCGGCATTCGCTTTTGAGCATGAATGGTGGGGTGAACTTTTGGAGGCGGTGGAGAAGCCCATCGCGCAAAAAAACTTGGGGGCAGAACAACGCGCGCAAGTATTGTACGAACGCTTGCGTTGGCACTATTATCATCTCGAAGAGCTGGACGAAGGTTTGCGAAAGGGACAGGCAGCTTTGCAGCTCTACCGCGCCGTGGGTTCACGCTTGGGCGAAGCGAACACGCGGAAAGCGATTGACGACGTGCAACAATTCAGAAAAGACATGGACGCCGCGCTGACCAGTTATGAGCAAGCGTTGGGGCTGTTCCGCGCCGTGGGAGAGCGCTTGGGCGAAGCGAGTACTTTTGGCTCGCTGAGCCGTCTCGAAGTTCAACGGGGAAATATCGCGCAAGCGGAAAAACTGCTTACAAAGGCAGTCGCTCTGCACGAACAAATTCAGAGCCGCTATGATGTTGCCGTGGATTACGGAAATTTTGCCATTGTTTTGTACAATCACGGCGATAAGCAGCGCGCGCGCGACTATGCGAAAAAAGCCGAACCGCTGTTTGCAAGCATCGGGCATCCATCCGCCGAGAAGATGCGAAAGATAATGAACGGGTAAAGGGTAGGGGCGAAGCATTGACACACGCGTTCGCCCATCGAGTCTCATTCGCGAATGTCAATGCTTCGCCCCTACGACGCGCAATCTGAAATCCAAAATCAAAAATCAAAGCCCCATCCCTCTCCCAATCAACTCTTTCATAATCTCATTCGTCCCCGCATAAATTGGCTGCACGCGCGCGTCGAGATACGCCTTGCTGATGGGATATTCCGCCATATAGCCGTAGCCGCCGTGCAATTGCAAACATTCATCGGTGACGCGCTTTTGCAAATCGGTTGCCCACCATTTCGCCATCGCCGCTTCTTCGGGCGTCAGTTCGCCCGCGTTGAGCGCCATGATACATTTGTCAATAAAGGCGAAACCGATTTCGATTTCGGTTTTCATTTCCGCCATCTTGAAACGCGAATTTTGGAACGAACCGATGGGCTTGCCGAACGCCATGCGCTCCTGCACATATTTCACTGTCATTTCCAACGCCGCGTCCGCCGCGCCCATCGCGCCAATGGCGACGTGCAAACGTTCTTGCGGCAATTGTGACATGAGATAATAAAATCCTTTGCCCTCTTCGCCCAAAAGATTTTCGCGCGGCACGCGCACGTTATCAAAAAACAATTCGGCGGTGTCCTGCGCTTTCAGACCAATCTTGTCGAGTTTGCGCCCGCGCTCGAATCCTTCCATGCCGCGTTCAATCACCAACAGCGAAATGCCCTTGTGTTTGAGTTCGGGATTTGTTTTCACGACAGTGACAACCAAATCGGACAAGATGCCGTTGGTGATGAAAGTTTTTGAGCCGTTGACAATGTAATGGTCGCCGTCGCGCGCCGCCGTCGTGCGAATGCCCGCGAGGTCGCTGCCCGCCGCCGGTTCGCTCATGGCAATCGCCATGATGCTTTCACCGGAAACGCATTTGGGCAGCCAACGCTTTTTCTGTTCCGCGTTCGCGTATGCCATGAGGTACGGCAAAACAATATCCGTGTGCAAACCCCAGCCGATGCCGGTCGCGCCCGCGCGCCACAATTCTTCGGCGATGATGGCGTTGTAGCGAAAATCCTTCATGCCCAAGCCGCCGAATTCTTCCGGGACCTCCATGCAGAGGAATCCCATCTCGCCCGCTTTGCGCCACACCTCGCGCGAGACCATCCCATCTTTTTCCCACTGCGGATGATACGGCGTCACCTCTTTGGCAATAAACGCGCGCACCGTTTCGCGGAACATCTGATGTTCGTGTTCAAAAATTGGACGCTTCACAGTTTCCTCACTAACGGATTTGGACACAGATTTCACAAATGCCACAGATGGAGTGATTTTATCTGTGTCAGTCTGTGGCATCTGTGTCCGAAAAACATCCTGTCAAAATGAATTCCTTGTCCTTGCCATCTCGACAAGTAACGACGGCGGCTCGAAACGCGCGCCGTATTTTGCCGCAAGTTCGCGAGAACGCGCGATAAATTTTTCAATCCCGAATGCGTTGATATATTGCAGTGTGCCGCCCGAATACGGCGCGAAACTCCAACCGAAAATGCTGCCGATGTTGGCATCCGCGCTCGACGTCAATACGCCTTCTTGAACACAACGCACGGTCTCCAAACACTGGACAAACAACAAACGGTCAATCATTTCCGATTGCGCCAATTCAACATTGGACAACGGAAAATAATTCTGCAATTCGCGCCACAGAAATTTTTTTTCGTCCGGTGGATATTCGTAAAAACCCGCGCCTTGCAATTTTCCAGTGCGCTTGACTTGATTCACCATCAAATCCACCACGCGGTCACTTGCGTCCGTTGGAAAAATTTTTCCTTCCGCCGCAAAATCCTTGCGCGTCTGTTCGCGAATGTGCCAAATCAGACCGATGTTGACTTCATCGCTCACTGCGAGCGGACCGACCGCCATGCCCGCGGCAATGCCCGCCGATTCAATCGCGCGCGGATGTTGTCCTTCCGCCAACAGCGCCATGCCTTCACTCACATACGTTCCAAAGACGCGCGAAGTATAAAAGCCGCGCGCATCATTCACCACAATCGGCGTCTTGCCAATTTGCAAAACATAATCGAACGCTTTGGCAATCGCCGCGTCCGATGTTTGTTTGCCGCGAATAATTTCGACGAGCGGCATTTTGTGGACGGGCGAAAAGAAATGTATGCCGACAAAATTTTCGGGGCGTGAGGAGAGAGACTGGAGACTGGAGATTGGGAGGGTGGATGTGTTGGAACCAAAAAACGCGTCAGACGCCATGAGGTTTGACGTTTCACGTATCACACCCGCTTTCACTTTTCTATCTTCAAACACCGCCTCAATCACCAAATCGCAATCTGCCAAATCCCGCGTCTCTGCTGTGGCAGCAATTCGCTCGAGAATCTTTTGACAGTCTCCAGTCTCCAGTCTCCCGCGTTTTACGCGCTCCTCCAACAACGCCGCGATTTTTTGTTTGCCCGCCTCCGCGCGTTCCATCGAAACGTCTTTCATCACGACGTCTATGCCTGCGACTGCCGACACGTACGCGATGCCCTGTCCCATGAATCCCGCGCCCAGCACGCCCAATTTCTTGGTTGGCTGTTTTGCCATGTCGCGCGGACGACTTTTTCCCGCCTTGATTTCATTCAACTGGTACCAAAACGCCGTCATCATGTTTTTGGCGCTTTGGCTTGTCGCCAGTTTTGCAAAGTAACGCGACTCGATGCGCGTCGCCGTTTCAAACGTCACCATCGCGCCTTCGACCGCCGCGCTGAGAATCGCCTCGGGCGCGGGATAGTTGCGATGTGTTTTCGCGCGCAGCATTGCGGGCGCAATCGGCAAAACCTGCGACATGATTTGCGGACGACGCGGGTCGCCGTCGGGAATGCGATAGCCCGGCGCGTCCCACTTTTGTTCCGCGCGCGGGTTCGCCTGAATCCACGCGCGCGCGTGCGCCGTCAACTCCTCCGCTGTCGAAACAATTTCATCTATCCAGCCCGCATCCAACGCTTCATTCACATTCAAGCGCTTGCCTTCGACCAAGTACGGCAGCGCGGTTTGCAAGCCAAACATCCGCACCATGCGCGTCACGCCGCCGCCTGCGGGCAAGAGTCCGAGCGACACTTCGGGAAAACCGAATTGGGCTTTGGGTTTATTCAACGCGATGCGATAATGACACGCCAGCGCGATTTCCAAACCACCGCCGAGCGCGGACCCGTTCAACGCGGCGACGACAGGTTTGCCGCACGTTTCTAATTTTCGCAGTGTCGCTTTGAATGCCTGCGTCATTTCAAACACTTGCGCCGCGTCCGTTGCGCCGTACAACATGTCAATATCCGCGCCCGCGACAAAGGTTTCTTTGGCAGATGTAAGTCTCACGCCGCGCACGGTTTCATCGTTCACAACGCGCGTGACAACCGCATCCAATTCGCGCATGAATTCAAGATTGATGACATTCACCGCGCCCGCGCGGTCGAACGTGAGCGTGACGATGTTTTCTTGGTCTAGAGAAAAATGAATCATAGAATATCAACGCGCACAAGGCGTTATGCTACCGATTACCGATTACCGATTACCGCTCACCGCTACACCCTCTCCACCACCGTCGCTATCCCCATCCCGCCGCCAACGCACAACGTGACGAGTCCCGTTTCCAAATCCGCGCGTTCGAGTTCGTCCAAAAGTGTGCCGAGCAGCATCGCGCCCGTTGCGCCGAGCGGATGACCCATCGCAATCGCGCCGCCGTTGACATTGATGTTTTCGGTGCTGTCCAAGCCCATGTCGCGCGCAAAACGCAGCGGCACGACCGCGAACGCCTCGTTGACTTCAAACAAATCAATATCACGCACATTCATTTTTGCTTTCGCCAATGCTCTCTGCGACGCGGGCGCGGGCCCCGTCAACATGATGGTTGGTTCGGTCCCAATCACCGCGCCTGCCACAATGCGCGCGCGCGGTTTCAAGCCCAGCCGTTCACCGATTTCTTTTGAACCAATCAACACCGCCGCCGCGCCATCCACGATGCCCGATGAATTGCCCGCCGTATGCACATGCGCGATGCGTTCGAGTTTTGGATAGCGGTCGAGCGCGACGGCATCAAAGCCCATCACACCGACCATTTCAAACGCGGGCGTCAAAGACGCGAGGCGCTCCAGCGTCGTATTGGCGCGAATGTGTTCGTCGCGGTCGAGAACGAGCAAACCGTTTTGGTCGCGCACGGGCACGCGCGATTTGAAATAATTGTTGGCTTGCGCGAACGCGGCGCGCTGTTGCGATTGCAGCGCGTAACGGTCAACATCGTCGCGCGAAAAATTTTCGATGGTGGCAATCAAATCCGCGCTGATGCCTTGCGGGACGAATCCGCTTTCCAAATTCACGCGCGGATCCATGAACCACGCGCCGCCGTCGGACGCCATTGGCAAACGCGACATGCTTTCGACGCCGCCTGCAACGACGAGGTCATGCCAGCCGGAACGTACTTGCATCGCCGCGCTGTTGACGGCTTCCAGTCCCGACGCGCAAAAGCGGTCGAGTTGAACGCCGGGGACGTTTTGTGCCCAGCCCGCGTGCAAGACGGCGGAACGCGCAATCACGCCGCCTTGTTCGGCGATAGGTGTCACACAGCCGATGATGACATCTTCGACTTGCGATGTGTCAAATTGATTTCGTTCTTGGAGCGCGCGCAATACGGTGGCGAGAAGGTCAACGGGCTGCACTTCGTACAGCGCGCCGTCGCTCTTGCCGCGCCCGCGCGGCGTTCGCACAGCATCATAGATGTACGCATCGTTTGGCATCAAGAATTGCCTTTGCTGGATTCTCTCCCCTGTCCCATTGGGAGAGGGGTTGGGGGTGAGGGCAGTATAACGCACTGCGTCATAAATGTAAAAAAAAGAAAACGCCCGCGCGCAAAGCGCACGCGAGCGTAATTGGGGTCCGGCGCGGAGTGAATTAGTTCGCCCAGCTCATCATCCGCCCGGCTTGATAATCATAACGCAATTCGATTTGGTCGGTCAGATTCTTCAGCACTTGCTGAACGTTACTGCCGTCCGCGTTCATGGTGAAAAACTCCCATCTGCCGTTGCGGTTCGAGAGAAACAAAATTTGTTGACTGTCGGGCGACCACTGCGGCGCGACGTTGCTCGGATGCGCAATGGCTAGCACGTTGTCGCGCGTGAGCAAATGTTGCTCGCCGCCGTCTATATTCGCTTGCGCGATTTGCCACGTCGGCTGCTGCTTGACCATGTAAATGATTTGTGTCCCGTCCGGCGAAACGGCAGGCGACATGAGGCGTAACGGATTGTATGTCGGCGACGTGATACGCAAATCGCCGATAAAGGGTTCGGGCTGCAGTTCGCCGGTGGATGTTGTTTTCATCAAGCCGATGTTGCCGTCGCTGTACACGATGGTTCCGTCGGGCGCGATGCTTGGTGTAATCGCGCTTTCGGAAGTACGCACATCGTGATACGCGCCGTCTGCCACGTTCACCGCGCCGAGCCGCCATTCAACGGATTCGGGCAAGGTGAAACAGCGATTTCGAAAACAGCGTTCCCCCCCCCCTTTGGTCGCGCCTTGATACGCAAAAATTATTTCGGCATCGTCTGCGCTCCAGGTTGGCGAACGCGGTTCGTTCGTTTGATACAGCAAGCGTTCGCCCGTTCCATCCGCGTTGATGACGTAAATGCCGGGAATCGGACCTTGTCGCGCGAACGTCAACATTGTCCCCGCGTGATTCCACTGCGGGTCCATGCCGAATGTGACGCGCTGTAGATTTGTACCATCGCCATTGATGGTGTAAATGTTGCCGCCGGTCGCGTCCACGAAAGCGAGTTTGCCCACGATGCCTTGCCCGCGCGGGGTCGGCGTCATTAACGGGTCAACATTCGGCGTTGCAGTTGGCGCGGCGAGCGTCGTCACACTGTCGCCTTGAACCGTAACGCGCACATCAACGGGCGCGCCGGTGTCGTTATAGACGACGACGTAATACGTCCCCGCTTGATTGAATTCGCCAAACCAGCCGAGTGTGTGTTCGCGCTGCCGACTGCCCATTCCGAGCGCCTTGAGCGCGTCGCCATTTTGCCACGCGGCGATTTGCGCGGGCGTATAGATTGCCAAACGCAACCCATCGGCAGATGCGGCATCGAGAAACGCCGTCGCGTCCGCTTTTTTGCCGCCGACCTCAAACTTGAACCACTGCGCGGAATTTGGCGCGAGGGTCACGTTTTGTCCGTATGGGACAAGCGCGTTGTCGGGACCCGAACCGCCTTGCGCGAATGCAACCATCGCGGTAGAGAGCGAGAACGCCGCGAGCAAAATCAGCAAGGAGAATTTTTTAACCATACGACTTCCTGCGCGCTATTGCTGCGGTTGTGTAATCGGACGCTGTAATTGAATCGTGCTGGCAGTTGGCGAATCGCCCGTCTCTTGGCTAAAGACAGTCACGCGATCGCCGGGCTGCAAATCCGAGAGCGCGCCTTTGTCGGTCTTGCTAATGAGCGTCCGGTCATTGACTTTGACAAGCACCACTTTGTCGGCAGTGCTGATTTCGAGCGTATCGCCGTTCACAGCTTTGATTTGCCCGCGCGCAACACAATTGCCGAGTTGCGCGGGATTCAAACCGCCAAACGCGCCGCCGAATTGACCGCCGAATTGGCGTCCGCCGAAATTGCCTTGCGCGTTTTGAGGGTTGTTCTGCGCGTTTTGAACGTTACGAATCGGAAAGCCGCACGCGTCGGTTGCAACATTTTGCGCATTGCCGCCCGGTGCGCTGCCGCCTTGCGCGTTTTGAATCGCGCGCTGCTGAATAAAATTCGCGGCGGTATTTTGCGCTTGCGTTTGCGCGTACGTCATGCCGCCAAAAAAACCTGCGCCCGCGGCGACGACCGCAATAATGACGGCGCCGATAATAATGATTGGAAGTTTCATGTTTTTCCTCTTGGAGATTAGAGATTGGAGACTGGAGATTCTCCAGTCTCCAGTCTCTTGCTTATGGTTGCCTTTGATAAAAAAATGTATCGTACAAAATTTTGCCCACATACACGATAAAAATGAAAATCGCAATCGGCACGCGCACCGCGACGACCAATTCCCAATCGAGCGCAGGCAGTGGAATCGTCGCAATCATCCACAGTATGGCGGCGGCGATCAAAACGCGTCCGCCAATGTACAAGATTTTTGAAAGCATGCCTTCGGACCGGACCGATTTTCGCGCCGGCGCAGCTGCGTGCGCGGATTCGATGTTCACTATTCGTAACGTAACGCCTCGATGGGGCGAAGCGAACCCGCGCGGACTGCCGGATAAATTCCAAAAAACAGTCCGACCGCCACCGAAAAAATCACAGCGAGCAAGACGGCTGACAAGTCCACCACCGGTTTGACCTGCGTCGCGCCAAATTGGAACGAACCCATTGCCGTCGCAATTCCCCAACCGAGCAAGATGCCAATCATCCCGCCCAGCACACTCAACACGGTCGCTTCGGTCAAGAATTGCATCAGGATATCGCGCCGTTTCGCGCCGACCGCCTTGCGAATGCCGATTTCGCGCGTGCGTTCCGTGACGCTGACGAGCATGATATTCATGATGCCGATGCCGCCGACGATGAGCGAAATTGCCGCGACGCCGCCGAGAAACAACGTCAAGGTATCGGTCACCGCCGTCGCCGCGCTCAATACATCCTCTTGACTCTGCACGGTGAAATCATCCTCTATCACGCGATGCCGTTCGCGCAAAATGTCGCCGATTTGCTGCGTGATGGCATCGCTTTGTGACAGGTCGGCAATTTTCAAATTGATGACGTTGATGCTGCTGCTGCCGCGAAAACGTCCCGCGTTGGCGAGGCGCGTTTGCGCGGTCGTGAGCGGCACAATGACCTGGGTGTCTTGACTGAGAAAACCGGTGCCGCCTTTGCTTTCCATCACGCACTGGACGCGGAACGGCACATTATTGATGCGAATGGTTTGCCCGATGGGGTCACTGTCGGGAAACAACGTGGACGCGACTTGACTGCCGAGACACGCCACTGTTGAACGCGCATTCACGTTGGCTGTATTGATAAATTCACCGGACGCGGCATAAAAATCGCGCACCGCCTGAAATTCGGGCGTGGTGCCGACGAGCCGCGTGTTCGTGTTGTTGCCGCCCGCGACCATCTGCGCGAACGAATTGATTTCGGGCGCGACGCCGACCACGCCCGGCACGTCCTCCAGCGCCGCCGCATCTTCGAGCGTCAATGTTCCTGCGCTGCCTTCTTGACCGCGCACGCCGCCTTGATTCGTCGCGCCCGGACGCACATACAACAGATTCGTGCCGACGCTTTGGATTTGATTCGTAATCGCTTCTTGCGCGCCGCGCCCGATGCTCACCAACGCAATCACCGCGCCGACGCCGATAATGACGCCGAGCATCGTCAAGCCGGAGCGCAATTTGTTCGCGCCGAGATTTCGCAATGCGATGCGAAAAGATTCGAGTAAGTTCATAGTTTTACTTGGGCAATCGTTTGCGCGTGAGAGCGTGCAATTGTGCGCCGGTGCCGCGAGCGTTCTCTCACGCGACATGTCGTGCAAGCGCGCTCTGCGCTGTGCTATTTGCTGTCGGCTATTCTTCCGTCTTTGACATGAATCACGCGTTCGGCGTGTGCGGCGATGTCGGCTTCGTGCGTGACCAGCACAACGGTCATGCCGCGTTCCTGATTCAGCCGCTTAAAAATGTTCATGATTTCTTCGCCCGAAACCGAATCAAGATTGCCGGTTGGCTCGTCCGCCAAAATAATCGCGGGATTGTTCACCAACGCGCGCGCAATCGCCACGCGCTGCTGCTGCCCGCCCGACAATTCGTTGGGACGATGATGCACGCGGTCGCCCAAGCCGACTTGGGTCAATGCGTCGAGCGCGCGTTTGCGGCGGTCGGGCGCGCCCGCATACACCATCGGCAGTTCCACCTGGTCGAGCGCACTCGTGCGCGGCAAGAGATTGAACGATTGAAAAACAAAACCGATTTTGCGATTGCGAATTGTCGCCAGTTCGTCATCGTTCAATTGGTGCACATCTTCGCCGTCCAGCCGATAGGTGCCTTCGGTGGGTTGGTCAAGACAGCCGACGATATTCATCAACGTTGACTTGCCCGAACCCGATGGTCCCATGATGGCAACCATTTCGCCTTTTTCGATTTGCAACGACACGCCGCGCAGCGCGGCAACTTCGGTCTCGCCCATCTTGTAAATTTTTTTAACGTTTTCGATTTCAATGACTGCCATTAACGTCCTCCTGCCGGCGGACCGCCGAGAATGAAATTGCCGCCGGGACCGAAATTGCCCGGTCCGCTGTTGGTGGTCGTCGTGTTGAGCAGTACGGTATCGCCTTCTTGCAAATTGATGGCGGTGCCGTCGCTCGCCGTCGCGCCGGTGATTTCGGTAAATTGTGTGTTGGTCAAACCGGTGGTCACAATGACGGGAATTTCGCGCCCTTCAAACAACAGGGTCATGATTTTGCGTGTGCCTTGTGTGCGAACCGCGCGATTGGGCGCGAGCAGCGCATTCGGCTGCTCGGCAATGACCACATCGGCGGACGCGCTCATGCCCGGTAAAATCGCGGGGTCGGGATTCTCGATGCCGACAATGACTGTGTAATTGACCACGCCTTGCGACAATGTGCCGACGGGCGAGACCGATACGACTTGACCGGGAAACGTCCGCCCGTTCAGCGCGTCAAACGTCAATTGCACATTTTGTCCGGGTTTCACCTGCGCAATGTCCACTTCGGATAACGAGAGCGTTAATTGCAAATTGTCGAGATTCGCCAACACAAGCGCATTGGTGCCTGAGGCAGGAATTTGTCCGACGACAACATTGACCGCCGCAACCGTGCCGGCAAATGGC
>CAZXYP010000003.1:33542-45533 GCA_964644955.1 uncultured Anaerolineales bacterium | reverse complement strand
GACGGATTGATTGTCGAAGTGCATCCGAATCCCGCCAAAGCCATGAGCGACGGCGCGCAATCGCTCAAACCGGAAAAATTCGCGCAAATGGTGCAAGAGGTGAAACGCGTCGCGGAAGCGGTGGGGCGAAACGCGTAACCGCGCGCACACGTCGTGTATTGCGAAAGGCGTATTGCATATAAAATAGCGCCATGGCAAATGAACACGCAATACGCAATGCCCTCTATGATTCCACCATCGCCATCATCGGACTCGGTTTGATGGGAGGTTCGCTCGCGCTCGCGCTCAAAGAAAAAAATCCGGCGCAAAAAATTATCGGCATCACGCGCACGCGCGCCACACTCGATACAGCATTGGCGCGCGAAATCATTGATATTGCAAGCGACCAACTCGACGCGGCGCGCGACGCGGAAATTATTGTATTGTGCGCGCCGGTGCGAACGATTCTGAAGCAAATTCCACAACTCGCAGATATCGCGCGAGACAGTGCGTTGGTGATTGATATGGGTTCGACGAAACGCGCAATTGTGGAACAAATGAATCGGCTGCCCAAACGTTTGGCGGCGGTAGGCGGGCATCCGATGTGCGGCAAAGAACTCGCGGGGCTCGATGCTGCCGAAGCGAGTTTGTATCACAACAAAATTTTTGTGCTGACGAAAACGGAACGCACCACGCCAAGTGCCTTTGACACCGCGCGCGCGCTCGCGCAAACCATTGGCGCACGCGTCATCGAACTCGACGCGGCGCGGCATGATGAAATCGTCGCCGCCATCTCGCACCTGCCCTATGTCGTCGCCGCGAATTTGGTCAACACCGTCAGCGCGTTCGCGCATGACGACGCGCAAGTGTGGGGCATTGCCGCCGGCGGTTTTCGCGACACGACGCGCGTGGCGGCGAGCGACGTGCAAATGATGTTGGACATTTTGTTGACCAACAGCGAAAATGTCGCGGACTTGATGCGGCAGTTTTCACGTCTCTTTGGTGAATTGGCAGACGCGGTGTACGACGAGGACGAGAAAACACTGCGCGAACTGTTGGAGCGCGCGGCGCAAACACGGCGCGTTCTAAATACAAAGTGAATACAAGATGGACTGGCGAACGATTCGCACATCGAGTAAAGTGATTGTAAACACAACGGGGAGGCATCCATGAAACTGCGTCACTTTGCGCTGCTCGCCTGTACACTTTTTCTGATTGTTGGTTGCGGTAACGCGGCAACGCCAACGCCTATTCCACCGACACTTGCGCCAACCCCAATTCCCCCGACCCTTCCGCCAACAGCAACCATTGTTCCAAGTGCCGTACCTTTGCCAACCGCAGTTCCGCTCACCTATCAATTCGTTTGGAAATTGTCAACGAAACAAGCGCCGTTCAACAACGCGGGTGTTGGTGCTGCCGACGCGCAAGGAAATATCTACTTGCTCAACATGTCGGACCAAGTGGTAATCCTTGACCCGAACGGTCAAGTGCTGCGCGTATTCGGTGAGCATGGCGCAGCGGAAGGACAACTGAATTTTTCAGAAAGTGTGAGTACACCGCTCTATCCTGATGATATCGTGCAAGGCGGGGATGTCGCCGCCGCGCCGAATGGCAACATTTATATCGCGGAGGGCGCAAATTTTCGCGTGTCCGCGTTCGATGCAAACGGGAAATTTCTCTTTACCTTTGGCAAACGCGGTCAAGCCGATGGAGAATTCGAAGTGCCGTGGGCAATTGCAGCGGACAGTGAATCGAATGTGTACGTCGGCGATTTCACCGGCACCATTCAAAAATTCGATGCGAATGGAAAATTTCTCGCGCGTTTTGGACAAGGTCGCGGCGCGGGCAAAGGGCAATTTGTCGGCGCCGTGTTTGATATTGAAACCGACGCGCAAGGCAACATCTATGCCGCAGACCGCAAATCGGGACGCATCGAAAAATTTGATTCGTCAGGAAATTTTGTCACGCAGTGGGACGCGTGTGGGAATTCGATTTTGGACTTGCGCGGGTTCGCGGTAAGTGCCGACGGAACGGTGTATGTCTTGACACGCGGCGGACAACGCGTTTGTATTTTTGACGCTAACGGCAACCTCATTGCAATGTTTGGTAAAGAAGGATTGCGCGACGGCGAGTTTATTTTTGGCGACGCGAGCGCTGACCTCGCAGTTGCGCCCGATGACTCGCTCTATATCGCCGACACGGCAGGCGAACGCATCCAAAAATTCAAACGTGAGCCGGATTCCCAAAAATGAACGGACCCCTTTTTCGCAAAATTGATTGCCTGCGACTTTATGTTCCTGATCTTGATGCTTCGCTCGCGTTTTATCGCGACCGGCTGGGACACGCGTTGATCTGGCGCAATGAAACCGCAGCGGGAGTGCGTTTGCCCGATGACGACGCGGAACTCGTTTTGCAGACCGAGCGCAACGAGTCTGAAACGGATTTGCTCGTGGAATCCGTACCCGAAGCGGTTGCGCGGTTTATGAATGCAGGCGGACGGGTGCTCGTTGAACCGTTCGAGATTCAAATCGGCAAGTGCGCGGTGCTTCAAGATCCGTTCGGCAATGTGCTTGTGATTCTGGATGCCGGTAAAGGATTGCTCATCACCGATGCCGACGGAAACATCCTCGGCAATTCCAAACCCCTCGTCATAAACTCAAATGACTGAATTCTCTGTGACCTCTACCCATCAATCCTTGCGCGGCACCATTCGCGTTCCCGCCGACAAATCCATCACGCATCGCGCGCTGATGCTCACGCCGCTGGTGCATGGCGAAACGCGCATCGAAAATTATTTGGACAGTGAGACGACGCGCGCGACATTGAACTGTATGCGCGCGCTGGGCGCGGACATTCAAGAAATTGATTCCCGTACTTGGCGCGTGAACGGACGCGGCCTGCATTCGCTCCAAGAACCGCGCGATGTATTGTATTGTCTCGGCAGCGGCACGACGATGCGATTGCTTTCGGGCATCTGTGCGGGGCAGCATTTTCTTTCGGTGTTGGACGGCACGCCCGCGCTGAAACGCCGCCCGATGGGACGCCTCATCGAGCCGTTGAAACAAATGGGCGCGCAGATTCTCGCGCGCGACAATGACCGCTTTGCGCCATTGGTCTTGCGCGGCGGCAATTTGCGCGGCATCGAATACGCGTTGCCCGTCGCCAGCGCGCAAGTGAAATCCGCAATTCTGTTTGCAGGGCTTTTTGCCGATACGCCAACCACCGTTCACGAACCCGCGCCAAGCCGTGACCACACGGAACGAATGCTGCGCGCGTTTGGCGTTGACGTTTTCCGTTTGACGGAACATTCGGTGCGCGTCACGCCTCCACCAAGACTGGAGACTGGAGACCATAGATTGGAGATACCGGGTGATTTTTCCTCCGCCGCGTTTTTTATCGTCGCCGCGCTGTTGGTGAAAAATTCAGAGCTTGTTTTGGAAAACGTCGGATTGAATCCGGGACGCACAGGTTTGCTCGACGCGCTGATGCGCATGGGCGCAGAATTCGAAATTCAAAATCAACGCGACGAAAACGGCGAACCGATTGGCGATGTTGTCGTTTCCTCCGCCGATTTGCGCGCGACCGAGATAAGCGGCGACGAAATTCCACGCATGATTGACGAGTTTCCGATTCTTGCGATTGCGGCGACACAGGCGCACGGCGAAACGCGCGTGCGCGACGCGCAAGAGCTGCGCGTCAAAGAAAGTGACCGCGTCGCAACCGTCGCACAGGAATTACGCAAGCTGGGCGCGCAGATTGAGGAACAAGAAGATGGTTTTGTGATTGCGGGTCCGACAAAATTGCGCGGCGCGCGCGTGAACGCGCACAATGACCATCGGCTTGCAATGTCGCTCGCGATAGCGGGACTTGTTGCGGAAGGCGAAACGATTATCGAGGGATGGGAATGCGTCGCGGATTCATTCCCAAATTTTGCGGAACTGTTGGCAAAAGTTCAACGTTAGAATGTTCAGCATTTCCCAACGCGATTCATGAAATATCTTTATTTGCTCGGTTATCCTCTCGGACATTCCATTTCGCCCGCGATGCAAAATGCGGCGCTGGCAGAGCGCAAGCTTCGCGCGACGCGTTACGTCAAAAATCCGATGCCGCCCGAGAAAATGCGCGACATGATTTTGGCATTGCGCGCGCCGCATTGTCTCGGCGCGAATGTGACGGTGCCGCACAAGCAAACCATCATGCCGCATTTAGATGAATTGACCGACCTTGCGCGCGAAATCGGCGCGGTGAATACGATTCTCAAAAAAGACGGGAAACTGATTGGCGACAATACGGACGCATATGGTTTCTTGCAGGCACTGCGCGTGCGGAAAATTCATCCGCAAAATGCGCGTGTTGCGATTTTGGGCGCGGGCGGCGCGGCGGCAGCGGCAGCGTATGCATTAGCGCAAGAAGGCGCGCGTGAAATCATTTTTTTGAATCGGACGCTGTCGCGCAGCATCGAGCTCGCCGACCGTTTGAACAACCGCTTTCCCGCATTGGAATTGGCGCTGAACGATTGGGACGCGTTGGATGACATGCATCTCATAATCAATGCGACCAGCGTCGGCATGGCGCCGAAAACCGACGAGTCGCCGCTGCCGACACGGTACGTCATTCCCAAGCGCGCGGTCGTGTTCGACCTTGTGTATAATCCGCCCGCGACCAAATTTTTGCGCGATGCCAAGCGAAATGGTGCGCGTATCATAGGCGGTTTGGAAATGTTGGTGTATCAAGGCGCGCGCGCGTTTGAATTGTGGACCGGCGAACGCGCGCCTGTGCGCGTGATGCGCGATGCCGCGAGCAAGGCGTTACAAGAAATGCAGCGGCAAATGGAAAAGAAAACATGAGCGACCCATTAGTCGAAACGTGGAACATTCACAATCGCATTCATTTGTACGAGCTTGATGCGTTGAGTGACGACGCGCTCGCGAGCGTTTCACTTTCCAAAGGACGCAGTGTCGCGCAAGTGTTTGCACACATTTATAACGTGCGTTTGGATTGGCTCAAAGCGTCCGCGCCGGAATTGCTCGCAGGATTAACCAAAATTGACAAAGTAAACGCCGGCGACAAATCGCTGTTGAAAAATTCGCTCACCGCGTCGGGCGAAGCGATTGCGGCATTGATTGCAACGAGCATTGCGCGCGACGGCAAGGTAAAAGGTTTCAAGCCGAATGTGACTGCATTCGTCGGTTACATGATTTCGCACGAGTCGTATCATCGCGGCGAAATCGGCATCATCCTTGCGCAGGCGGGGCATCCGCTTGCCAAAGAAATCGCGTTCGGCATGTGGGAGTGGGGCGCGAGGTAGTGCGCGAGCAAGATAGTGAGCGAGTACGATGTTGAGATAGAGCTTAGAAACCGGAGATTGGAGATTGATGTTTCAATCTGATGAAAAGGCAATTCGCTGGAAGCTGCATTTCAATTCTGCGCGCGAACGTGTGTATGAATTTTTGAATACGAATCAAGGACGCGCGAAATTTTGGGCAGAGTCCGCGATTGAAAATAACGGCGCACTCGATTTTGTTTTTCCGGATGGTTTGACGTGGCGCGGCAAAATTTTGGAGCGCGTGCCGAATGAGAAATTTTCTGTGAATTACTTTGGCAACAGCATCGCGACATTTGATTTGCGCGAGGATGGGAAAGGCGGCACCGATTTATGTTTGAGCGATGCAAATGTTCTCGCGCACGATCGCGTCGAGGTGATCGCGGGTTGGGTTTCGGTTTTGATGCAAATGAAAGCGGCGATTGAGTTTGGCATTGATTTACGCAATCACGACACGACCCGAACTTGGGATGAAGGGTATGTGGAGAATTAGCGGCTCGCATATCGCAAATCGTTTATCGCAAAAACTCTTGGCGATACACGAGACGCGATACACGATACGCAATACGCAATGTTACGATTTTTAACTTCGGGTGAATCGCATGGACCCGCGCTCTCTTGCATCGTCGAGGGACTGCCCGCGGGCTTGCCGATTTCACTTGACGAAATCAATAACGATTTGCGCCGCCGCCAAACGGGCTACGGTTCAGGCGGACGCATGAAGATTGAACAGGACCGCGCGCAAATCACGGGCGGTATCGTGAACGGCAAAACGATTGGTGCGCCCGTCGGCATGATAGTCGAAAATCTCGATTGGAAAAATTGGAAGGACAAGGTGACGCCGCCGCAAACGATTCCGCGTCCCGGTCACGCCGACCTCGCGGGCGCGACGAAATACGATTTGGACGATTTGCGGATGGTGGGCGAACGCGCCAGCGCGCGCGAAACGGCGATGCGCGTTGCGGCGGGTTCGCTCGCGCGCCAGCTGCTCGCGCAGTTCAACATCATCGTCGGCAGTTACGTCACCGAAATCGGCGGCGAGATTGCGGAACTGCCGGATATTTCATACCCGGAGCGTTTCGCGCGCGCGGAAGCCAGCGATGTACGCGTGTACGACGAAGCGAGCGCGGAACGCATTCGCAAACATATTTTCAATATCATGCAGCAAAAACAAACGGGGGGGGGGGTTATCGAAACCGTCGCGCTGAATTTGCCTGTCGGTCTCGGCTCGCACGTGCATTGGGACCGCAAATTGGACGGACGCCTGGCGCAAGCCATCATGTCCATTCATTCTGTCAAAGGCGTCGAAATCGGCAATGCGTTCGAGAACGCGCGCAAAATGGGCACGGACGCGCAAGATGAAATTTTTGTAGATGCGGGACGCGTTTCCCGCATCACCAATCGAGCAGGCGGACTTGAAGGCGGCATCACCAACGGCGAACCGCTCGTGCTTCGCGCCGCGTTGAAACCGATTGCAACGACGCTGACGCCGACGCGTTCGATTGATGTGACGACGCGCGCACCCGCGCCAATGATTTATCAACGCTCCGATTTGGTGCATATCCCGCGCGCATGTGTGATTACGGAAGCGATGGTGTGTCTGGTTCTCGCGGATGCGTTCATGGAAAAATTCGGCGGCGACAGTTTGCGCGAAATGAAGGCGCACTTTAACGCGTGGAATCCGCAACTACCAAAAATAGAGACCGGTGAGTAGAGGTCGGAGATTCGCGGTTTCTCAAAATGGACCATCGCAACATTGTTCTCACCGGATTCATGGGCACGGGCAAAACGTCCGTCGGACGCGCGCTTGCGCAAATGCTCGACCGCGTGTTTGTGGACATGGACACATGGCTCGCAGAACGCGAGGGCATGACGATTGCGGAAATTTTTGCCGCAAAGGGCGAAACGTATTTTCGCGAACACGAGAGCGATTTGTGCCGCGAGCTCGCGGCAGGCAAGAATTTGGTGATTGCGACGGGCGGCGGCGCGTTGGTGCGTGAGGAAAATCGCCGCGCGTTTGCGAACGCGCATATGATTTGTCTCGACGCGAGCGCGGGCGAAATTTTACGCCGTTTGGAGAATGAAAACGAACGCCCGTTACTGCAAGGCGACAAACGCGCGAACGTGGAAAATTTGTTGAATGCGCGCCGCGATGCCTACGCGCAGATTTCCCTGCACATTCAAACCGACGGAAAAACGCCGGAACAAATCGCGCAAGCCATTTTGCGGCGGCTTGCGCCGCGCGAAATCCGCGTGACGACACCGGACGGCGCGTATTCCATTTCTCTCGGACGCGATTTGTTGGATGCGCTGGGCGATGCGCTGAAACCGTTTCGCGTCACGCCCACATGCGCCATCGTCACCAATCCGACCGTGCGCGCTTTGTACGGCGAACGCGTGGCGCGCGCGTTGGAACGCGACGGCTTTGAACCCGTCATTATCGAAATTCCCGACGGCGAGCAATACAAAAATCTCGACACGGTGCGCGCGCTGTACGACCAATTCATCGCGGCGAAACTGGAACGCCGTTCCGCGATTTTGGCGTTGGGCGGCGGCGTGGTTGGGGATACAGTCGGTTTCGCGGCGGCAACGTATTTACGCGGCGTGCCGTTTGTGCAAATTCCGACGACGCTGCTTGCGATGGTGGATTCGAGCATCGGCGGCAAAGTCGCAGTGGATCATCCCGCCGGAAAAAATCTCATCGGCGCGTTCAAATTTCCGCTGTGTGTAATTGCGGACATGAATACATTGAACTCTCTGCCTGTCGAGGAGTATCGCGCGGGAATGGCAGAAGTCATCAAGCACGGCGTCATCGGCGACGCGAATTTGTTTGACGCGCTGCAAACGCGTGCGCTCGACGATGAATTGCTGGCGCAGGCGCTCCAAGTCAAAGTTGACATCGTGGAACGCGACCCGTTCGAGGAAAATATTCGCGCGCATTTGAACTTGGGACACACATTCGGGCAAGCCATCGAAACGCTGGCAAATTTTCAAATGCGACACGGCGACGCGGTGGCGATGGGGCTGGCGTGCGCGGCGCGCCTCGCCGCGAATTTGGAATGGTGTCACTCGCAGACGCGTGATGAAATCCTGGCGCTGTTGGAAAAATACGAGCTGCCCACGCGCATGCCCGCCGTATTTTCACCCGCGCAAATTCTCGCCGCGATGGGCACGGACAAAAAAGTAAAAAACAAACGCGCGCGTTTTGTTCTGCCGTACGAAATCGGGCGCGTGGGCATTGCCGAACATGTGGCAGAAGAGCAAGTCCTGCGCGCAATCCAAGAATCGCGCTGATTCATGATTTCAGATTTGTGATTTATGATTTGAATGCATGGGCGCAGAAAAAATCATAACTCATAAATCATAAATCCAAAATGAATATTTTGATTCTTCACGGTCCCAATCTCAACCTGCTCGGTTTGCGCGAGCCGGAGGTGTACGGCAAGGAAACGCTGGACGACATCAACAACATGCTGCACGCGATTGCGCGCGAGAACGGCGTCGAGCTGCGCATTGTGCAATCGAATCACGAAGGCGCGTTGATTGACGCACTGCACGAGGCGCGCACGTGGGCGAACGCGGTGCTTGTCAATCCCGGCGCGTTCACACACTATTCGTACGCGCTGCGCGACGCGATCGCGGCGATTGAAAAGCCATGCCTCGAAGTACATTTGTCGAATGTGCACAAGCGCGAAGAATTTCGCCACAAATCGGTTCTCGCCGCCGTGTGCGTCGGACAAATCGTCGGTTTGGGTTGGCGCAGTTATACGCTGGGGCTGACGGCGTTGATTCAGATTTTGAACAAGAGCGCGCCGCCAAAACAATAGCGCTTATTATCGTCGGCAAAACCAAAACGGGCGAGTGATTCGTTCACTCGCCCTTATCATTTCAAAACGGCGCTGTCTCCGCTCCCGTGTCATTTTCCCCCGCCGCTTCAATCCGCCCATCGTTCACGCGCAGCACTGTAGCTTTCGCCAAAAGCTCATCCGTAAAATCATCCAAATCCGTCGCGCTCACAATCGCTTGTTTCGCGTTGAGAATCGCGTGCGAGAGTGCGGCGCGGCGCGGCTTGTCCAATTCCGACATGACATCGTCGAGCAGCAAAACGGGTTCGTCGCCCGTTTCCGCGCGCATCAATTCGATTTCGGCGAGTTTGAGTGAAACCGCAATCGTGCGTCCTTGCCCGCGCGAGGCGTAGGTGGTCATGTCCACGCCGTCAATCGTGAAACGCAAATCGTCGCGGTGCGGACCGACGAGCGTGAGCGCGGCGCCCACTTCCTTTGTGCGCAAGTCCGCGAGCTGCTGCTTGAACGCCGCGCTGATTTGTTCCAGCGGCGCGGTGGGCGGGGCAATACCCAAACCAAGTTGGCGCGTTTCGGGTTGAGTGAACGCGTCAAGCGGAATCGTCGGTTGATAGTGCAGCTTGAGAACTTCATGCTTTGCCGTGAGACGCGGGTGAATTTCGGCAATGAGTTCATTGTATGTATTCACCGCTTGCGCGCGGCGCGCCATGAGATACGCGCCGTTTTCCACCAGCTTGTTATTCCACGGCTCCAATTCCGCCGCGTTGAAAGAACGCTCGCGAAATTCCTTCAACAGCGCGTTGCGTTGTTCCACCACCTGCGCGTATTGCGAAAGCGCGCGCGAATACGTTGAGTCAATTTGCGACAGCGTCGTGTCGAGATAGCGGCGGCGGTCACCGGGCGAACCAAACACAATGTCGAGGTCTTCGGGCAAAAACAAAACCACATTCAGATTGCCCAACAGTTCGAGCGCGCGACGATTGATGCCATTGACTTTGATGCGCTTGCTCACACGCGCAATAGACAAATCGCGTTCTTCGCCCGTCACCAGCACAATTTCCAATTCCACCGTTTGCCCACTGCCGCGTTCCACGCGCGCCTGCACGCGCGCAAAGGGAATGGGTTCACTCGCCGCGCCCCAATGAATCAATTCACGTTCCGCGCCCGCGTGCGGCGAACGCGCGGTGGCAAGGAAAAAAATTGCTTCGAGCAGATTCGTCTTGCCCTGCGCGTTATTGCCTTGCAGGAGGGTAATGCCGGGCGCGAATTCAATTTCGAGATGCGCGTAATTGCGAAAATGCGAGAGGGCGAGACGGGTGAGAAGCATAAGTCAGGTGACGGACGACAGACCACAGACGGCGCCAGCGCTGTCCGTTGTCTGTCGTCCGTCGTCAATTAAACGCGGAACGCTTGGCGAACGTCAGGGAACAGCAGATAGACAAAAATGATAATGGGCAACAGCGCGTTCGTCACGGCAGTCCACAGCGTCGCGCCGTCGCTGCCGAGAATACTGATGATGACGCCGGCAACCGAAATTCCGGTGGCGACAATACCGAGCCACCATGCCCAAGACC
The DNA here is from genome assembly GCA_964644955.1 of uncultured Anaerolineales bacterium. Lineage (GTDB taxonomy): Bacteria > Chloroflexota > Anaerolineae > UBA4142 > SHND01 > SHND01. The sequence goes on along the minus strand of CAZXYP010000003.1, from coordinate 34,854 downwards.
GCAAATTCCACGCGCCATATGCAAAAATGACTTGCAAAAACGGACCGAACGCCAGCAAGACGCCGAGAAGAATGCCCAGGATGCCAAGCACCTGGGTCACACCCGTCGGAATAATCATTCCGATACCGCCCAACAGAATGAGCGGCGAACCGCAGCACAATCCCAAAAAGCCGCTGATGAGCGCGAGCAGCGCAATGATGGTAATGCCCGTGGGACGTTTGCGCGGCACAGCGGATGCAGTGGGCGCGGGCGGAATCGGGGGTGTGGGCGTTACCGGCGCAGGGACGGGCAGCGCGGGTTCGGCGGCGGGAGATGTGACATTTTCCAGAGACGGATGATTTTCAGACATGGTTTTGCTCCGTTTGGTGAGATGTATTATACATGCGAATCTACGAAATGTTTTGCTGCCGCGTTACGCCGGGCGCTCAAATCAACTATGCTATAATCGTACTGCTATGCCTTTGGATGTCGCGTTGAACGATGTGGTGCGGCTGCGTAAACCGCATCCGTGCGGCGGCTATGAATGGACGGTCGTGCGCCTCGGAGCGGACATTGGCATGGTGTGTAATACGTGCAAACACCGCGTGCTGCTGCCGCGCCGCGAATTTGAAAAACGCGTCAAGAAGTTTGTGACCCGCCAACCGCGCGCCGCCGACGACGCGCAAAATCCTTCAGCTGACGAAACCCGCATTGGATCAATGGAATGAATCAAGCACAGGGCTATCTGCCCGTACTGCGCAATCTCAACTTTTTAAAACTTTGGATTGCCCAAATCTTTTCGCTCATGGCGCTTCAGAGCCTGCTGCTGCTGGCTCTGATTCTGATTGAAGAAGTCAATCAATCCTCCATCCAAACCGCCGGCGTCATTGTCGCGTTCAGTTTACCCGCTGTCATTTTCGGACCGATTGCGGGCGTCGTTCTCGATCGCGTTTCCAAAAAGACCATTTTGGTTGTGTCCAACTTGGCGCGCGTCGCCAGTCAAGCCACCCTTGCTGTCCTGGCATATCTGGGCATCAACCGCGGGATTGATCCGCTGGTCTTTGTCGGTTTGGTCTATGTCACTATTTTTATCACTTCTGCGATCGGCCAATTTTTTTCTCCGGCAGAAGGCGCCATGATTCCCTTGCTCGTGAAACGCGACAATTTGCTCGCCGCCAATTCGGTGTTTACGCTCACCATCGTCGCCATTCAAGTGGTCGCGCTGATTATTTACGTGCCGATTGCGGTAAAATCGCTCGGCATCGTTGGCGCATTCGCTTCCCTTGCGGTTTTTTATGCGCTTGCCACAGGACTTTTGGCTTTGCTCCCTGCC
>CAZXYP010000003.1:0-33532 GCA_964644955.1 uncultured Anaerolineales bacterium | reverse complement strand
GACCCGGTCAATCGGCGCGAATCCGAGATTAACCTCGCCGGCGATGCCACCCAATCGGCATTGCGCAAAGGGTGGCGCGAAATCGGCGAGGGGTGGCAGTACGTGATTGACAAAAAACCGCTGCTGGTCGCGGTCTTGCAATTCGCGCTTGTGTTTACCGTTGTGGCGGTATTGGGCGAACAGGCGCCGGGGTACGCCTCGCGCGTTTTGGGGATGCAAACTGAGGATGCAATTTATGTCTTTTCGCCGGCGGGCATCGGGATTGTGGTCGCCAGTCTCTTTGTGGTCCGCCTGGGGCCACGCGTGCCGCGTTTTCTACTGCCGCTCATTGGCATGTTTTGTATGGCGTTCGGTTTGATGGGTTTGGGCATGTTGGGGCTGGGCGGCAATCAGGCAGTGACAACCACGTTCAATGTGGCAGGCATTCAGATGACTGCCATCTGGCTCATTGGCATTCTGTCGCCGCTGGCGGGCATCGGGATGGCGTTCGTTTTGATTCCCGCGCAGACGACAATTCAAGAACAGGCGACAGACGATATTCGCGGTCGTGTACTCACGGTGCAGCTCACCCTCGCCAACGCGTTGAGCATTCCGCTGTTGATTGCGGCAGGCGCATTGGCGGAGGTGTTTGGCATCGCCCAAATCGTGATTGGTCTGGGCGTGATCTTGATTCCGGTTGCCTTTATCAATTGGTGGTACGTGCGGCGCTTTCCGCAAGCGCCACCCGCCGCGTTTCATTCGCAACCCATTCCCCTACCCGGCGAAACCATCGCAATGGTGGAAGAGACGAACGAGCTGCCAACGCAGCTATCGCAGCTGCCGGACGAATTCGCGGCGATGGTCAAAGAAACGAACGAACTGCCAACCCACCCACCGCAAGAACCATAAAGCAAACCGGCAAGCGTCATCTATTTTGGTCCACCATGTCCCTGCGACGCGTTTTGATTTTCTTTTCCGATACCGGAGGCGGACATCGCTCCGCCGCGAACGCGCTCACCGAAGCGTTTCATTTTCAATTCCCCAACCGATACGAAATTGTGATGGTGGACGGCTTTAGGGAATGCGCGCCGTTCCCGTTAAGCAAAATCTCTGCGACCTATTTTCCACTTACGACTTATACGCCGCAATTGTGGGGCGGGATGTTTCACGCCAGCAATACACCATTCACGTTGCCCGCTTCGGCAGCGATAGATGACGCGCTCTTGCGCCGCGGCTGCTCGCGCGTAATTCAACAACACCAACCCGATTTGGTTATCAGCGTGCATCCCCTCATTAACCGCGCGCCGTGCAGCGCGCTCAAAAGTATCAACCCCTACGTGCCGTTTGTCACCGTCGTCACCGATTTGTTTGACGCGCACGGCTTGTGGTTTTCTGCCGCCGCCGATTTGGTCATTGTGCCAACGCAAGGCGCGTTCGATTGCGGCGTGCGCTGGGGTTTTCCGCGCGAACGGATGCGTGTGGTCGGACAGCCGATTGCGCTGAAATTTTCAGACAAATTTGCCGCGCCCGCGCCGCACGAAACGCCGGAGGCGCTGCGCGCGCGTTTGGGCTTGCAGCCCGAACTTTTTACACTGCTCCTCGTGGGGGGGGGGGAAGGCATGGGGCCGCTGCGCGCGATTGCGCGCGCATTGGATGCGGCGCAACTCCCGATTCAATTGGCAATCATCGCGGGACGCAATACAAAACTGTACGCGCAATTGCAGAATGACGTGTGGCAGGTGCCGGTCAACATCCAAGGGTTCGTGAGCAACATGCCGGACTGGATGCGCGCGAGCGATGTCGTCATTACCAAAGCCGGCCCCGGCACCATCATGGAAACGTTGGCGGCGGGCAAGCCGATGATTCTGAGCGGCAATCTGCCCGGGCAAGAAGAAGGCAACGTAATCTTTGTCGAAGAAAGCGGCGTGGGCGTATTACGCACCGGTCCCGAAGCGATTGTGGCGTTGGTACGCGAGTGGTTGAAACCGGATAATCACGCCATCGCCCAAATGCAAGCGAACGCAAAACGCGCGGCGCGCCCGGACGCTGCCATCGAGATTGTAAAACTGTTGGACAAACTGCGCGCGAGCGCGGGGTAAGCACGTGCGGCGCGACGACAGAATTCTTGTTCAATGCTCCGACAGCGCTGCCGCGCGCGCCAAACGCACCGCGCCGCGCACCGGGTCATGCACCAATTCAATCGGCGCGCACGCACATTCGTGTTGGCGCAGCACGCGCAACAACATCTCGCGATAAAATTCCGCGCCCAACAATAAACCGCCGGTCAATGCCAACGGAAATTCCGCGCGCGAAAATTCCAACGCGCGACTCACCGCCATCACGCCGCGCGCCAACATATCCGCTGCATCGTGAACGATACGCAGCGCCGCCGCATCCCCGCGTTCCGCGCACTCCACCACAAGGGGCGCGAGTTTGGCAATGTCCTTGTGCGTCAAGCCCGCGCGATACACGTGCTGCACCAAATCCTGCGGCGCAGACAATTTCCAAAAAAATAAAATCGCGTCCAACAGTTCCGTTTTTTCGCCGCGCCCGTCCGCACATTGCGTCGCCGCGTGCAATGCCTGCCGCGCCACGTCATAGCCGCTGCCTTCGTCGCCCATCACGTACCCCCAACCGCCCGCCCGCGCCGTTGCCCCTGCGCGATTGCGTCCCCATGCCAATGACCCCGTGCCGGCAATCACCGCCACACCCCAATTTTCCGGCGTGCCTGCCGCCAATACAATCTCCCCGTCATTGACCACGCCAACGCGTTCCGCCAAATGTTCGCGCGCCCACGCGACCAATTCTTGCTGCTCGCGCGCGCGTCCCGCGCCGCCCAGCCCCATGCACATTGCGGCGACGCGTTCGCGCGAACGCCGCGCGGATTCAAACGCGCGCGCAATCGCCGCATCCAATTCCTGCTGCGCGGCGGCGACGCCGTGCACCATCGGATTGGATGTGCCCGCCTCACCCTCGCCCAATGTTTTTCCGTTTGCATCGGCAAGCACCGCGCGCGTGCGCGTGCCGCCGCCGTCAATGCCAATAATCATTCGGTTTGCTCCAACGCGCGCCGTACGGAACCTTGATACTGCGCTAAACGTTCGCGCGCCTCCATCGGGGACACACGGGCGTGATGTACTACAATTGCAGTTTTGACATCGCCGCAGCGGTCGAGCAAATTTTGCGCGTCGGCGGCATTCAAACCTGTCGTGCGTTCGACAATGCGGCGGGCGCGTTCGCGCAATTTTTGATTCGTCGGCTGCAAGTCCACCATCAAATTGCCGTAGGTTTTGCCGAGTTGAATCATAACCGTCGTGCTGAGCATGTTCAAAACCAATTTCGTCGCGGTGCCTGCTTTCATGCGTGTTGACCCTTCCACCACTTCGGGTCCCGTCAACGGCGCAATGTACAAATCCGCCGCGTCGTGAATCGGCGCGGGATAGGTGCAAGCAAAACTAATGGTCAGCGCGCCGCGCGTTTTTGCTTCGCGCAGCGCGCCAATGACGAACGGCGTCCGCCCGCTCGCCGCAATTCCCAACACCGCATCGCGCGCGTCCACATTCAAACGCGCCATATCCGCATGTCCCAATTCGACGCGGTCCTCTGCGCCTTCGATGGAACGAAACATGGCTTGTTCACCGCCCGCAATCAAACCAATCACCATCCCGTGCGGCACGCTGTACGTCGGCGGCATTTCACTCGCGTCCACAACGCCCAAACGTCCCGACGTGCCAGCCCCCACATAAATCAATCTCCCGCCCTGCGCCAACCGCGCGTGAATGGCATCTGCCGCCGTCGCAATGTGGTCGAGTTCCGCGCGTACGGCGTCAATTACTTTTTGGTCTTCGCCATTGATGATTTCCAAAATTTCGCGCGTGGACAAACGGTCAATTTCGGTCGTGCGCGGATTGTTGGTTTCCGTTAACGGAATAAAGGGCAGAGTATTTGACATGCGTTAATTCCTCAAGTACCGTAAACACAGCTTGCCGAAAGGTGAACGAGAATGATTGACATCGGACTGGAGAACGTGTTGCGCGCGCCCGAAACGTTTTTGCGCGGGCGGCGCGTCGGCTTGGTGACACATGCGGCGGCAGTCACGCGCGACTTGATATCGAGTGTTGATGCCTTGCTGCAAAAAAATGTACACATCACCGCGTTGTTTGGTCCCGAACACGGTTTCGACGGCGCGGGCGCGGATGCGGTCGCCATTGACCATGCAACCGATACGCGCACGGGCTTGCCTGTGTATAGTTTATACGGCAAGACCAAAGAACCAAGCGCGGACATGTTGATCAATGTAGATGTATTCGTGTTTGACATGCAAGATGTCGGCGCGCGTTTTTATACGTTCATCAGTACGCTCGATTATGTTTTACGCGCGGCGGAAAAATTTGGCAAGCCGGTCCTTGTGTTGGACCGTCCCAATCCCATCAACGGGGTTGACATCGAAGGTCCGTTGGTGGATGCGGGATTGGAGTCGTTCATCAGTCACGTTCCGGTTCCGATTCGGCACGGTTTGACCACCGGCGAACTCGCGCGCTTTGTTTCGCATACCTTGCCGCGCGATGTCGAGCTACAGATTGTTCCGCTGCGCGGGTGGCAACGCGCAATGTGGTTCGACGAAACGGGGCTGCCCTGGATTCCGCTCTCACCGGGGATGCCGCGTTTTGAAACAACCGTTACCTATCCCGGCATGTGTTTGTTCGAAGGCACGAATGTGTCGGAAGGGCGCGGCACCGCGCTGCCGTTTGAAATTTGCGGCGCGCCGTGGCTGGACGGCTGCGCGTTGGCGCGCGCGCTCAATGCATTGGATTTGCCCGGCGCGCGTTTCCGCGCCCACGCGTTCACGCCGACCGATTCCAAACATCGCGGTCTCAAATGCGGCGGCGTACAAATTCATGTGACCGACCGCGCGGTGTTCCGTCCCGTGTACGTCGGCTTGCATCTCCTCGCCGCGTGCCGCGCGCAAAACCCCGAACGCTTTGAATTTCTTGCGACGAGTTGGGAAGGCGCAGCGCCGCATCTCGATTTGCTCACAGGGAGCGCGCGCGTGCGCCAGGGGTTGGAAGCGAACGAATCCGTTGAAACGCTCGTCGCGGACTGGGAAAATATCGCCGCCGCATTTCGCGACACAGCCGCGTTTGCGCGTTTGTATCACTAATTCATTTTACCAACAATGCTTGACGAAAGCACCCAAAGAATTTACGAGGATCACACATGGCTACACAATCCCGCGCCAAACATTTTATCGAAAACGAAAAAGAATTTCATCTCGGCGTCTTGACCACCGAGCAGCCGCACCCACGCTCCCGCCAATTCAGCGAAACGATTCAACGCGATACCGCCGCGGGGGTGCAGTTATTGCTGAGCGTAGATTGGGATATTCTGCCGGTTGCCCAAGCGGTCCTCAACAGCTCGGCGTATGCAAACATGGTCGAGGCAATTATGGAATGTGTCGGGCAAGCGCGGACCATTTGTTTTTCCGGCTGCGGCGCGGGCGGACGACTTGCCATTTTACTCGAAGCCCTCTGGCGCACGTTTTGGAATCAAGCAGCCGAGGCAACGCCTTTGCGCGCAGAGGCATATCGCGCAACCGCAGAACGCGCCTACAGCATCATGACCGGCGGCGACCGGGCACTGATTCGTTCTGTCGAAAATTTTGAAGACTATCAAGTTTTTGGACGACGGCAGGTCGCCAAAGCCGGTTTGGGCGCAAATGATGTATTGTTGGCAATCGGCGAAGACGGCGTCATCTCGTCGGTCATTGGCACGATTAAAGAAGCGGTCGCGCGCGGCGCGCGCGTGTTTTTCACATACAACAATCCGCGCGGGGTCCTGGTGAAAAATATGTCGCGCGCGCGACGTATTGGAATTGGAAGGTGCAACCGGCATTGAATTGACGACAGGGCAAATGGCATTGACCGGCTCGACCCGCATGCAGGCGACGACGATTGCAATGTTGGTGTACGGCGCGGCATTGGAACAAGCCATGACCCTGTTGGTCGCGCGCGACAATTTAGAATTTGCGGCGCGCGCGCAAAGCATTCCGCCTTCTGCGATTCCCCACACCTATGTCGAATTGTTTCGCGCGCTGCTTGAGCAATTGACGCACGGCGAGACCTTACGCGGCTTGACAGAGTTGGTTGATTTGGAATCCGAGATGTATTCCGCACACGGACGCGTCACGTACATTTCCGACCGTTATCTTTTGGATATTCTTGCCGATACGACCGAGCGCACCCCCACGTTCATGCTGCCGCCGTTCCGCAAATTCAATGATACGACTGCGCCCATTCCATGGGCATTTGCGCGCGACCCCTTGCGTCCGACACCCGAAGCGTGGGCGCACATGTTGAAACACCCGCCGCGCGGTTTGACATGGACACGCGATGATTACATCGAAATGCAGGCGCAGCACGAAATGATTGAACACCCGCCCGCGCTCGACAATTCCGAAATCTACAACTATCGTATCGGGAGTGAAGATGATGCAACGCGCTACAGTGCCCCCAAGTCGGCATTGATATGGATACATTTCGACGAAGCGCAAACGCCCGCGCTGGCGGACTATCTGCGGACCCATGCGTCACGATATACCCATCCGACCTTGGTTACCGTCGGGAGCGCGACATTCACGCTGCCGGAAGTGCGCACAATTCACATGCCACTGCACCTGCCCGCGACCGCGTGCAATCTGTTTGCGCATCTCGCTGTGAAATTGATATGCAATACACTCTCCACCGGCGTCATGGGCAAGCTCGGACGCATCGCGGGCAACTGGATGATTCAAGTAGATGCCATCAATAAAAAGCTGGTGGATCGTGCCATTCGCATTATTGCGGACCTTGGCGGCATGAGTTATGACGAAGCATGTTACGCGTTGTATCACACAATCAACGCGCCGGAAATGGACCGCCAATTGTTTCACGATTCGTACGTCATTCAGACCTTACAGCGCTGCGGCGTCGCGCTGCCGCCGCCCGCGCAAAAAGACCGGTGATTACCCGTTTTCATACCCTTCGCGGTTTCCGGAAACCGCGAAGGTTTGAAAATAAATCCATTTCTTCAGAGGTGGGTAATCACCCCAAAAAAACACTTGACAACCGCCGCATCTGCCATTATACTTCTGGTATAGACCAGTTGTCTAGTCCTCTCGCCGCACCCAATTCCATTTATCGGCTTTCGGGCAAAATTCGCCAACTTTTACTCTATTATGCAACCCGCCGCCGCTGTCGGGCATCCGTCCGCTGCCGCACTGCCAACCGCAGTCGGTCTAGACCAATTGTCCAATCTGCGCGTCAATCGTCGCAGCGCAACACCCATTTTCAAACAAATCGCGGCGCAGCTGCGCCGTGAAATCGAAGAGGGCAAACTGCATCTGGGCGATGTGATTCCGGGCGAGCGCGAGCTTGCCGAGTCCCTGCACATCAGCCGCATGACCCTGCGCGCCGCCGTGGATGAATTGGTGGACGAAGGACTGCTCATGCGCCAACGCGGGCGCGGCACCATAGTGGCGCACGTCCGCATCAACAAACAGGCGCAGGTCATCGGCTTTATGTCCTTCACCGAAGAAATGCGCGCGCGCGGGTTAACGCCCTCCTCGCGCATTCTCGCGTTCAAAAGCGAAATTGCGGACGCGGCGGTCTCGGCACAATTGGATATGCCCGTGGGCGCGCAGGTCATTTTGTTAAAACGCGTGCGGCTCGCCAACGGCGAACCGATGGCCTTGGAACGCTGTTATTTGCCATACGAACATTTTAGCAAACTTTTGAAATTTGATTTGTCCAAACGCTCGTTGTACGACATTCTCGAAAAAGAATTCGACACGCGTCCGACGTTGTGTCAAGAAACGGTTGAAGCCATCTCGCTCGATGCGCCCGAAGCGCGCGACCTCGGCGCCAAACGCGGCGCGCCGGCTTTGCTTGTCACGCGCGTAACGCGCGATGCGCGCGGCCGTTTCATTGAAGCCGAACAAACGTTGTATCGCGCTGACCGATATCGCATGGTCTTTATCCGCGAACGATGAGCCACGATCCATGATTATTCTCGGTATGATGTCCGGCACCTCTGCCGACGGCATCGAAGCCGTTCTGGTGGAATTGCACGAAGCGCCGGAACGCGCCGCGCCGCAATGGCAATTGCTGCATCACGCGAGCATTCCCTTTGATGACGCGCTGCGTCAAGAAATTCTCGCGTGCGTGCGCGCCGACACCGGAACGGTGGACCGCCTCTGCGCGTTGAATTTCAATTTGGGTGCCGCGTACGCCGATGCGGCACTGCAAACGATTCACGCGGCGGGGCTCGAAGCGCAGCAGGTGGACCTCATCGGCAATCACGGGCAAACCGTGTGGCACATTCCAAATCACTCGACCCTGCAAATCGGTTCGCCCGCCGTGATTGCGGAACGCACCGGCATTACCACCATCAGCAATTTTCGCGCGCGCGATATCGCCGCCGGCGGACACGGCGCGCCGATGGTGGCATTTTTCGATGTGCTGTTTTTTACGGATGAAACGGTCACGCGCGCGCTGCAAAATATCGGCGGCATTGCGAACGTGACCTTTTTGCCCGCGAACGCGCCGCACAATGCGTTTGCATTCGATTCGGGTCCCGGCAATTTGTTGATGGACGATGCCGTGAAACGCGCGACGAACGGCGCGCAAGAATTTGACAAAGATGGCGTAATGGCGGCGCGCGGCACGGTGAACCCGAAACTGCTGGCGGAATTGCTGACGCATCCGTTTTTGAAACAAGCGCCGCCCAAAACCACCGGACGCGAAATGTTTGGCGCGCCGTATGGGGAACAAATGTGGCGCGCGGCGATGGCGCAAAACGTATCACCTGAAGATGTCGTCGCCACCATGACCATGTTCACCGCGCAAAGCATTGCCGATGCGTACCGTGCGTTCTTGCCCACCCTGCCGCACGAAGTCATTGTGTCGGGGGGGGGGGCAAAAAATCCGACGCTCCTGCAAATGTTCGCCGCGCAACTGCCGCCCGCGACGCGCATCCGCACGATAGACGAATTCGGCATCCCGTCGCAAGGCAAAGAAGCATTGGCGTTTGCGCTCATGGCATACGAAACGGCGCGCGGACGCGCGTCGAATGTTCCGGCGGCGACGGGCGCAAAACATCCTGTAATTCAAGGCGACCTAACGCCGGGAAAACATTGGAAACCCATTTAACGCACAAGGAGGTGCAAACACAACAAATCCTTTTGCCAAAACCCATTTCCGCTTGACCGATTCACAAATATGGAGGAGAACAAGACAATGAATAAAAAATGGCTCATGCTCGGTGTGCTGGCAATGCTCGCCGTCTCGGCATTGGTCGCGTGCGCGACACCGACCGCCGCGCCGACCGCCGCGCCGCCGACCGCCGCGCCTGCACAGCCGACTGCCGCCCCGGCGCAACCGACGGCAGCGCCCGCGCAGCCAACTGCCGCTGCCGGACCAACCGAAGTGCCGACGCCGCGCCCCACCGTCGAACGCACCGCCAAAGGCGGCATTCGCAAGTCATCCAGCACGTACAAAGGCGATTTGAATTTGTGGGTGCTCGGTTATACGCCCGGCAACGCGTTTGCCAATCCGTTTGACAACGCGGTCGAACAATTCAAAAAAGACAACCCGGACATCAACGTCCAAATCACCGGCTACCCGCCGAACGACGAAGGTTTCACCAAATTGACAACCGCGCTGCAAAGCGGTCAAGGCATTGACCTGCTGCGTTTGCCGTCGGACCGCTTGCCCGGTTTCGTGCGCGACGATTTGGTCGAACCCATTGACCCGTACCTCACGGATGCGGACAAAGCCGACATTCTGCCAAACGTGCTGGATGTGACGCGTTTGAAAGACGGCAAAGCGTTTGCGTGGCCCCTCTGGGTCGTGCCAATGGGCATCTATGTCAACACCGACGTATTCAAAGAAGCAGGCGTAGATTTGCCGCCAAAAGATTGGACGTGGGACCAATTCGTGGACGCCGCGAAAAAGACGACGTTCAAACGCGCGAACGGCGAACAGGTGTATGGCTTTAGCGGATTCGTGGACCCCGGCGTCATCAACACGTGGGGCTTGTGGATGAATGAAGACCCGAGCGTGCGCCCGATTACAAAGGATGGCAAGTACGGTCTGAATTCCGAAGCCGCCGTCAAAGGATTGCAGCGTTTCGCCGACCTCGCGTTGGTGCATAAAGTGACCCCGCCCGATTTCGGCTCGCAAAAAGATTCGGACGTCAAGGGCGGTTTCACCAACGGTCAATATGCAATGGTGGTGGACGCGACCGGGTTTGCGCCGCAGTTGGTCAACAACAAAAAGAATTTTGAAATCTATCCGCTCCCGACCGTCAACGGCAATAAGCTGACGGTCGGCGCGGTAGGTCTCATCGCGGTGGCGAAACAGGCGGACGAACAAAAGCGCCTCGCGGCAATGGATCTGGGTCGCTATCTGACGAGCGCCGAAGTGCAAGAAGATGTCCCGCCGGGCAGCAATGTCTCGACCGGTTTCTATCTCGCCCCCGGCGCGCGCAAGTCGGTCAAGGTCGTTGCGCCGCTCGACAAATTCCTGTCCGTTTTACCCGACATGTGGATTACGCCGCTCGTTCCCGATTGGGCGAAATTCACGCGCTTGATTCATCCCGAATACCAAAACATTTTGTTCGGCAAAGAAAAACCCGCCGACGCCATGAACAAAATTGCGGACGAAGCGCAAAAGTATCTGGAAATCAAGTAGCGAACGTTCACCGCAACGTTCTATGAACTGAAACGCGGGCGGTGTATCGCGCGCGACAACGCAAACGATACATCGCCCGCCTACCGAAGGGCATGACCGCAGCTCGCAATTTTTTCAAAAAATACGGCTGGAGTTATTTGTTCATCCTGCCGAGTCTGTTGACCTTCACGATTTTTACGCTGGTGCCGGTTGTTTGGTCATTGGTCATTTCGTTTCAAGATTACAGTCTGGTACGCGGCGGCAAGTGGATCGCGCCGATTTATGCAAACTATGTGGAAGCGTTTACTTTGCTCAACGGCATTTTCCTCACCGCCATTCGCAATACGGTAATTTATACGCTCTTTACCGTCACCGCCGCGATATTACTCGGCTTGATTATTTCTTCGTTGATTCAACCGCTCGGCAATCGGCTGCGCACATTTTTTCGCGCGGCATATTATTTGCCCGCCGTCACCAGCGCGCTCATTATCGGTTTGACGTGGGCATACATTTATAACGCGCAGTGGGGGTTTGCCACGTACCTGACGCGCTTTTTGGGTCTGCCGCCCATTCGTTGGCTTTCCGACCCGGACATTGCATTTTGGAGCGTAGTCCTCTCCGCCGTGTTGACCCTGCCCGCGACCGCCATTGTCTTGTTCAGCGCGGCGATGGGCGCGATTCCGCAAGAATATTATGAAGCGGCGGAACTCGACGGCGCGAGCCCGGTTCAAAAATGGTGGAACATTACCGTGCCGTTGGTGAAATCTACTACGCTGTATCTCGTGGTGTTGTACACGATTGCGAGTTTTGAAGTGTTCGAGCGCATTTACATCATGGTCCCGAGCGGCGTCGGCAATTCCACGCAAACCATTGTCACGCAAATCTACAACAACGGTTTCAAAGATTTTGATTTCGGTATTGCATCCGCGCAAGCGTTCGTATTGTTTGCGATGATTGCGATTGTCGCCGCATTTCAATTTCGCGTATTGCGCTCGGATGTGGAATACTGATGACCGGAGACGGGAGATTGGAGATTGGAGACTGGAGAGCGGGCGATGGCGACTGAATCAACGACTGTTTTTCCCCAAACGACGGAAGCGCCGCGGGCGCGTTTTCGATTTAACGGCACCGCGATACTGCGGTGGATTGTTTTGATTGCGACCGCCATTATTGCGCTCTTTCCGATGTACTGGCTCTTTGCGAATGCGTTCACGCCCATTACTTCCAACCCGCCGCTAACGCCCATTCTCGTGCCTGCGTTCCGCCTGGACAATTTTGAGCGGTTGTTGGTCAATAACAAATTTTATTTGAATTGGATGGTCAACAGTCTTGTCGTCGCGTTTGTCGTCACCGCGTTTCATGCCGTGTTCGATACAATGGCGGGCTATGCCTTCGCAAAAAAACAATTTCCGGGGCGCAATCTGTTTTTTATCTTGATTCTTTCGACGCTGATGATTCCCATTCACGTCACGTTTATTCCGCTCTATCTCATCAATCGCCAACTGGGTTTGATTGATTCGTTATGGGCGTTGATTTTGCCGGGGACTGCGTGGGTGTTTGGCATTTTTCTGATGCGTCAATACATTCAAACGCTGCCGGGCGAATTGATTGACGCGGCGCGCATTGACGGCTGCGGCGAATGGGGCGTGTTTCGCCACGTCATTTTTCCGCTGTCGCTGCCTGCCGTCGCCGCGCTCTCGATTTTTACGTTCGTGCGCAGCTGGAATGATTTTCTGTGGCCCGTGATTGCGCTCAACAAACCGCAAAATTACACGCTCACCGTCGGCGTCGCAAACTTGCAGGGCGAATTCATGACCGATTGGGGCATTATTTTTTCCGGCGCCGCGCTCGCCGCGCTGCCGATGATTCTCTTTTTCCTCTTTTTCCAAAAATACTTTTTGGAAGGCGTGCGAATGGGCGCACTCAAGGGTTAAGCCATGCAAATTATCAACCTCGACGCGCTGGTGGTCCGAAACATCACGCAGTTTGACAGCGCGAAATTGTCTGCCGCGCCGTTGGCGAAATCCTCTGACCGCGCGCAAATCATTGTCATGCGCATTGAAGCGGGCGGACAGATCGGTTTTCATCAAGCGCCGGTACCGCAGCTGTTTGTCGTCGCGCAAGGCAGCGGTTGGGTCTGCGATGAATCGCAAGCACGAATTCCCATCGCGGCAGGACAAGCAGTCCTGTGGAACGCGGGCGAATGGCACGCGGCAGGCGCCGCGCAAGACCTTGTCGCGCTCGTCATCGAAAGCCCTTCCCTCCAACTGTTTAGCAACGCATAATTCCACTTGTTTTACCAATTCTGAACAAGGCACTTGACCGACAAGGCAACTTTATTTGCTTTGTTCGGACAAACATGGTGATATGACCAATCAAAACAAACTGCGCGTTGGCGTCATCGGCACGGGTATTTTGGGATCGCGTCACGCGCGCGTGTGGCATGAACTGCCGGATACGGAACTCGTCGCGGTGTGCGACCTCGACGCAGCGCGCGCGGAACATCTCGCGCAGCAGTACAATGCGCGCGCGTTCACCGATTACAACGCGATGTTTGCGGAAATGAGATTGGATGCCGTATCCGTCGCGACGCCCGACCATTTGCATCGCGCGCCCGTTCTCGCCGCGCTCACCGCAGGCAAACATGTGCTGCAAGAAAAACCGCTCGCCACAAACGCCGACGACGCGCGCGCGATTGTGAACGCGGCGGAATCAGCGGACAAAATCGTGATGGTGAATTACAGCCAACGTTTTGTCCCCGACAATGTGTGGCTGCACGATGCGATTGCGCGCGGCGAAATCGGCAAGCCGCGTATGATTATCTCTGTCAAGCACGACAACGTTTCGGTGCCGACGAACATGATTCGCGGTTGGGCGCACGACACTTCGCCGCTCTATTTCATGACGAGCCACGACCTCGACCTCGTGCATTGGTTCGTCGGCGTTGACCCCGTGAGCGTCATGGCGCACGAAACGCGCGGCACGCTCGCCGCGCAGGGCATTCCCGTCCACGACGGACTGAACGCGTTGATTCGGTTCGACGGGGACGTGATTGCAAATTTTCATTCGTCGTGGATTCATCCGAATACGTACCCGCGCATTGCAGATGGCTTTATGCAAATTATCGGCGACGCGGGCGCGTTGACGTACAACAGTCGCACGCGCACCGCCGAATTGTTCAACGCGCGCGGCGGACAAAAAATCGAATTCACGGGCGCGCACACGGCGGACATTGTGGACGGCAAGGTGACAGGCGCGTTTGTCCTATCCCTGCAACATTTTGTCGAATGTATTCGCACCGGGCGCGAGCCGGATACGTCGCCGCGCCGCGTGCTGGCAACGGCGTTGATTCAAGCACAAATCATCCGTTCGCTCCAAGAGCGCTAAATGCAAAAATGCGAGCCGCCAAGACTCGCATTTTTTTATCACCGCAACCAAGGGCATTCATTGCCCATCACGTCAGCGTTTTACGCAGCATCTGATAGCTGCGCTGCCGCTTGAAACCAAAGCGCTCGTAATATGCCGCCAAATCCGTCCAATCAATGATGCAGCCGCGCACGCCGCGTGCGCGTAAATTCCGTAAGGAAGCGTCGAGCAGCGCAGAACCGTACCCCGCGTTGCGGCGGTCCGCGCTCACACCAATCGAGCCCGTTTGCCCCCACGGGCGCGGCAGCGGCGACGGATAAAAACGTTCCACCGGACGCTGCGAATCTTCCAATGTCATGAGACAGCACGCGTCAATGCCGCGTTCGCTTTCCAGAATCATATAGTCGGAAATGCGCGCGCCGTCGCGCCCATGCTGTTCCAATTCATACCGCCAACGTCCGGGGAATTCGCGTTCCAAAAACGCGTGCAGCGCGGCGATATCCGTTTCGCGCGCGGAACGCAAAATCAAATGTTCCGCGCGCACGAACGCGGGTGAAACGTATTCGCGCAAATCGAGCCCCAGGTCCCACGTTTCCGCGCTTGAAGCACGCGCCGCATACCCTTGTGCGCGAAAAAAATCCGCGTCGAGTTCCGTCGGCACGCCGGGCGCAAAGGGACGCAAGCTGCCGCCCAACCGCGCGCTCGTACAGCCGTTGTCGCGCAGCCAATCTTCCGCCCATTTCAATAACGCGCGCCCAATCCCGCGTTTTTGAAATTCCGGCGCGACGACCAGCGCGTCAACCCAGCCGTCGCGCGGCGGCGCCGCGCGCGCATCGTCCTGCAAAACACTTGCCAGCACGAAACCCACGCGCGCGCCATCCACCACCGCGAATTGTCCCGCCTGCCGCGCGCCTTGACACGGTTGCGTGTTGTACGCCAACGCGCGCTGCGACAATGCATACGTTTCGCCGCACGCGCGCGTCCACAAGGCAGCCGCGTCCGCGTGCGCGCGTCCATCGTTCAAAACAAATTCGGACCGTTCCATATCGGCAATCCCTCGAATAAAAAATCATACGCCCTGCAACGGGCGCATGATTTTTTCTCTTTGAGATTTGTTATTCGCCCAAGATTTGCACAACCAATGTTCGCGCGCGCGGACGCGTATCAAATTCGCAAAACACGATTTGCTGCCAGGTGCCGAGCGTCAAGCGTCGGTCCACGAACGGCACAGTGAGGGATGGTCCCATCAATGCCGCGCGCACGTGTGACGTGCCATTGTCATCGCCCCAACGCGCGTGATGTTTGTAAGCGCGGTCGGGCGGCGCGATTTCATCAAGCGCTTGGCGCAAATCGGCAACGACGCCCGGTTCAAATTCCAGCGTCGTCAATCCGCCCGTTGAGCCGGGACAAAAAATTGTGACGATGCCCGAAGCGATTTTCGATTCTTGCACCGCGCGCAAAATTTGCGGCGTAATGTCTTGCACATCGTGCCGCGCTTTGGTTTTCAATTCGAGTTCACGCGTGACAATCATATTCGACGATGCCATCGCATCCGCAAAACAAATACATTCGTTACTACATTTTCTCCGCGAAACATTTCGGCGCGTGTAGGTCATTCGACGAAACAGTTCTGCGTCACCCCATCACCTTTTACCTTGTCATCCGTTCATCCTTCATCCTTCATCCTTCATCTTTTCCAACACGTTCCACGGCGTCAGCGGAAATTCATTGAACCAAACGCCGGTTGCATCATGCACTGCGGCAATGACGGCAGGCGCAAAGGGAATGTACGGCATCTCTGCCATACCGCGAATCCCGTACGCGCCGACCTCGCTTGGAATTTCCAAAATGACCGAATCCACGCGTTCGGGAATATCTAACGCGCCGGGCATCAAATAATTGTTCAGATAGGGCGTCAACACTTGCCCATCGCGCGTGATAAAATTTTCGGTGATGGTGTAACCAAGCGCCTGTATCACCCCCCCCTCGATTTGTCCCTCGATGAGCTGCGGATTCACCGCCTTCCCGACATCGTGCGCGCTCGTCACGCGCACCACGCGCACGTGTCCCGTTTCCATGTCCACTTCCACCTCGACCGCTTGCGCGACATAGCCGTACAAAAAATTGGACTGCCCGTGTCCGTCCACGTCATCAATCATCACCGTTTCGGGCGCGAACCATTCGCACTCGCCGCGCGCGGGGCGTTCTTCATTGTTCCATTTTTCCAACGCCGCAATGGCTGCGCCTTCGACCGCACGCCCTGCCATCGTCGTCAAACGTGATGCGGACGCGCTGCCGGAATTTTCCGTGAACGCGGTATCGCTCACAACCAACTTTATTTTTTCAATCGGCACCTTCAACGCGTGCGACGCAATTTGCGCCATCGCAGTGTGATGTCCTTGCCCGCAATCCGCGCCCGCAATGAAAACGGTCGCCTGTTCAATGTCACCGCTGCCGCGCAATTCAATCGCCGCGTGCGAATGTTCGTGATAACCAATCGAAAACCCGATGTTTTTGAAACCCGCCGCAAAGCCGCGCCCGCGTTTCAACACGCTCACACCCGTCCAATCGTCGGTCGCTGTCTTTTGATATTCGTTCCAGCCGAATTTCGCCGCGCACGCTTGCGTCACTTGAAGCAGCGAAACGGGTCCGCCGCTCAACGGCGCTTGCGTCACGGTTTCATCGCCGTCCACGAGCAAATTTTTCAATCGCAGTTCCACCGGGTCCATGCCCAATGTTTCCGCGAGTTTATTCATTTGCGATTCCGCGACGAAATGTCCCTGCGGCGCGCCGAACCCGCGAAATGCGGCTTGCGGAATGTTGTTGGTGTACACCGCGTACGTATCAATCGCCACATGCGGAATGCGATACGGCCCCGCGCACGTGAGCGTCGTGTTGAACAAAACTTTGGGCGAGGTATAACAATACGCGCCCGCGTCCGCAATCGCTTGGATGGTCGCCGCCACCAACGTGCCGTCCTTTTTCGCGCCCGTTTTCGCGCGGAAAAACATCTGATGCCGTTTCGAGTGATATTTGATGGATTCTTCGCGCGACCAAATGATTTTGACAGGACGCTGCAATTTCCACGCCGCGAGCGCGAGAATAATTTGCACCGTCATGTCTTCGCGTCCGCCGAACGCGCCGCCAATCGCAGCATAAAGCACGCGAATTCTTTCGGGCGGTAAATTCAACGCGTGCGCGATTTGATGTTGGTCTTCCCACGTCCATTGTCCCGCGACGACAACGGTCACGCGCCCCTCGTCGTCAATGTAACCAATCCCCGCTTCGGGCTGCAAAAACGCGTGCTCTTGCATCGGCGTGTGATATTCCTCTTCAATAATCACGTCCGCGTCGGCGAACGCTTTTTCGACATCGCCTTTGCGCACGCGATAATGTTTCACAATGTTGTCGGGATGCGCGGGGTTGAGTTGCGGCGCGCCTTGCTTCATTGCATCGCGCGGGTCGAACACGGCGGGCAAATCCTCATACGTCACCTCGATTAAATCGCGCGCGTGTTCGGCTTGCTGTTCCGTTTCGGCAGCGACGAGCGCGACCTTGTCGCCAATCCATCGCACAATGCTTTGCGCGTCGCGCGGCAAAAGCGTGCCGTCCGCCACCGCGTCGGGTCCGCACAACACAGGATTGTCGAAAATGCCAAGCCCGTATTCATTGACCGGCACATCTTTCGCCGTAAAAATCGCGACGACGCCCGGCGTCTGCAACGCTCTGGTTGTATCAATTTTTGTAATGCGCGCGTGCGGACGATTCGCAAACAACACTTTCATCCACACCTGCCCCGGCATGTCAATGTCACCGGGATATTTTGCTTCGCCCTTCACTTTGGCGCGCGCATCCACGCGCGCGATGGATTGTCCTAATACGGTCATTTGAAGCGACCCTTTCTGGGTGTTATAATTGCCGAGAAGGGAAAGGAGTAATCATGCAAGCGATTCAGATTGAATTAACGTTTGAGCAATTAGTGGCAGCGGTTCGGCATCTGCCGAAAGCCCTCAAGTTCAAGTTATATGAAATGCTTAAATCCGAATTTGAGCAGCAAGACCTTGACCGAGAATTTCGACGTGCGCTGAACGAAGTGCGCGAAGCATACAAGCACGTCCCGGAATCTGAAATTGAGGCGGACGTGGATTTAGCATTGGAGCAAATTCGTGCCGAAAATTCCGCGCGTCGTTCTTGACACCAATGTCCTTGTCAGCGGCACCATCGCGACACAAGGTTTTCCGTCGCGAATCTTTGATGCCGCCGTATCCAAGGAAATTGTTCTTGTCATCTCCCCCTACATCCTCGCGGAATATTTTGACGTGCTGAAGCGGCCGCACATTGTCAAAAAATACTCCATATTGAGCGAGCGCGCCAGAATCTTTACCGAGTATCTTCAAAAACGCGCGAAACAAGTGAACCCTTCTTCGATCGAGCGCGTTATCTTCGACGATGCGAAGGACGACGCCATACTCGCTTGCGCGGATGCTGGCAAGGCGCAGTATGTCGTTTCCGGTGACGAACATCTTGTACAACTACGCGAATACAAAGGCATCCAAATCCTCACGCCGCGCGAGTTTGTCGAGCAAGTTTTATTACCACAATAAAGTAACCTCAAGTTCGATTACTCCCCGCATACACGGGCGCGTCCAATTGTTCGCGCATGCCCAAATCGTCGCGATGATTCCAAATTTCGACGACCCTGCCGTTTTCCAAACGAAAAATGTTCACGCCCGAAAAAACGACGGCGCGATTTGTCGGCGGCACGCTGCCCCATGGCCCCGTGTTCGTGCCGCGCATCGTCCAGCGCGCGACGACGAAATCATTTTCGCCAATCAACAATTCCGTTTCATGTTTCAAATCGGGAAACGCCGCGCGAAAATCGTCCGCCACCTGTTTTCGTCCCGCCGCCCCCGCGTTCGGATTCCCCGGACGCAAATCGTGGCGCACATAATTTTCGGCAAACACTTGAAACGCAAAAGCGGCGTTACCCGTGTTCCATACCTCGTCCGAGAAATGACGAATCAACTCTATGTTTGCTTCCACGAATATGCCGCTCCAATCTCCAATCCCCAGTCTCTAATTTCCTTTCCCCGCGTCCTGAATCGCGTCAATGATTTTGTAATAGCCGGTACAACGACACAGATTCCCACTTATCGCCTGTTCGACATCGCTCTTCGTCGGCTGCGGATTTTCCTCCAACAATTTCGCGCCGCTCATCACGAAACCGGGAATGCAATAGCCGCACTGCGCCGCGCCGTGTTCGATAAATTTTTGTTGAACGGGATGCAATTCGTTATTGGTTGTCAGTCCTTCGATGGTCTCGATGCGCGCGTGATGCGCGCGCGCGGCAGGCACGAGACACGCCATCACCGCGATACCGTCGAGATACACGGTACACGCGCCGCACTCGCCTTCCGCGCATCCCTCTTTCGTTCCAACCAAATGTAAATCTTCGCGCAAGAAACGCAATAAACTCTTGTCGCTGCCCGGCGCGGAAACCTTTTCGCCGTTCACGCGCGTTTCGATGACGTCGGGCGCGGTGTGCGTTTCCGTCGCGTGGTCGTGCGGTTTGAAATGTCCGTCGGTATTGCCCCACAGCATCACCGGTTTTTCCGGCAAGTCATAGGCATTATCGCGAATTTGGCGCATGGCGCGCATCACGCACACGCGTACCATTTCGCGGCGATAGTCTGCGGTGCCGCGCACATCATCTATCGGTTTCGCTTCGTGCGCCGCGAGTTCCGCCGCTTCTTGAATCACCGCGTCCGACAAATAATTGCCGACCATCGCCTGTTCCGCGTCGCCGCATGTGATGATTGTGGGAGCGACCGCGCCGAGCGCAATCCACGCGTTGGAAATTTCCATATCCTCAAATTCCAACACCACCGCCGCGCTGACCACCGAAATCGCTTGCGCGCGTCGTAATCCCAGTTTAATGAACGTGCCGCGGTCTTTCGGCGACATTTTTTGAAACAGTACCTCACTCACCAACTCGTCGGGCTGCATCGCGGTTTTGCGCACGCCAAGGAAGAAATTACTAAAGGGAACTTTGCGCGTGCCGCGCGCGCTCGTCAATTTCACTTCCGCGCCCATCGCCCACAACGGCACAATCGTATCGTTCGCGGGCGACGCAGTCACCAAATTTCCCGCGACGGTACCGCGATTGCGAATCTGCGGCGCGCCCACTTCCCAACACGCCCGCACGAGCGGATACGCCAAACGGCGCAGCAGTTTCGAACCAACGACTTGATTGTGCGTCACCCCCGGACCAAGCCGAATGTAATCGCCGTCTTCCACAATGGTGTCGAGTCCGGGCACGCGCGAAATATCAATTAGCACTTTCGGATTGCGAATTTTGCGTTCGATTTCGATAAGCAAATCGGTGCCGCCGTTGATAATACGCGCGTCCGCGCCATACTGTCCGAGCAGCTGCACCGCTTCGTCAAGCGTGCGGGGTTGGATGTAGGTTTGCCACATGAACAAGCTCAAAGCTAAAAGCTAAAAGTATAAAAAGAGAATTTACTTTTAGCTTTTTACTTTTGACTTTTTACTTGAATGATTTCCGCCATGATACTTACTGCAATTTCGCGCGGCGTCTCGGCTTGGATTTCGATGCCAATCGGCGCGTGTACGCGTTTTAGTTTTTCATCGCTCACGCCCTCTTGTTTCAACGTTTCAAAGACGGTGATGGCGCGGCGTTGGCTGCCTAACATGCCAATATATGCGGCGGGTTTATCAATCACGGCGCGCAGCAAGTCTGCGTCGAGCGTATGCGCGCGCGTAACCAATACCACAAACGTTTGCGGCGTGATTTCCACCTTTTGAATTTCTTGCACCACGTCGCCGGCGCGCAATTCATCCGCGTGCGGAAATTTTTCGCGCGATAAGAATTCGGGACGGTCATCAATGACGACGATGCGAAATCCCAAAAATTTCCCGAGTTCCGCAACCGCCGCGCCGACATGCCCTGCGCCCACAAGCAATAACGTCGGCGTCGCCAATAACGGCTCGACAAAAATTTCCATCTCGCCGCCGCACACCATCGGGTCGCCGCGTTCGGGCTTTGATAAATTAAAATCGAGATAACGCGGCGCGCCTTGTCGGATAGATTCTTGCGCCATTTCGATGACTTGCTTTTCCATCTCGCCGCCGCCGACGGAACCGACGATGGTGCCGTCCGTATACACCAACATTTTCGCGCCGACTGCGCGCGGCGCCGAGCCGTGCGTTTTCACAACCGTCGCAATCGCGGCGGGCGTTTGTTTTTCCAATGCGTCAACGAGCGCGCGCTGTACGGCATCCATGACAAACATTATATACATTTTTCGCGCGCGCGGGGAAAATTCCAGACGCGAACACGACAAACGACAAAGCGAGAGCAGTCATGCTCTCGCTTTACAAGTAACTCGCTCTGCGGTTATTTTACCCAACGTCCTACCCTGACGCCAAGTAGATGCCCGGTCCCTTGAGCAATGATATACGTGATACCATCGTGAAGTTTGTTATCCCCCTTAAAGCCAATGTCGCGAAATGCGCCCTTGATACGAATTACCCACACCGGACCACACTCAACACCCGGTCCGGCTCCCCCTGCTTCAAAGTCGCATCTGGGATACCATTTAACTGTCACGCGGTCGAACATGCCCTCGATTGCCTGATCCGCCCAAGGTTTTTCCCAGATTGCATTTTTTTTGTCAACCTCAACTGCCAATTTGAGTGCGGCTTGTTCATCAAGGGGCTTGTCAAGGTAAGGACCATTGAACTCTGGAATGGGTTGTCGCGGCCCGCGTGTGGGGACAGAAGGCACAGCGGTGGGAGGCGGCGGACCAGCACGCACCGCTCCAAAGTTGCTGCCGAATAGAACGACAAGCACAATAACCGAAGCAAGCATCATGACAGAGGCAACAGGAATTATCCTTTTCATGGTCGTCTCGCGGGTCATTGGAATTCTATCACGTTTAGACCTATACACGCAGGTCGCTTTCCAAATCGCGCTTTTTCCTGTGATACAATTGAACATATCGCGTCTGATTGGGACGCATAACAAAAGTTCTGTAGATTCGCATTTTATGATTGAAACCCAAAATCTCACCAAAACGTTCGACAAATTTACTGCCGTCGAAAATCTGAATCTCTTTGTAGAACGCGGCGAAATTTTTGCGTTCCTCGGACCGAACGGCGCAGGCAAGACGACGACGATGCGGATGCTCGCGTGCCTCGTCGCGCCGACAAGCGGCAGCGCGACAGTCGCAGGACATCGCGTCGGGCAAGACGACGAGGCCATTCGCTCCACAATCGGAATTTTGACCGAAGCCCCGGGGCTGTACGAAAAACTAAGCGCGGTACAGAATCTGGATTTTTTTGCGCGGCTGTACGGTTTGGATACGGCAACGCGCGAAAAACAAATCAAACGGTATTTGGAAATTCTCGGCTTGTGGGAACGGCGCGCGGAACCGGTCGGCGGATTTTCCAAAGGGATGAAGCAAAAATTGTCTATCGCGCGCGCATTACTCCACGAGCCGCAAGTGGTCTTTTTGGATGAGCCGACCAGCGCGCTCGACCCCGAAGCCGCCAAAGTGGTGCGCGACTTTATCGCGGAATTGAAAAGCGGCGGGCGCACGATTTTTCTCTGCACGCACAATCTGGACGAAGCCGACCGTCTCGCCGACCGCGTGGGCGTTTTCAAAAAACGTTTGATTCAAGTGGACACGCCGCACAAATTGCGGCAGGCGCTGTACGGACAACGCGTTTTGTTTCGCGTGCGCGCGGATTCGGACGCGCAGCGCGCGGCGTTGACGCAATTGTCGTTTGTACGCGATGTACTGCACGCAGACAACGCGTATTCGATTGCGCTGCAAGACCCGCCCAACATGACGCCGTTGGTCGTCAACGCGCTGGTGCAAGCCGGCGCGGCGATTCTCGAAGTGCGCGAAGAACGCGCGTCGCTGGAAGAGGTGTATTTGGATTTGGTCAAAACGGAGGAGCCGCAATGAAACCCTATCGCGTGTTGGCGGTCCTCCGCCGTGAAATGCAAGAGATTGTCAAGAGTCGCGGCTTGCTGTTGGCAATCTTTCTGCCCGCATTGTTTTTGACGCTGCTGCCGTTGGGCGGCATTGCGTTTTTGGGGCGCGCGTTGGGCGACGCGCCGAACGGCGACGCGCAGGATTTTGCGCGTTTGGTGACGCTGATGCCCGAATTACAATCGTGGACGGTGGTCGAAGTTGCCATGTACGTCATTCTCGAACAATTCGTGACTCTGTTTTTGATGATGCCGCTCATTATTTCATTGTCGCTGGCTTCGCAAAGCATCGTCAGTGAAAAGCAGACCAAGAGTTTGGAACCGCTTTTGGCAACACCGATTAAGACGAGTGAACTCTTGGTCGGCAAAGGATTGACGGCAATGCTGCCCGCGCTGTTGGCGACATGGGCGGCGTTCTTTTTGTTTGTTATTGTCGGGCGTATTCTCATTGACAGTGAGCGCGTGTTTTCCGGTTTACTGCAACCGAAATGGTTGATTGCGATGGTGGTGCTGGCGCCGCTGTTGTCGCTGTTGTCGGTCAGCATCGCGGTGACGTTATCTTCGCGCGTAAATGACCCGCGCACCGTGCAGCAAGTCGGCGGCTTTGTCGTCCTGCCGATTGTGCTGTTGGGCGTCGCGCAAACAGTCGGGCTGTTGTTGTTGAGCGCGACAACCTTTATCATCGGCGCGTTTATTCTTGCCGTCATTGACTTTTTGCTGCTGCGTCTCGGCGTGCGCTTGTTTCAACGCGAAAAAATCTTGACGCAGTGGAAATGAGCAAAAAACCGCGCGCTTTTCACGCCCTGCGCCATCGCGATTTTCGTTTGTTGTGGATTGGTTTGCTCATTTCGGTCGCCGGGACGCAAATGCAAAATGCGGCGATTCATTGGCAAACCTACGAA
Organism: uncultured Anaerolineales bacterium; assembly: GCA_964644955.1. Taxonomy (GTDB): domain Bacteria; phylum Chloroflexota; class Anaerolineae; order UBA4142; family SHND01; genus SHND01. The sequence goes on along the minus strand of CAZXYP010000003.1, from coordinate 9,560 downwards.
CTTTCGGGTTCCGCGTTGGCGCTCGGCGGTTTGGGGTTGGCGCGCCTGCTCCCGATTGTGTTTTTTTCGCTGTGGGGCGGAGTCGTCGCCGATACGCGCAATCGCCGCCGCGTGATGCTCGTCACGCAAAGCATCATGATGACGAGCGCGTTTACCTTGGGCTTGGTGACGTGGCTCGGCATTGTGAATCTCGCGTGGATTTACGGTTTGGGCGCGGTGAATGCCGCCGCCGCCGCGTTTGATTTGCCGTCGCGTCAATCGCTGACGCCGAATCTTGTGCCGCGCGAAGATTTGACGAACGCGGTCACACTCGGCAGTATGGTCTTTCAAATTGCGAGCATCGTCGGCCCCGGCATCGCGGGAATTTTAATCGGACAATTTGGCGTTGGCATGATCTATTGGCTGAACGGCTTGTCGTTTTTGGCGCTGCTCGGCGCGCTGCTGTTGATGAAAACGGCGACGCCGCCAAAACTAAATACGGATGAGAAGCCGCTCAAGAAAATGTTGACCGGTATGAGATATGTTTTTCAAGAACGCATTATCTTGTCCACGATGCTGCTCGATTTTTTTGCGACCTTTTTTTCCGGGGCGAATACGCTGCTGCCGATTTTTGCCGCCGACATTTTACACGTCGGTCCTGTGGGCTATGGCATTCTCGCCGCCGCCGAGTCGGTGGGGTCCGTGATAACGGGTTTGATTCTTTCGGTATGGGGCGATGTTCGCGCCAAAGGCGCGGCTTTGTTGAGCGGGGTTGCATTGTATGGCGCGGCGACGATTGGTTTTGGTTTGTCGGAAATGTTCGCGCTTTCGATTTTGTTTCTCGCATTGGTCGGCGCGGGCGACACGCTCAGCACGATTTTGCGTTCGGCGATTCGACAATTGGTCACGCCCGATGAATTGCGCGGGCGCATGACATCGGTCAATATGGTTTTTTTTATGGGCGGACCGCAGCTCGGCGAAATGGAAGCGGGGCTGACGGCGGCGCTGCTTGGCGCGCCGTTGGCGGTGGCGCTCGGCGGCGCGGCAACTCTCGCGCTGGTGGGCATTACGGCAATCCGCGTGCCGGCGTTACGGCATTACAATTGAAATCATGCGAAACATTCTTATTCCCCTCGACGGTTCGGAATTTAGCGCGCAAATCATCGCGACGGTTAAGACTTTTTTTGCGCCGCAAGACAATGCCCTGGTCTTGTACCGCGTCGGCGCGTTGCCGGAAGGACATCTTGGTTTGCCGCCGCGTCCCACCGGCACAGGCGCGGATGTGCCGTTGTACGATTCCGCGCGCGATATTGAATTGGAACAGCATCCGATTTATGCTTCGCAAGAAGCGGACACGCAGCGCAGCGTCTTATTGGACGAATTGGAATCGCTCGCGCAGCCGCTGCGCGCGGCAGGTTACGCGGTGCAATGCGAAGCGGATTTGGGCAATCCGGCGGAAGCCATTATCGAACGCGCGCGCAGTGAGGATATCGCGCTCGTGGCAATGACCACGCACGGACGTTCCGGCATCAGTCGTTTGTTGTTTGGCAGTGTGGCGGAACAAGTGGTCCGGCATGTGGAGGTGCCGGTGCTGCTGCTGCGCCCGATGCCGCGCGCGTGAAAAAAAATCGTCGGCAATGAAAAACACGCGTCACTGCAAGTGACGCGTGTTTTTGTGGCAAGCACGCGCAGAGGAGCTCATGCAGTGTCGTCATCATCGTCTTGAAATTCAAACGTCATCCGCAGACGACGCGTGGGGAAATTGCCATTGCGGCGCGAATAGTTCGGCTCGGTAATGTCTTCAAACAACCATACACCGCGCGCGAGGGTGGCAGTGTATTGGTCACTGTCCCAGTACAGGCACACAAAAAGCCGTTTCTTGAGCGGCGCGGGCGCATTCATCGAGACGCGAATGTGATAACTGCCAGAGTACGCTGCCGGCACCAGCCATGCTTGCACAAACATACTCGACCCGCCATCCACCGGAATCGTGCCGTCATACAACAAGCGTTCGTTCGCGGCATCATCAAATGCACCACGCGCAATGGGTTCCCGCGAAACGCGCGGATGCCACAGCGCGCGAATGTAACCGCGGGCAAAGCGAATTTCGAAGCGGCGGCGGTTGGCGCCGCGCACGCGCGTCTGTGTCAGTGTCCACGGTACGTCGGTTTTGTTTAGCCCTGTTGCAAACATCGCAAACTCCCTGTCATACACGATTGATTGCTGTCCTTGATCCAGTGCCTACAAGAAATCAAACTTTCGCCACAACCGGGCTTTTCACCTAACGAATCAATTGCTCCAACCAAAGAAGATAAATGCTGCGTGTCCGAAGCGGGTGAGAATTTGGTGAAAATCGGTTTCGCAGCGAGGGCATATTACATTACTCTAATCTCTCCAAAATGACAAATCCCCCCCCTGTTTTTTCTTGCCGCTTGATGCTACAATTTCGCGCATGAAACTCGTACAATTCTGGCGTCCGAATGTGGGCTACCGCATCGGACTCGTGCGTAACGAAAACGTTGTTGACATTACCATGCCGGAAGCAGGACTCAAAAGCGCGAACGATTTGATAGAACATGCGGCGGCGGGCGGCATGCCCCTCGCGGAGTTTGTGGAACGCGTGTTGAATGCGCAGCCGCGTGCCGTGTACGCGTGGAGCGAATTGGATACGCCGCGCGACTTGTATGCGCCGCATCTCGCGCTGCCGCTGCTGCCGCCCGAAGTGTGGGGCGCGGGCGTGACGTATCAACGCAGCGCGGAATTTCGCGCGAACGAGGTGGGCGAAACCGGCGAAACGATTTATGACCGGGTCTATCACGCGCCGCGTCCCGAAATTTTTTTCAAAGGCACCGCGACGCGTTGTGCCGGTCCGAATCAACCGATTGGCATTCGACGCGATTCGACCTTTACCGCGCCGGAACCGGAGCTCGCGGTGGTGCTGGGACCGCGCGGCGGGATTGTGGCATACACGATTGCGAACGATGTAAGCGCGTGGGACATTGAACGCGACAATCCGTTGTATCTGCCGCAGTCCAAAGTGTTTCGCGGCGCGTGCGCGTTGGGGCCGTGTTTGGTAACGCCCGACGAATTACCCGAGCCGTACAATCTCGACATTCACTGCCGCATCCTGCGCGGGGGCGAAACTATTTTTCAAGAATCTTCCAACACCTCGCGGATGAAACGCACCTTTGAAGAATTGCTTGACTCTTTGTTGTGCGACAATCCGCTGCCGGGGGCGAGCGTCTTATGCACCGGCACCGGCATTATCGTGCCGCAGGCATGTGCGCTGCGCGAGGGCGATATCGTGGAAATTGAAATCCCGCCGATTGGGGTCTTGCGCAACCCGGTCCAGCAGTGGGGCGAAAGCACAAAATAAAGCGGAGCAGAAAATATCTGCTCCGCTTTTTTACGCACAATTCCCTTGAACGCCATCCGCGTAAAGGAGTCTATTGCACCCGGTCAATGCGAATCATCACCGTATCCGCCACGATTTTGCCGTCAGTGGCGAACGCAATCATACGCAAAATGTACTGTACCGGATTTACGGGCGAGCCGTTGGGCCATTTGCCGCCGTTTTGCGCGAAATTATACACGGGACAATCCGCGCCGTTATCACCGCCGCCAAAACCACAGTAACGCGGATTGCGTTCGGCACGCGCCGAGACAATGTTGCCGTCATAGTCCACCACAAACATTTCCACGCGGTCCACCCCGGCGTTGTTCAAATGCGAACCCGATACACTCGCCTCAAACGCAAACTCGTCTGAAAAACGAGTCTCGCTCGGCAATTCACGATTCACAAAAAATGTTTCCAGCGCATCATACGGAATGGTGATGTGCAGCGCGCGTTCGTCCATTTTGATGCGCCCGTCCTTGGCGTGCGCCACCGCGCGAATGAAATACCAACCGTCGCGAATCGGTTTGCCGTCGCTCCATTTGAAACGGTCCGTGTCAATATCCACCGCGCTGCATTCCCCATCCGCTTCGGCGAAATAACAATACGGCGGATTGTTTTCGCGTTTCTGCGCAATCACGCGTCCCTGCAAATCCTGAATGAAAAACTCTACATAGTCAATCTGGTTTCCATTCGGCTCGTCGCCATTGATGATGACTGCCGCGCGCGCGCCGATATTAATGCTGTCGCCGGACCAGGATGCACTCACGTTCATATCACCGGGAAACGGCGGCTTAAAGACAACCGGCGCCGCAGTCGCCGTCGGCGCGTTCGTCGGCGGAATCGGCGCAGGCACTGTAATCACCACGCTCAGCTGCGTACCAAACGCGACGCCATCGGAAGTACGCGGACGCCAATCGGCGCGATAGGTATTTGGTTCAACCGGCGCCTGCATATTGACCGAAACTTCAACACTCTGTCCCGGATTTGCCGGCGGCAGCGGCGCTTGATTCACTGTCGCCAAGCCCGCGCCACCCACATAGTTCAACGTGAACCCCGGACCCCACGCGCAGTTGCCCGCATTGCGAATAACCCACGTTTTGACAAACGCTTCGCCGGGCTGCAGCACTGTGCCATCCGGAATGGTTTGGTCGGCGACAAATTGCGCGTTGTGCGCGCAAACGGTGGGTACAGTCAACGGTTGTGTCGGGGCAACAGCTTGCGGCGTTGCCGTGACAATGACAGTGACTGCGGGAGCATTGGTCGGTTGTACGGCAACCGATGTTGCATTGCTCGTGGGAGTCGCATTCTTGGCGGATGGCGCGCCGTTCGCATTGACGGTAATCGCGACGGTTTGTTCGCCCGACAATCCCGCCAAATTGAACGCGCGCACAACCAACGCATGCGCGCCGGGCGCGGTCGGCATCCATTCTTGAATCGCATTGAACTGTTTCGTGTCCGCAGGAATCGGCACGTTCGCCGTTTGGACGAGTTGTCCATCGGCGTACAATTCGACACGCGTTATCCCGCCTGCATCGGCAGACGCGGATTGCACGGCGACACGTTCACCGAGCGTAAAGACGGAACCATTCGCCGGCGCGGCAATGACAACAACCGGTTGGCTCACGGTGCCCCCCCCCCCACCGCCGCACGCGACTGCCAAGACGGCCACCGCAGCGACCGCCAAGAGGAACATGACCCGCCGCAGAAAAGAATACATTTTCATTTCAATTGATCCAGCGTGTTTTGCACATCCGCCCGCGCACAAAAACAATTGGGCTGCACATTGATTTTTTGTAGGCGGTCGGATTGAAATTTGGCGTTGCCGATGGTCTTGATGCACGCGTTCAAAGCGTCGCGCGCGCGTTCCAGATTCGGTTTTACATCTTGCGATTGTCCCTGCATCGCGCGCGCGTTCGCCAAATAATTGTAGGATGTGCCGAGCGAAAAATACGTGAGCGAAAGCGCGCGTTTGTCTGCGGGGTCCATTTGCTTGACCACACTCTCCAAGGCCGCGATTTGTGCGCGCAAACGCGCTTCGGCTTCGGCTGCCTTGCCCGCTTGCAAATCCAATGCGGCAATAGTGGCTTGCGTGTCCGCATACGCCGCACGCGCGCGTTCCGTCAAACGCGAAGGCGGCGCAGACGCGGACGCGCGCGCAAATTCATCATACAACGCGAGCGCGTTATCAAAATTCGCGCGTGCCTCATCCCACAATTCGGTGCTGGACATGTTCGGCGGCGCGGGGCAAACGTATTGCGGCACATCCGGTTCGTTTGGATTGTCCGGCGCGCGCGGAATTTTACATTGCCCTGCTGTATTGTGTTCGGGTGGAATCAACACGCGGATACCGCGCGCAAATTGCACCTGCGCCAAGCCAAATATTGCGCGCGGGTACACACGTCCCTGTTCCTCGGCGATTTGTTTCGAGCGTGAAAACGCCGCTTCCGCCGCGTTCAATGCTTGCAAGGACGCGCTCGTATTCGGATCGGTGAACACCTGACGCGCGTCCGTTTCGCATGTGCTCAGATACATCGCCGACTCGCCCAAAAAATAATAGAGGACTTCTTTGCCCAATTCGCGCGGGAACGCCACTTCGTCGCGCAAATTCTCTTCGGCTTGGTTGAAAATGGTGTACGCCTGCACGAAATCGCCGTCGAGTTGCGCCCACAAGCCTTCGCTGATATACAACAGCGCTTTGCTCAACGGATACAAATGCGTGTCGAGCCGCTTGTCGTTGCCTTTCGCAATCGTGATGGGTTGTCCCATCTGCTGCGGGTCAGACAATTCATCCGCTTCGCCTTGCGCCTGCCGCGCGAAAAATTTCGGCGTGATGTTGATGCCCTCGTCGCCGCTCTCGACAAAACCGTACACGACCACTTGCGACAAAAAATTGTCGGCGACAGCTTGCGCTTGTTGGTCATTGCCCACCGGCGCAAACGTGATGCGTTTCCAAAACGCGGCAACGGGGTCCAAGCCCGTCGCAATGTGCCAAACGGTCGGCGGCGGTTCGAGCGGAAAATTTTTCAATTCGCGTTCCATTTGCGCGCTCATGTATTCAGCGTAACGCTTGCCCGCGTCGGAAAAATTCAACTGCCCCGCCGCGTTTTTTTCGGCAAAGTCCACGACCGCGACGCTCGAACCCGCGGGCATTTTGCCGTCAATGGCAAACCACCACACCGCGAACGCAATCACCAAAACGACGCCGACGAGCGCGAGCAGCGTGCGCACCGGAAACACAAACGCGCCGATTTGAAATTGGAGAATGTTGCTGCCCTGCGCGAATTGTCCGATTTGGACATTGTCGCCAATGTTGGCAACGTTCTTGTCGGGCGCACGATGTATCGGCGGAAAAAGTTGTCTGAGAAATTCGAGAAATTTTTTCACACGGAATCGTTATTTTTCTGCGCGCGCTTTTTCGGCGATTTTTTTGATCGTGGCAGCCACCCCCGCGACCGGATTCAACAATGCGGCAGCGGTCACTTCCAAAATATCGGGCGCCAAATCCTTGAGAAACTTGAACCAGCGTTCCACCGTGTTCGGGTTGCCCTGTTCGCCTTTGGCGGCTTCGCTTTCGATTTTCTTGACGGCGTCCCGAATGTCCGATTTATCTGCACTGCGTTCATTCGGCAGCGCGTCAATTTGTTTGTAGATGGCGCTAAACAACGCGGCAAGGTCTTGTACGCTTGCGCCTTGCGTTTGTTGGATGTTACTGCCTTGCGCGAATTGTCCAATCTGCGCGCCCGCGCCGATGTTGGCGACGTTCACATTGCCGCCGGCATGGATTTCGTCGCCATGCACAACTTTGTCGCCGCCGATAATACTACCGCCGACGCTGACGTGCGCGTTGCCGGAGATATTAACACCGCCGCGCGCGGGTTTTTCATTGCTTGAATTGCTCACAGTATCCTCCTGCACAAAAATCACGCCATCCTCTGCGCGCATAAACAACACCGGCGTGCCCCACTCGACAAAATTGCCGTTGGAATACACTGCGCGCCGCGCTTCATTCATCGCGGCGTCAATGGGATAACCGTCCGCAAGCGTTTTATAGAATTCGGACGAAAAATCGAGCGCTGCCTGGTCCGTAATCGCATACTGCATCGCCAACACGGCAGGCACGCCGACCTGCACCAAACGCGGCGCGGTCCCCGCGAACGGATTTTGCGTCGAGGTTTGCGCGCCTTGACACGCGTTCAAAACGACGACGCGCAAATTGCGCGCGTCTTGCAGCAAAATCGCCACCGTGTCTTCATTCACGCGTCGCGCGTCGCCGCGTTCATTTTCGAATACCAGAATGCCTTGTTGATTCACCTCATCGTAATCGCCGTGTCCGATGAAATGCAAAATGTGATATTCGTCCTTACGCAGCTGCGCGCGCAGCGCGTCGAGCGTCGGCGGCTGCAAACGCGTCAGTTGAATTTTGTTTTGCGCGACCAAATCTTGTAACGCGTCTTGCATCCGCGCCCATTCGCCCTCGACATCCAACGCCTCGCGGTTTTTTGGACTCGCCAACACGGCAAGCAAACGAATGGGCGCGGGCGCGGCAAGCGGTTCGACGCGTTCAGGCAATTCCAGATAACGCACAATCGGCGTCTCTTTGGACAATGCCAAATAGTTGCGGCGTGTGGAATCGTAGAGATATTCCCACGGCAAGTCCGCGAGTTCCGGCACATCGTTCAAACGCAAACGCACGCGCAAACCATTTTCCTGTCGTTCCGCTTCATCGCGACTGCGGCGATACGTCGTCAACACTTCATCGTGAAACACCGCGTCAAACAAACGCGTGCCCATTTGTTCAATCAGCTGTTTCGGCGTCAGCGTTGAACCCGATGTTGGCTCGCGCCCCGCGACCCGCGCGAAAAACGTTTTCAATTCGTCCGGCGTGAACGGCGAGGCGAACGCGGTTTTCGCCTGACCGACCGGCGAATTCACAATACGCGCGCCGTAACCGTCGCCGCTTTTTTCAATCAAAAGGTCGAGTGTTTCGTACTTGAAATCAGGCATGAAGAAAAGTCTCCGGTAAAAGGTAATGTACATTACCACGCGCGGAGAGGAATTGTCAAAAGGGATTTGTGCCAAAACTTGCGAATCGGCTAGTACACCATCTCGCCGCGCACAAACGCGGCAGTGCGGAGGTCTTGCGGGGAATCGAAAAACGCGGACGTGTCGGCGATTTCAACGAGCTGCCCGTTCAATAACAAACCGACGCGCTGCGCGAGCCGCTTTGCCTGAAAGACATTGTGCGTGACGACGACAACGGTGACGCCGCGCGTTTGATTTTGTTCGCGCACAATGTCTTCAATGAGCGTGACGTTATAGGGGTCGAGATTCGCCGTCGGTTCATCGAGCAACAATACACGCGGTTCAATCACCAACGCGCGCGCGAGCGCGACGCGCTGCATTTCGCCGCCCGACAATTTCCGCGCGGGCGCGTGCGCCATATTTTCCAGACCGACGCGCTGCAAAATCGTTTCGACATTCACATTCACGCGCGCGCCGCGCAAACGCAAACCATACGCGATATTTTCGGCGACGGTGCCGCGCAATAACACCGGGCGTTGAAACACCGTCGTCACCTCGCGGCGTAATTCCAACGACGCGGACGCGGCAACATTTTGTCCGCGATAAAGGAGCGTTCCCGACGCAGGCATTTCGATAAAATTCAACACGCGCAAGAGCGTGGATTTGCCCGCGCCGCTCGGACCGACGAGCGCGAGCATTTCGCCTTCATGCACCTCCAGCGCGTTCACATCCAAAACTGTGCGCGCGTCATACACTTGCTGTAGATTTTCGAGACGATAAAGGGGGGGGGGCATCAGTCCACCGCGTTGCGCTGCAACATGAGCATCGCGCCATTGATAACGAACGCGATGGTCAGTAGAATCAAGCCGAGCGCGATAGCGAGTTCAAAATCGCCGGTGCGCGTGTTCAACACAATCGCCGTCGTCAAGACGCGTGTTTTGCCTTCGATGTTGCCGCCGACGAGCATCACCGCGCCAACTTCGGAAATAATCGCGCCAAACGCGGCGACAATTGCGGCGATGACGCCGATGCGCGCTTCCGTCAACACCGTCCACATTTCTTGCCATTGCGTCGCGCCGAGCGAACGCGCTTGCACGCGCAGCGCGGGATCCACGCTTTGCACCGCCGTCATGGTCAGTCCCGCCGTGAGCTGAAACGCGAT
>CAZXYP010000002.1:29606-46166 GCA_964644955.1 uncultured Anaerolineales bacterium | reverse complement strand
AAAGACATCCTCTTGCGCTTGTTCGACGGCTGTATGCGCGGGCGCACCATGTATGTCATTCCTTTTAGCATGGGGCCGCTCGGCTCACCCATCGCGCATATCGGCGTCGAATTGTCGGACTCGCCGTACGTCGCGGTAAGCATGCGCATCATGACGCGCATGGGGCGCGACGTGTATCACTATCTCGGCGAGGATGGGACGTTCATTCCGTGCATGCATTCGGTCGGAATGCCGCTCGCACGCGGGCAACAAGATGTCCCGTGGCCCTGCAACAAAGACACCAAATACATTGTGCATTTTCCCGAGGAACGTTCGATTTGGTCCTACGGCAGCGGTTACGGCGGCAACGCGCTGTTGGGCAAGAAATGTTTTGCGCTGCGGATTGCGTCCGTGTTGGCGCGCGACGAAGGTTGGCTTGCCGAACACATGTTGATTCTCGGCGTGCAGGACCCCAAAGGCACAAAAACGTATGTGGCAGCCGCGTTCCCCAGCGCGTGCGGCAAAACCAATTTCGCCATGCTCATTCCGCCAAAAGTATTCACCGATGACGGCTGGAAAGTTACCACGGTCGGCGACGATATTGCATGGATCAAACCGGGTCCCGACGGGAAATTGTACGCCATCAATCCCGAAGCCGGTTTCTTTGGCGTTGCGCCGGGCACTTCGGACTCTTCCAACCCGAATGCCATGGCTTCCATTCGCGAAAATACGATTTTCACAAATGTGGCGTTGACCGACGACGGCGATGTGTGGTGGGAAGGCATGACCAAAGAACCGCCCGCGCATTTGATTGATTGGACCGGGCAAGATTGGACACCCAACTCGGGGCGCAAAGCCGCGCATCCCAACGCGCGTTTCACCGCGCCGCTCAGTCAATGCCCGTCGGTTGACCGCGAATACAACAATCCCAACGGCGTACCCATCAAAGCATTCATTTTTGGCGGACGCCGTTCTACTGCTGTGCCGTTGGTGTATCAAGCCTTCAATTGGACCTATGGCGTGTATGCCGCCGCGACGATGGGTTCAGAAATGACGGCGGCAGCGGCAGGCACGCTCGGCGAAGTGCGGCGCGACCCGTTTGCGATGCTGCCATTTGCGGGCTATCACATGGCAGATTATTTTTCGCACTGGCTCAATTTCGGACGTCAAATTCCAAATCCGCCGCGCATTTTCAATGTCAATTGGTTTCGCCGCGATGCCGAAGGCAATTTCTTGTGGCCCGGTTTTGGCGACAACATGCGTATCTTGAAGTGGGTGGTCGAACGCGCCCGCGGCGGCGCCGTCAGCATCGAAAGTCCGATTGGCTGGATGCCGCGCTATGATGACCTTGACTGGCGCGGCATGGAGAATTTTTCACGCGAGCAATTCAATGAACTCATGTCAGTTGACCGCGAAGTGTGGGAACGCGAACTGCTGCTGCATGAAGAGTTATTCATGAAATTGTACGACCGTCTCCCGAAAGAACTCTTGTTTATTCGCGAATTGACGCTCTCGAGTCTGTGGCGTTCGCCCGAACACTGGGACCTTGAGCAAGAAAACGGTGACGGTGATTAGCGCGCAGTTGAAAAAAAAAAGCGGCGAGATAATTTCTCGCCGCTTTTTTTTATTTCTTTGTTTCCGCAGTTTTGGCTTTTTCTTCCGCGGCCAATTCGCGCCGCAAAATTTTGCCAATCATGGTCTTGGGCAGCGCGTCACGGAATTCAATCGCGCGCGGCACTTTGTACGGCGCAAGGTTTTGTTTGCAATACGCAATCAATTCGTCTGCCGTCGCGGTTTGTCCCGGTTTCAGCACGACGAACGCTTTGGCAGATTCGCCGCGGTACGAATCCGCCACCCCAATTGCCGCCGCTTCCAACACCGCCGGATGTTGGTACAACACTTCTTCGATTTCGCGCGGATAGATATTGTACCCGCCCGAAATAATCATTTCCTTCAGCCGATCCACGATGCGAAAATATCCGTCTTCTTCCATTACTGCCACATCGCCTGTGTGCAGCCAACCGTCGCGAATCGTTTTCGCGGTTTCCTCGGGCTTGTTCCAATACCCCTTCATCACTTGCGGCCCCTTGACACACAATTCGCCCGGCTGTCCGACCGGCACTTCTTTGTCGCCCGTTTCGATATCAAACAATTTCACATCCGTATCCGGAACCGGCACTCCAATCGTGCCAATCCGATTCTCGCCATACACAGGATTTGCCGTGACGACCGGCGACGCTTCGCTCAAACCATATCCTTCGACCAGACGCCCGCCGGTGATTTCGCCAAAACGTTTCGCCACTTCGACCGGCAAGCCCGCTGCGCCGCTAATACACGCTTTGATCGACTTGAGGTCATATTTTGACACGTTAGGATTGTTGTTAATCGCGGTATAAAGGGTTGGCACGCCGGGAAAGAAAGAGGGCTTGTGGCGGTCAATCGCCTTTAGCACATGCTCCAAATCACGCGGATTCGGAATCAAAATCAAAGTGCCTGCCAATAGCATTGCCTCATTCAAACAGGTTGTCATGGCGTAGGAATGAAACATTGGCAGCGCGGTCAAGAATCCTTCGTTTGCTTCCTTTGCCCACGGAATCCACGCGCGCAATTGCACCGCATTGGCAATCAAATTGCGATGCGTCAATTGCGCGGCTTTGGGCAAACCCGTTGTGCCTCCGGTGTATAACAACACCGCGTCATCATCGCCGCTCACCTCTACCTTTGGAGGAACCGTGCTCTGATTTTTCAGAATCTCTTGAAACCACACATCGCCCGCCACGAGCTCCACGCGATGCCCTTCCTTTTTGTCCATCGCCAGCGTGAACAAGGTTTTCAAGAAGGACGGGAAATATTCTTTGATGTTGGTGACAATGACATTCTTGAGTTTGGTCTTGGCGCGCACCTCTTGCAGTTTCGGATAAAACTGCGACAGTGCCACAATCGTTTCCGCGCCCGAATCCTGCAGAATAAATTCCAATTCACGCGGCGTATAAATCGGATTGACCGGCGCAATCACCGCGCCCGCTTTCAACGCGCCGTAATAGGCAATCGCAAACTGCGGCGAATTGGGTAAATAGATTGCGACGCGGTCGCCCTTTTTGACGCCCATTTGCGTCAATGCATTCGCAAACCGATTGACCGCGTCGCGCAGCGCGCGGTACGACATGGTTGCATCCAGCAGGGGTTGACCGGGCAATTTATGCGCGACCGCGCCAAAGATGATTGCCGCGCGGTCCGGGTATTCTGCTGCCGAATTGTCCAACAAACTGAACAAAGGGGTTTGCGGATAATTCAACGTCGTTGGAACCCCTTGCTCGTAATTCTTGTACCATACACGCTCCATGGTGCGTCTCCTTTCGAAATACCTCATGCTCTGATTCTTTTTAACGGAATCAGGTCAAGGTTAGGTGCATTTTATCGTAACGATTCTTGGACTGTCAACCGCTAAACTCGATTCTGCAATAGCTGTATAATGGTTGAGAATGCAGCCGCTTATTCTTGGCATCGCCGGTGGTTCGGGGTCGGGAAAAACAACGATTGCGCGCACGATCATCGAACGCGTTGGCGGCGACCGCATCGCCTTTGTCCAGCACGACGCGTACTATCGCGACCAAAGTGACATTCCCTTTGAGCAACGGCTGCTGGTCAATTATGACCATCCCGCGTCGTTAGAAACCGAATTGCTTGTCCGCCATTTGCATGCGCTGCGCGCCGGGCAGGTTATTGCCTTGCCGGTCTATGATTTTGCCAAGTTCACACGTACCAATGTCTCTACCCCGGTTGAGCCGCGCCCGGTGGTGCTGGTGGAAGGCATTTTGATTTTTGTGGACCCGGCGCTGCGCGCCCTTTTTGACATCAAAGTCTATGTGGACGCGCCGGCAGATTTGCGCTTCATTCGCCGCTTGCAGCGCGACATGACCGAGCGCAAACGTACACCAGAAAGTGTAATTCGACAATATCTGGAAACCGTGCGCCCGATGCACCTTGAGTTTGTCGAACCGACCAAACGCTTTGCCGATTTGATTTTGCCGGAGGGCGGCTTTAACCCGGTTGCAATTGATGTCATTGTCGCGCGCGTTCGCGCCATGTTGGAGTCACACCAATGATTCATCCGTCCCTGAATACCAAACTCGACGGACTGCAAATGTACTTGAAGGAATTGCGCGAACTCAAGCCCGCGAATTTTGAAGCATATGAACAGGACAAGATGCTGCGCCGCTATGCCGAGCGTTTGCTGCACATGACTATTGACGCCTGCATCCAAATCGGTATCGAAGTGTTGACCACCGAAAATTTGCGACCGCCGGAAAATTACCACGATGTTTTTATCGCGCTGGGCGAACGCGGCATCTTGACCGCGCCGCTGGTACATTCGATGACCATGATGGTCGAATTGCGGAATCTGTTGGTGTACGAATACGATGTCATGGACCACATGATGGTTTACAGCGTTCTCAAACGGCGGCTCGATGATTTGGCGGAATTTGAAATCGCGCTGCGCGCGTACGCCGCCGACGTGCCGTACACTCCTTCGCCCCTGTTTGAAATCCAAGTTGAAGAATAACACGTCGCTTCCGCCCGCTGATTCCTCCCCCCCCCCCGCCCCGGAAACGGACCCGCTTTTGCCGGGCAAGGGTTCACCGCTTGCGGTTCGCATCGTGCGCGGCAGCGCCACGGTCGCCCTCACTTCGTATTTTCTTTTTGGGTTCGGGTTTTTGGCGAACCTGATTTTGACGCGCGTATTGACGCCCGCCGATTTTGGAATTCTGGCGCTCGCCATGTTTTTCTTTTCGCTCATCAACTTGCGCCCGAAATCCGGCATTGACCAGGCATTTGCTCAACATCCGCACAGCGATGCGCGCGCGAGCGGAACATTTGCGGCATTGAGTCTTGGCGCGGGACTGGCTTCGTTTGGCATTGCGCTGCTGCTCGTGCCGGTCCTTTCGCTGTTGCATTATGAAACGCCGGTCATTGTGGCAATGTTGGTTTTGGCGGCGGTCGGTATCAGCGATTCCATCATGGGCATCGCGTGGGTTCAATTGGACAAGGCGCTCCTCTTTACGCGCGTAAATCTTGTAACGGCGATTGCTTTTCCGCTTTCGTATTTGCCTGCGTTTTATTTGGCGTTCAACGGCGGTGGCTATTGGGCGCTGTTGGCGCAAAACGCGCTGTATGCAGTTTTATTGCTTGCTGGTTTGTGGTTGACCGCGCGCCGCGTACTGCCGGAAATCTGGCGCGCGCGCTGGACCTTTTCCAAAATCCTCGCGCGTCAATTTTTGCGCTTTGGTGTGTTTGTCGGACTCGCCACCATCTTTGCCACGTTGGTCTATCAATTTGATAATTTTCTCGTCGGCACATTTGTTGGCATCGAAACGTTGGGATACTATGACCGCGCGTATCGTATCGCGCAATGGTCCTCAGTTCTCGTCGCCGGTGTTTTGACGCGCACCGCGTTCTATGCCTACAGCCGCTTGCAAAACGACCCGGTGCGATTGACCAAGACCGCCGACATGTCACTGTGGATTGTGACGATGGTTGCCTTGCCTGTGGCGCTTGCCGTTTTTGTCAGCGCGGAGGAATTGGTCTTGTTTTTGTTCGGGGCAAAGTGGGCGCCCAGCGCAATCTTTTTGCGTTTTCTGGTCATTTATGCGGTGGCGCGCCCGCTGCTCGACAATGCCCATGCGTTGTTTGTAGCAGTGGGACAACCGCGCCGCACGACCATTCTTACGCTGGCACAAGCCATCATGATTGTGTTGGCAGCCACGCCGTTGACCTTGCGCTGGAATGCCGTTGGCACTGCCATCGGCGTCGGCATTACATTTGTCGTTGGACTCGCCATCACATATTATTTTGTGCGACGCACCCTGCCCGCTTTGGATTTGCGCGACGCGTTTGTGGCGCCAACCCTTGCGGCGCTCTTGACACTGGCAATTGCATTGCCTGCCGCGCATTGGCTGCGCGCGCAAAACTTGCCGCTCGTCATCACGTTGATTCTGGAAAGCGGCAGTGTGGGTTTGATGTATCTTGGATTTGTTTTTTTGGCGCGCCCGCGCGACACACGCACGCGCGCCGCATATGTATGGCGTTTGATGCGACATCGTACATCCGACACCCCTTGATGGGAGAATTCAACATGTCTGAGATTTATGTTCACCCCACCGCCGTCATTGCCGACGATGTGGTGATAGGCAGCGGCACCAAGATTTGGATGAATGTGCAAATTCGCGAAGAGGTCCAAATCGGACGCAACTGCATCATCGGACGAAACACGTATATCGAAAACGGTATCACACTGGGCGATAACTGCAAAGTGCAAAACAATGCCCTCTTATATCAACAAGCGGTTCTGGAAGACGGTGTGTTCATCGGTCCGGGCGTGATTCTAACGAATGACAAGGTGCCGCGCGCCGTCAACACAGACGGCTCGCTCAAAGATGCGGGCGATTGGCATGCGGGCAAAATTCACATCGCGCAAGGCGCGTCGCTCGGCGCAGGTTCCGTCATTTTGACCGACCTCAAAATCGGCGCGTGGGCGATGGTTGCCGCAGGCGCTGTCGTCACGCAAGATGTGCCCGCGCACGCATTGGTGATGGGCGTGCCCGCGCGCGTCGTCGGATACGTCTGCAAATGCGGTTATCGTCTGCAAGCGCAAGGCGAAAACGGCGAGCGCATTTGGGTTTGCGCGCAGGATGGTGCGCGGTATCACATGACCGCCCAAAATCATTTGGCGGAGCTGCCGCGTTGAGTCTTCCGAATGCCGCACTGGATGTTTTGGCGCGCATGCCGTATTTTCGCGGCAAGGGCGCGTTGGTCTTGGCAATTCTGCGCGCGTTTCCCCATCACGCCTTGACCGCACGCCTGCCCAATGGCGGACGCCTGGCGTTGGGGCTTGACCCGCTGCGGCAGAGTTTTTTACCGTATTGGATTGGCAAATACGAAGCGCACGTCACGCGCGTCTTTTGCGACGCGCTGACACGGGTGACGCCTGAAGAGGCAGTGCTGGATATCGGCGCGAACATTGGCTTTTATTCCGTGATTGCGGCTGGCGCGCGTTCGTCATGTGTCAGTGGCGCGGTGCACGCGTTTGAACCGAACCCGCGCATCTTTGCGGAATTGGAACGCAATCTCGCGCTGAATCATTTTACCAACGCGCACGCACACTGTCAGGCGGTCGGCGACAACGTTTCCGAAACGACGCTGTATGTTCAAGAAAACGCAATCACCTACAGTTCGTTGCGGCGCACACAGGATTTTCTCACGCAGGCAATACGCGTGCCGGTCACGACATTGGACGCGTACGCGCGGGAGAAAAAACTAAAGCTCGGTTTGATAAAACTGGATGTCGAAGGCGCAGAGCTGCTCGCGCTGCGCGGCGCGCGTCAAGTTTTGGAACGCGACCGTCCGACGGTGCTGTATGAAGAATTTCCGCGCGGGTATCAACAATTTGGCTATACGACGGCGCACGCGCGCGCCTTTCTGCGCGATTTGGATTATCAGCTCTTTGCCATCCGCGAACCTCCGCGGTCGAGAAATGTTCTGCAACCGCTTGCGGTGTCGGACGGCGACGCCGACGCGTATCAAAATGTATTGGCGCTGCCCGCGACGCGCACATGAAAGTCAGCGTTGTCATTCCCACTTTTAATCGCGCGGCGTTCATTGCCGAAGCGGTACGGAGCGTGCTGGCGCAAACGTTTCAAGATTTTGAAATCCTTGTCGTGGACGACGGGTCAACGGATGAGACCGCGCAAATTGTTCAAGCCATCGGCGACCCGCGCGTGCTTTACTTTTGGCAAACTCAT
Organism: uncultured Anaerolineales bacterium; assembly: GCA_964644955.1. Taxonomy (GTDB): domain Bacteria; phylum Chloroflexota; class Anaerolineae; order UBA4142; family SHND01; genus SHND01. Next base: position 38,388 of record CAZXYP010000002.1, on the reverse strand, counting down.
CGCGGCGTCAGCGCGGCATTGAATACCGGCTGGCGCGCCGCGCGCGGCGAATACATTGCGCGACTCGATTCGGATGACATCTGGCTCCCGCAACTGCTCCAAGAATTGGTCGGGGCGTTGGAGGCAGACCCGACGCGCGGCGCTGCGTATGCGCGCGCACAAGGCATGGACGCGCAGGGCAACCTCTTGCCGCAGTTGCTCGGCGCCCGTGAACGGTTCGCAGGCGAGACGCTCAAGAGTTTGGTCTATGGCGATTTTATCTGTCCGATGGCAGTGGTAATACGCCGCGCCGCGCTCGAAGCGGTCGGCGGCTATGACGAATCCTTAATCGCCAACGAAGATTGGGATGTGTGGATTCGCATCGCGCAGCGGTTTGGCATCGCGTATGTGCCGCGCGTCTTGGCGCACTATCGCTTTCACGCGCAAAACTTGACGCGCAGCGCTTCCGCGCGTATGGAACAGGTGATGCAGGACCGCGTGCGCGTGCTTGACAAATTTTTCGCGCAGACGCGCATCCCCGCATCGGCGTTGGACATCAAACCGCAGGCATATCGCAACCTGTATCTCGATTGGATGATTCGGTATTTGGAACGCCGTGACGTGCGGAGCGCGTGGCGCATGTTTTGGCGCGCGTTGGGCTATGCGCCTTCGCGCGCACAATGCATTCCCCGCGCCGCCGCATTAACAGTGTATTATCTGTTTCTGAGTAAAACGCGTTGGGGCGTGAGATTGACGGAATGGTTTGTGGCGCGCCGCCGCGCGGGGATGGCATGAATCGCAAATCGCGCCTTGCCATCGTCAGCATCGGCATTCGCCGCGATTTGCTCGCGCCGCTCGGCTATTTTTCGAAATTTGAATTACAGCATTTTTATCGCGCGCGCGTGTACAATGATTTGACCGACGATGACTTGGATGAAACCCTGCGCGCCTATGCGTCGCCGCGCGATTTGTACGCACAACTTGTGCGGGCAAAACCCGATGTGATTCAAAGCGTCGAACCGTTTTCGTTTTACACGCAGTCGTACCTGTGGGCATGCTATTTTGCCGCGCGCACGATCAATGCCGCGCTGCTGGCAGTCACACTGGAAAATCGTCCGCTTGAAATCAAGTTCGGTCGCGCGCGCGCGTTTCTTCTGCGCAACGTGCTGCGCGTTTATTTTCAACGCGCGTGTTTGATTCTGACGCTCAATCAAGGCGCGCGCGAAAATGTCCTGGCGTGTCGCGCGAACGCGGCGCGCATCCGCAGCGCGTTGTGGGGTGTGTGGGGCGCGGATACGCAGGAATTTGTTGCACGCGCCGCGCGTGACGCAAACGCGCCGCCGACAATTCTGTTTGCGGGACGGCTGCATGTTGAAAAAGGAGTTTTTGTTTTGCTCGACGCGTTCGCGTTCGTACGACAAAAAATACCCACCGCGCGCTTGCTGATTGCGGGCGACGGTCCGGCGCGCGCACAGCTTGCCGAAAATATCCGGACGCAGAATTTGTCCGGGAGCATTCAGATGCTTGGCGTTGTTAAAAATCGCGAAATGGTGAGCATTTTTCATCGAGCGGATGTATTTTGCGCGCCATCCATCACGACGCGCAAATGGGCGGAACAGGTCGGCGCGTCCGCACTGCAGGCGATGGCGTGCGGATTGCCCGTTGTCTCGACACGCAGCGGTTCGATTCCCGAATACATTCCAGAGGGCGTCGCGGGAATTTTGGTGCAAGAACAAGACGCGTCCGCGTTGGCGGATGCCCTTGTCACGCTGCTGTCCAACCCGACGCGCGCCGCCGAAATGGGACAACACGCGCGCGCGTACGCGTGCGCGCACTACGACGCGCGTCAAAATGTGGAACGCGGAGAAGATTTGGTCATGGAACATTGCGTGAGGCAAGATGCGCGTCGCGTTTGACATGAGCGCCACGCGCGGGCGCAAGACCGGCATTGGCGTGTACACGGACGCGGTCGTCAACGCGCTGCGCGCCGCCGCGTCGCCGCCCGAAATTGTTTTTCTGGATGACGGCGCGGGTGTGGACCAACGCACCGACCAACGCATCCTGCGCGAGCAGTTCACTTTGCCGAATCTGGCGGCGGCAGCGCAAGCGGACGTGCTGCATCTCACGGGCTTTGCCGCGCCGCTGCGTTCGCGCGTGCCGATAGTATTGACCGTGATGGATTTGATTGGGGTTTTGTTTGCCAAAAATTTTCCGCTCGCGTCGCGTTTGTATTGGAGTCGCTACCTGCCGTACACTCTGCGCGCAACGAGTCACATTATCACGCTGTCGCATCACACCAAACGCGATATCGTGCGCCTGACGCGTATCCCACCACAACATATTAGCGTTGTGCCGCCCGGACTTGCGCGCTTTCAATTTCCGCCCGACGAACAGGATGCCGAAAGCGTGCGCCTGCGTTTGCAATTGCCTGAAAAATTTTTTTTGTTTGTGAGCACGCTCGAACCGCGCAAAGGTGTGGACACATTGCTGAACGCGTTTGCGTTCACCGCCAATCAGATTCCCGAGCATCTCGTCATTGTCGGCAAACGCGGTTGGTACTTTCAAGCTCTGTTTGCCCAAGTGCGCCGGTTGGGGCTGGGCGCTCGCGTGCATTTTGCCGATTACATTGCCGACCAAGACTTGCCCGCACTCTATTTTCTTGCGACGGCGTTTGTGTTTCCGACGCGCTATGAAGGGTTTGGATTGACGGCATTGGAAGCAATGGCGTGCGGCGCGCCGGTGATTGCGTCCAACACATCGAGTTTGCCCGAAGTCGTGGGCAGGGCAGGCATTTTGCTCGCGCCCAACGACGCGCACGGATTCGCCCAAGCCATGTTGGCAGTTGCAACCAGTCCCGCGGAACGGCTGCGTTTGCGCGCGCTGGGGCTGGAACGCGCGCAATTATTTTCGTGGGACACCGCCGCGCAGCAATTGTTACAAATCTATGCGGCAGTCCACGCCGCCGCGACGGGACTTTGATGGACATTACGCTCGATCTTTCGCCGTTCGTGCATCATCACGCGGGGCTGGGACGTTATGCGGGCGAATTGACCGCCGCGCTCGCGCGAATTGCGCCGCAAAACAAATACATTGGTCTGTATCATGCGCGGCGCGAAATACAGTTGGAAGGGGAATTGAAAAACGTGCGGCCCGCGCGCGTCCCGCTCGGCGCGAAACCATGGCGCATGAGTGTGCTGCTGGCGTATGCGGCGCGGCGCGACCTGGACCGCTGGCTGCCCGCGTGTGAGGTGTTTCATGCCACCGACCATTTACTGCCGCCGCTCAAAAACGCGCGCAGTGTCTTTACCATTCACGATTTGATATTTCGATTTTTTCCCGAATACCATTTGCCGCTCAATCGGTGGTATCTGAGTTTGATGCTGCCCCAATTTATGCAGCGCGCGGACGCCATTGTCGCGGTATCCGAGTGCACACGACGCGACGTAATCAACCTCATGGGAATTCCCGCCGAAAAAATTCGCGTGATTTATGAAGGCGTGCATCCGTCCTTTCGCCCGATGAAACAGCGCGATGAATTGGAACGCGTGCGCGTCAAGTATCACTTGCCCGCGCGTTTTATTTTGTTTTTCAGCACCATCGAGCCGCGCAAAAATTTGGTGACGCTGCTCGATGCGTATGCGGCATTGCTGCAACAGGATGCCAACACGCCGCCGCTCGTGGTCGCGGGGCGCAAGGGCTGGTTGTATCAAACGACCTTACAACACATTCAAACGCTCGGTTTGCAGGAACGCGTGCATCTGACCGATTGGATTGCCCACGACGATGTCCCGGCGCTGTTGAACTTGGCAGAGGTGTTTGTATATCCGTCGCTGTATGAAGGATTCGGTTTGCCGCCGCTCGAAGCCATGGCGTGCGGCGCGCCCGTGATTTCATCCAACGCGTCGAGTTTGCCGGAAGTGGTCGGCGACGCAGGGATTTTGGTCGAGCCGCGTGACACGGCGCAGTTGGCGCAAGCCATGGCGCGCGTTTTGAACGATGACGCGCTGCGTCACGCAATGCACGCAAAAGGTGTAATCCAAGCCGCGCGTTTTACGTGGGAACGCGCCGCGCGCGAAACGCTGGCAGTGTACGCAAGCGTCACTTGAAAATAAATGGCGACGTTTATCCTCGACGCGCGTTCCATGCAAGACCATTTTCCCGGCATCGGGCGCTATGCGTTTCATTTGGCGCGCGCGCTGGCGCATTATTTTCCTCAAGATACATTCCGTTTGCTGTACAATGCGCGTGCAATAAATTCGCGCTTTGATCTGCGCGCGTTGTGGGCGCGCCCCAATGTGGAACGCGTCGCGGTGAACGCCAAATATTTTTCCCTTGCCGAACAACGCCTTGCCGTTGACGCGCGCGTTACGACGCGAGGGGATGCCTTTCATTCGCCGTATTATGCGTTGCCCTTCGCGCTCGCTGTTCCCAAGATTGTGACGCTCGCAGATTTGACGCCGCTGGTTTTGCCGCAAGAAATGCCGAGCGCGTTGAGACGCGTCGCGTATCGTTTTTTGAATCAAGCCGCCGCGCGCCGCGCGCAAGCGGTGCTTACATTTTCGGACGCGTCGCGCGCAGATCTGGAACGCATCCTGAAAATTCCGCGCGCGAAAATTTCAATCGTTCCGCTCGCGGCAGACGAATCGTTTGCGCCGCAGCCCGTATCCGAAATCGCTCGCGTGCGTCATACATTGGCGCTGCCCGAAAAATACGCGCTCTATGTCGGCAGCAACAAGCCGCACAAAAATTTGCCGCGTTTGGTCGAGGCGTGGAATCAGGTCGAAAGCGATGCGGTGTTGGTTATTGCAGGCGCATGGGACGCGCGTTATCCCGAAGCCCAATCATTGACTGCCAAATTTGATTTGCAAGAACGCGTGTTGTATCGCCACAGCATTGCCGAAAACGATTTGCCCGCGCTATACAGCGGCGCAGCGTGTTTCGTGTTTCCATCCGTGCATGAAGGATTCGGACTGCCGCCGTTAGAGGCGATGGCGTGCGGCGCGCCGGTTGCCTGTGCCTACGCGTCGAGTTTGCCGGAAGTGGTCGGCGACGCGGCGTTGTTTTTTGAACCGCGCCAGATACAAGACATTGCACGCGCGCTGTCCGAATTATTGAACGATGAAACCTTGCGCGCCCGATTGCGCGAACGCGGGATGGCGCGCGCGCGGCAATTTTCATGGGAACGCGTTGCGCGAGAAACAAGGCAAGTGTATCAAACCGTGTGCGGCTGACGATGCGTATCCTTCATATTTACAAGGATTATTTTCCGGTGCGCGGCGGCATCGAAAATCATGTGCGCCTTTTGGCGGAAGCGCAAGCCGCACGCGCGCATGAGGTCACGGTTCTGGTCACGAGCCGCGACCGCCATTCGCATGGCGAATGGCGAAATGGGGTACGCATTCTCTTTGGATCACGGCTGATGGATCTGTCTTCGGCGCCGCTCAGTGTTGAATTGTTTCAACGCGCCGCAGAATGGCAAGGCGATATAATCCATTTGCATTCGCCCTACCCTGTCGGCGAATTGGCATATTTTTTCGGAAGCAAAACACGCGCCGCCGTCTTGACCTATCACAGCGATATTGTGCGCCAAAAAATCATGGGCGCGCTGTACACGCCGCTCTGGCATCGCGTGCTGGCGCGCGTCAACACCATCATCGCCACCAGCCCCGTTTACGTTGAAACATCGCCCGTGTTGGCGCGCCACCGCAAAAAATGCATTGTCGTGCCCCTCGGCATCCCCCCCCCCTCGCGCGTTGCTGAGCACATTGATGTTCCGCCGACCGAATTGTTGTTTGTCGGCAAACTGCGCTACTACAAAGGCGTGAATGATTTGTTGCAGGCACTCGCTCAAATTTCGGACGCGCGTCTCACCATCGTCGGCAGCGGTCCGATGGAGGCGGAATGGAAAGCGTTGGCAGCGTCACTCAACCTCGCGGCGCGCGTGACATGGGCAGGCGAAGTTTCGGATGACGCGCTCGCCGCCTATTATGACGCGTGCGAAATTTTTGTGCTGCCCTGTTCCGAACGAAGCGAAGCGTTTGGCGCGGTGCAATTGGAGGCAATGGCGGCGGGCAAACCGATTGTGTCGTGTGATGTGCACACGGGCGTCGCGTGGGTCAATCAAAATGAAATCACGGGATTGATTGTGCCGCCCAAAAACTCTGCTGCGTTGGCGCAAGCCATCACGCGCTTGTTGAACAATGCGCCGCTGCGCGCGCGCATGGGCAGCGCGGGACGCGAACGTTTTGCGCGCGAATTCACGCTCGATAAGATGGTGGAACGCGTACTGCGCGTGTACGAAATCGCGTTGGCGGTATAATAAAAACATGACACCCGAAAACAGTTCGCGCCGCGCGTCTCCGCTGTTGAATGCCGCCGCCTACCTGACAACTCTTGCAGTCTTTTTGGTAGCCGTCATGTCCGGTTTGCGCACCGGCAGCGAAGCGGCGCTCGCGTTGATTGTCGGTATCTTTGTCGCGTTTACGATTATCGAGAGCGTTTTGATGCTCACGCCGGTTTCGATATCGCTGCGGCGCGCGCTCTTTATGATACAAGGCGTCCTGGCGGGCGCACTCTTTTTTGTCGTTCCCGGCGGCAACAACTTTGCCTCGGTATTGTTTGTCTTGTTGGCGGCGCAAGCATTCTTTAGTTTTGAAGCGCCGGAACAATTGTACTGGGGCGCGGGCTATCTGGTCGCTATCTTTGCGTTCCTGCTCGTGACCAGCCCGCTGCTCGAAGCCATTTTGAGCGGCATGTTGTATGCGGGCATTTTTGCGTTCATGTGGGCGGTCGCACGCGCGCTGCAGCGCGAACAAATTGCGCGCGCCGAAAGTCAACGCCTCGCCGCCGAATTGGAAAACGCCAATGCGCAGCTGCGCGAATACGCCGCGCGCGCGCAAGCCCTCGCCATCGCGCAGGAACGCACGCGCATGGCGCGCGAAATTCACGACTCGCTCGGACATCATTTGACCGTATTGAGTGTGCAATTGCAAGCGGCGCAAAAACTCATGGAGCGCGAACCCGCGCGCGCGCGGGAACAAATCGCAACCGCCCGCGGCGTGGTCGCGCAAGCGTTGGAAGATGTGCGCCAATCCGTCAACGCGCTGCGGCAGGTATCCGAACCGGAAAACAATTCCATCGAAAGCTTGCCCGCGCTGGTGCGCGATTTTGCGAGCGCGACGGGGATTGCGACGGATTATCACGCCGAAAACTTTGCCCCCGAAAAATTATCGCCCGCACAAGCATTGACCATCTATCGCACAGTCCAGGAAGGACTCACCAACGCGCAAAAACACGCGCACGCGACCCGGATTGAGGTTCGAATTACGCAGCGCGCGGAACAGGTCACTGTCCTCGTGACTGACGACGGCACGGGCGGTGACGCCAACACTCTGCCCGGTTACGGTTTGCTCGGTTTGCGCGAACGCGTCGCATTGTTGGGCGGCGCCTTTGATGCCGGACCGCGCGCCGAACGCGGTTTTGCGTTGCGCGTCGAATTGCCGCTGCAAGAAGGATTGGTGAGCGAATGAAAAAAATTCGCGTCTTGATTGTGGACGACCAAGCGTTGATGCGGCAGGGTTTGGCGACGCTGCTCGAACTTGAACCGGATTTGGAAGTGGTCGGGCAAGCCGGTGACGGCATCGAAGCGGTGACGTTGGTCAAGGAACGAAAACCGCATGTGGTGCTGATGGATGTGCGAATGCCGCGTCTGAACGGCGTTGACGCCACCCGTCAGGTGCGGGCGCAAGCGCCCGAGACACAGGTTATCATTCTGACCACGTTTGATGATGATGAATATGTGTTTGAAGGTTTGCGCGCGGGCGCGATGGGCTATCTGCTCAAAGATGTTTCGGCGGAGGATTTGACGGACGCGATTCGGCGCGTCGCGCGCGGGGAGGCATTGATTCAGCCGAGCATTGCGCGCAAGGTTGTTTCGGAATTTGCGCGTTTGGGCGCGCCTGACAAGAAAACTTTGGCGCACACAAAATTGCTCGACCCGTTGAGCGAACGCGAAGCGGAGATTTTGAAACTGCTGGCACAGGGCATGTCGAATCGCGAAATCGCCGAAACCCTATTCATCACCGAAGGCACGGCAAAAAATCACATCAGCAATATCTTTTCCAAACTTGGCGTGCGGGACCGGACACAAGCCGTCTTGCGCGCGCAAGAAATGGGACTTGTATAACAACTTTACTCACCGGACGGCAGCGTAAAGTAAAAGGTAGAACCTTTGCCCGGCGCGCTTTCCGCCCAAATTTTTCCGCCGTGCGCCTCGACCATGTGTTTGGCAATCGCCAACCCCAACCCGGTGCCGCGCAATTCACCTTCCGCGCGCGCGCGCGAGCGATCCACTTTGAAAAAACGCTCAAAGATACGCGCAAGGTCTTGGGGTGAAATTCCGATGCCGGTATCTTGAATCGCGATTTGCACATCGCGTCCTTCATTGCACCAGGTCGCGCGCAAGGTCACGCGCCCGCCGCGCGGCGTGAACTTGAGCGCATTGTGCGTGAGATTGCCAAGAATTTTGCGAACGGCTAGCGGGTCTGCCAGCACCTGCATATCGGGCGGCACAAACGTTTCAAGCGTTATCTCCTTGCGTTCCGCCTGCACGCGCAAAGGCGCCAGCGTTTCGTTAATCAAATCTACCGCGACCAGATTGACCAAACGAATCGGCGCCTGTCCCGATTCAATCAAGGCGAGGTCCATCAATTCATCAGTCAGTTGTTTCAATAAATCAATTTGCGCGCGCATCTTGTCCAACAAATCACGCAGCAGCTGCGGGTCCGCAATCCCTTGCGTCGCA
>CAZXYP010000002.1:10760-29596 GCA_964644955.1 uncultured Anaerolineales bacterium | reverse complement strand
AATCGTTTCCCCCAATAACTGCAGCGTGGCGACAGGCGTCCGCAGCTCGTGCGAAATGTTGGCAACGAATTCGCGGCGCGCGCGTCCGAGGCGCTGTAGTTCGGTGATTTCGGTCAACGTCAGCAGGACGCCGCGCCGGTTGGCTTTGCCGAACGCGGTCGCGCGCACCTGAAATGCGCGTTCGTCTTTGACGATCGTTTGACTCGCGATTTCGGTGCCTTCGTATTGCACCTGCCGGACCAGCGCGTCCAACTCAAAGCCCCACGCCAAATGTCGCAGGGACCCTTTCGCGTCGTTCCCCAAGCCGAGAAATGCGCGCGCGATCTCGTTCATGAAAACGACCGTTCCATTCCCATCCACACGCACAATGCCGTCCGACGTTGCGCGCGTAAACGCCGCCAATTGTTCTTGAACATTCGCGTTCTCGGCATCGGACGCGTGCAAACGCGCCTGCGCCTCCGCCAAAGCATGCGCCTGACGGTTCACGGTTTGGCGCATGCGCCACAACAATACAGAAAGGATGACGACGACCGGTATCGCCGCGACGAATAGAATTTCCAAGCAGAAACCTCAACTCAACCCGACAGTTGCAGATTGCGCACGAATTGTTCGACACGCGTTTCAATCGCAGCCAATGTTTTTTGAAATGCCTCCAACCGTTCGGCGCTGTCGCCGTGCACGGCGGAAGGGTCAGGCATCCCCCAATGCAAACGCGTCACCGCGCCGGGAAACACCGGGCAAACCTCATCATCGCACAAGGTGATTACATAATCAAATGGTTGCGCGACAAATTCAGTCACCGCTTTGGAATACAACCCGGCGGAATCATAGTGTGCGTCTTGCAGCACGCGCAGGGTAAAGGGATGCACGCGGGTCGGTTCGCTGCCCGCGCTGTAAACCTCAAAGCGGTCGCCGCCCTTTTGCCTCAAGACCGCTTCCGCCATTTGCGAACGCGCCGAATTATAAACACACAAAAAAAGCACACGTGTTTTCATCATCCGATAATCCTTTGGAAGAGAATGGTCAAATCTCTTGACTTGGACTTTTTTTTGCACCCGACCGGGTTACGTTTACACTGTATTGTTCCAAAAACAATTCAAGCCGGCGTAAAGCGCGGGTTAAACCTTGTTAACACACGCCCATCTACGGCGCAAAGCAATTTGAGGTTTTCCCGAACCCCTTGTAAAATTTCGCTCACCCTTAGCACGGACCCGATATGCCCCAAAATTCTAAACTCGCCGTATTTGCCGAAAAATTTATCCAAGCCGGTTGGCTGTTGGCGCTTATCGCAGCACCCCTCTATTTCAATATCTATTCCAGCCGCGTTTTTGAACCCGACAAGATTTCCTTGATACGCACGCTCGCGTTGGCAATGGGCGCGGCGTGGCTCATTTTGCGCGCCGAACGCCGGCGCAGTCAACCGGGAACGCGCAATCCCGCCGAAAATGTGAGTGCGCGCTTACGCGCTTGGGCGCTCGAGACGACGCGCGCCAACCCGCTCGCGATTCCCGCGCTCTTGATCTTGTTGGCATATCTGGTCAGCACGTTGTTGTCGGTCTCCCCCACTGTTTCATTTTTCGGTTCGTACCAACGTTTGCAAGGGTTATACACTTATTCCTCGTATCTGGTTATTTTTTTCCTCGCCGCAAGTTTGCTCCAAACGCGCGCCGAAATTGAACGCGCCATCAGCATCGCGCTCGTCGCAAGTTTTCCCGTCGCGCTGTATGGCATCATTCAACACTTTTTTCTGGACCCGCTGCCGTGGGTCGGCGATGTGACTACCCGCGTCGCTTCGACGCTGGGCAATTCCATTTTCATTGGCGCGTTTCTGATTTTGGTGATTCCGCTTGCGCTGGCGCGCTTGCTTCAGACCACCGCGCGCGTGCGCGCGACAATGCCGGGACGTCCGCCGGTTTTGATTTATCTTGCCGCGCTGGTGACGTTTCTTGGAATTGCAGCCGCGTGGGGATTGAGTTTTGATGTCGGGGTCAAGAGTTTTATTGAAGCCAATTATAGCGGCGTGCTCAACCCGGAACAATTGGCGGCGACCTCGGGCGCGTTTGCATTGGCGCTCGGCGTTTCCTTTCTCGCCGTCGCGTTGTGGTGGGGCGCCGCGATTGTCTTGAAACAACGCGCCGCGAATTTTTTGTTGATTGCGTTGTACGCCGCGCTGCTGGCGGTGCAATGTGTTGCGCTCTTCTTTTCGCAAAGTCGCGGTCCGCTGCTCGGGATGCTCGGCGGTTTGTTTGCGTTTGGCGTATTGTATGCGCTCGCGCGCGGCGCGCGAAAACTGGCGGTGGGCGCAGTCAGTCTTGCGCTCTTGGGACTGCTGTTCCTCGTATTGCTCAATCTCTCCAACTCACCGCTTGCCGGATTGCGCGAAGTACCGTACATCGGGCGCTTGGGGCGCATTTTTGAAACGGAAGGCGGCACGGGACGCGTGCGCGTTTTGATTTGGCAGGGCGCATTGCAATTGACGCTGCCGCATGAACCGTTGTGGGCACCGACGACCGGCACGGATGCCTTTAATCCGATTCGCCCCTTCGTCGGCTATGGTCCCGAAACAATGTATGTGGCGTACAACAGATTTTATCCGCCCGAACTCGGCACGCTGGAATCGCGCAATGCCACGCCCGACCGTTCACACAATGAAACCTTTGACGCCCTCGTTACAACGGGCTTGTTCGGATTCATTGCCGAAAACATTTTGTTCCTCGTCATTTTTTATCTCGCATTGAAATGGCTCGGATTGATTCATTCGCCGCGCGCGCGTAACATTTTTATTGCGCTGTGGTTTGGCGGCGGCGCGCTGCTCGCCATCTTGTTTGGCGTAACGCTCGGCTGGGAATTCATCGGCGTCGCGCTGCCGGGCGGCATGATGCTCGGCTTGTTTACATATCTCGTTGCCTTTGCCGTGCGCGCGCGCAAGCCCACCCTCGCGTATTCCGATACGGCGCTGTGGCTTGCGGCATTGACCTCGCTCTTTGTCGCGCATTTTATCGAAATTCATTTTGGCATTGCAATTGTGACCACGCGTGTGTATTTTTGGTTTTTTGCTGCTGTATTTGTCGCGTTGGGCGTGCGCGCAATCTCCATGTCCGACGTTGAAAACCAAAACGCGGCAGAAAACCTTGCCGCGCCTTCCCCCCCCCCCACAGCCAAAAACACTCCGACCGCGCGTCCCAAAAATGTTCCGGGCGCGCCCGTGAAAAAGACAACGCCGCGTGCCGCGCCCGCGAATGTACGCCGCGTGTCGTCCGCGCCCATGATTACGTTTGCGTTTTTGGTCGGATTTGTTTTGGCGGTTATGGGTTTTGACTATATCAACACCAACAATGCCTCCGCGGTCAGTTCGCAAGTCGTCAGCGGTTTGGATTTGGTTATCAGCGCATTGACATTCAAGACAACGACCGCCGGTCCCAACTCTTCGTGGGCAATGCTGTGGCTGTTGCTCACTACACTGGGTATGGGCATGGGCATCGGCATGGCGGAATGGGGACGCGTGTTTCGTTTGGGGGCGCGCGATTGGGGCATTGCGGCGCTGCTTTTTGTCGTGTTGGCATTCGCGATTTTTTCGGGCTTGGCGTTTTATCACGTCATGTTGATTGCCACCACCGGAACCGGCATTTTGGATGCACTGCTCGCGTCGGTTGTATTGTTCAGTATTTTTATGCTGCTCATTGCAATCGTGTGCGCGCTTAGTCTGATGTTTGACGAACCACTGCCGACTGTGCTGGTACGGCACACGGCAAATTGGGTCGTGCTGCCGGTGCTTGTGCTTGTAACCGGAATTCTGATTACGGCGACCAACATTGATCCGGTCCGCGCGGACATGCTGTACAAACAAGCCGCGGGCTTGCCCGGTGAAAATGCCGACACTGCCGTACAGCTGTATCAGCGCGCGCTTGCGCTGCAGCCGCAGCAAGATTACTATTTGCTTTTTCTCGGACGCGCTTACCTCGACGCCGCCAAAAATGAAACGGACGCGAACGCGCGCGCGAAACTTTTGGATAATGCCGAGGACGCGTTACATGCCGCGCGCGCGCTCAATCCGTTCAACACCGACCATTCCGCCAATCTCGCGCGCTTGTCACAGGCGCGCGGGACGATGGCGCCGGATTTTGAAGCGCGGCGCGCGGCGTATGCCAAAGCCAGCGAATATTTTGAACAGGCGACGCGCCTCAGTCCGCAAACGGTACATTTGTTTGACCAACACGCGCAAGCGCTGATCGAATATCAAATGCTGCTGCAAGACCACGGCGATGTGTCCGGCGCGGAACAAGCGCGCGCACAAGCGCTGGCGCAATTACATCGCGCCGAACAAATTGACCCGACGTTTTGTTTGACATATGCGGTGCGCGCGCAAGCACAAACCGATTGGCGTCTGAATGTAAAGGATGCGTTGGAAGCCGTGCGGCGCGCGCCCGCGTGCGGCGACGTGTTTATCAATGAAGGACTGAGTGTTGCCGTTGCGGCGTTGGCGCGCGCGGGAGAAGCGGCAAGCCAAGCCAATGCCGGGTCCGAGTTTGAACAATGGTTGAACGATGCGGTCAAGACGACGCCTTCGCTCGAAGTATATACCACGCTTGCGAATTACTATTCCAAAGCAGGTCGCATCCCCGAAGCCATCGTGGCGATTGACGGCGCGCTCGCGAATATGCCACACAGCGACGAGGCAACGCGCAAACGGTATGAGGATTTTCGTTTCACGTTGGTGCAATTGCAAAAGGCGCTGGAAGCCGCGCAAGCCGCGCCGAACGACCCCGAAGCGCAGCGCGCAGTCGCCAATCAATGGTTGGCGCGCGCCCAATTTGATTTTGCCCTGCCCGCGTTTGAACGCGTTGCGACATTAAAGCCGGACGACTATGCCGCGCGCCGCAATGTCGCGCTGCTGCTGATTGCGACCGACCAATTCGCGCGCGCCGGCGAAGCGATTCAAGCCATCACGCCCACTGCGCCCGCGGAGGACCGTAACTTGTGGAATAAATTGAACGCGGCAGTGACGGCGATTCAGCAGAACGACACCGCGCAAGCCATTACCCTTGTCGAAGAACTTGCCAAGAACGCCGACAAGAATGATTTTGCGCTTGTCAGCGCGCTGCGCGCCCTGGCAGTCAAACTGCAAGGGGCGGGCTAGAGCATGCCGACAATTGCGCTGATTTTTTTTGCCGCGCTGCTGCTCGCGCTCGGCGTCACACCGTTGGCGCGTCGCGCGGCGATTGTGTTTGGCATTCTCGACCAACCCGCGTCGCGCAAAGTCCATACTTCGCCGGTACCGATGCTCGGCGGCGTTGCCATTTATGTGGCATTCGTCGCCGCGCTCTTGCTCTTTAGCGATTCGTTGTACGTGACGCAGGTGATTGGTATATTGTTAGGCGCGACGTGGGTTTCGTTTCTGGGGATTTGGGACGATTGGCGCACGCTGCGTCCGTTGGTGAAATTGACGGGACAATGTTTTGCGGTGGCGATTTTGATTCTCACGGGCGTGCAAGTCGAATTCTTGCGGAATCCGTTTCTAAATGTTTTGATTACCGCCGTGTGGGTTATTGGGATTACCAATGCCGTAAATTTTTTGGATAACATGGACGGGCTGTCGGGCGGCGTGGCGGCGATTGCGGCGGCATGGTTTTTGGTGTTGAGTCTGCAAAACGGACAATTTCTGGTCGCGCCGTTTGCGGCGGCGCTGATGGGCGCGTCGCTCGGTTTCTTGGTGTATAATTTCAATCCCGCGCGCATTTTTATGGGCGACGCGGGTAGTTTGTTTTTGGGATTCATGCTCGCGGCAGTCGGTTTGAAATTGCGTTTTCCCGGACAGCCCGACGCCGTAACGTGGATGATTCCGATTCTTGTGTTGGGCGTACCCGTACTCGACATGACGCTCGTCACAATGTCGCGTTTGCGCCGCCGCGTGAATCCGTGGACGACTGCGGGCAAAGACCATCTCTCGCATCGTCTCGTCAATATGGGCATGAGCCACCGCCGCGCGGTGCTGATGATTTACGCCTTGTGCGGCATCGTGGGCGCGCTCGGTTCGGCAGTACAGTTTTTGCCGCCATTCGCAGCGTACGCGCTGTTTGCTTTTGCACTCTTGGCCGGCATCGGCATCATCTTCTATTTGGAAAGCAAGAGTATCAAGTAAATCATAAGGCGATTTTCCCCGGCTCGCGATGACGTGCGAACGCCGATTACTTGATTCTTTTCACACGACACCATGTCTTTGGATGCAGCGCTTTATATGAAATCACCCCTGTATGAAAAAATTCATTCGCGTTCCGCCGAAATTGCCGTGATTGGAATCGGTTATGTCGGCTTGCCGCTTGCCGTCGCGTTTGCCGAAACGGGATTTCAAACCGTCGGACTGGATCTCGACGCGCGCAAAGTCGCCGCCATCAATCGCGGCGAATCGTACATCCCCGATGTAGAATCCGCGTTGGTTCATACGTTGGTTTCCGACGGGCGATTGCGCGCGACGACGGATGAAAATGTGTTGGACAATGCGGATGTCATTTTCATTTGCGTGCCGACGCCGTTCGACCGCATGAAAGCGCCGGATTTGGGCCCGGTGCAAAGCGCGAGTCAGGCGATTGCGCGCCATTTACAACGCGGGCAAATGGTGATCTTGCAAAGCACCACCTACCCCGGCACGACCGAGGAATTTGTCTTGCCGATTTTGGAAACCAGCGGACTGAAAGCGGGCGCGGATTTTCATCTCGCCTTTTCGCCCGAACGCATTGACCCGGGGAACTCACAATGGTCGGCGCGCAACATGCCTAAAGTGTTGGGCGGACTGACCCCCGAAGCCACTGCGTTGGCGCGCGACTTGCTCGCGACGCTGACGGACAGCGTGCATTTGGTCTCGTCGCCGCGCGCGGCGGAAATGACCAAACTGCTCGAAAATATCTTTCGCAGTGTCAATATCGCGTTGGTGAATGAACTCGCGTTGTTGTGCGAACGCATGGACATTGACATTTGGGAAGTCATTGATGCGGCAAAAACAAAACCGTTCGGATTCATGCCGTTTTATCCGGGCGCGGGCGTGGGCGGACACTGCATTCCGGTGGACCCGTATTATTTGTCGTGGAAAGCGCGCGAATACGATTTCTATACAAAATTTATCGAACTCGCCGCCGAAGTCAATCAGTCCATGCCGTTTCATGTCGTCCATCTCATCTCGGACGCGCTGAGTCGTCAAGGCAAAGGCTTGATGGGCGCAAAGGTTTTGATTCTGGGCGTGGCATTCAAACGCGACATTGACGACGCGCGCAATTCCCCCGCCGAACGCGTGATGGAATTGCTCAGCGAACACGGCGCGCACGTTTCGTATCACGATCCGTATGTGCCGCAGTATCGCATCGGCGACAGTGTGTTTCATCGCACGACATTGACGCTCGAGAGCGCCGCATTAACGCCCGACGCGGTACGCGACGCGGATGTATGCGTCATTATTACCGGACACCGTAAGGTAGATTACGCGATGGTCTTGGAAAATGCCGCGTGTGTGGTGGACACCACCAGCGTTACGCTTGCGCTGCCACACGCTGCGCGCGCGTATCGGCTCGGCGCTCCGATGCCCAAGACGACAGGAGCAAAGAGCGCGTGAGTGAACCCTGCGACACCAATGCCTTGTCAACGCCGCTGTTGGTGATTGTTCCGGGACCGAGCGGCGTCGGCAAAGACGCAACGTTGAAACGAATGCAAGCGCGCGGCGCGCCGTTTCATTTTCTCGTGACGACGACAACGCGCCCGCAGCGCCCAACGGAAATGGAGGGCGTAGATTATCATTTTGTAAAGACGGAGGAATTTCAAGCACGCCTCACGCGCGGCGAATTCTTGGAACACGCGAACGTGTATGGCAATCTGTACGGTAATTCGCGGCGCGATATTGAAGCGGCGCTTGCGCAAGGCAGTGACGTGGTGATGCGCATTGACGTACAGGGTGCGGCGACGATTCGTAAGCGGGTGGAAGGCGCGGTGTTTATTTTCTTGACCGCTTCCATGGAGGAATTGGAACTGCGCCTGCGCGCGCGCAAAACCGAAACCGAGGAAACCTTACAGCGCCGCCTCAACACCGCCGCGCAAGAAATGCAAGAACGCGTATATTTTGATTATTGTCTCAATAATCAAGACAATCATCTCGACGCAACGGTGGACGACATTATCGCAATCATTCGCGCGGAAAAATTGCGCACGCATCCGCGGCGGATTCGGTTCAAGGAGTAGCCCATGGCTGCCAACATTCCACAACTGCGCCCCATGAGCGCAGGCGATATTCTCGACCGGGCGATTCGGATTTATCGGCAGAATTTTGTGCCGCTCGTCATTATCGTCGCCATTATCAGTTTGCCGTACACGGCGATTCAAGTTGCCATCACACTGTTGACCAATCCGTTTGTGTCCGGTTTTGCGCCGGACCCGCAGTCCGTGACGTCCGACACTTTGAATACGGGGATGTGGATTGTGGGACAATTGCTCGCCTTTGTGTTGGCGTTGGTGTATTCCGTTGCCGTTGTATTTCAGAGCGGCGCGCTGACGGCGTTTGTGTCGGAGAAATTTCTGGGGCGCCCCATCACCGTGCGGCAGGCGTATGGACGCGCGTTTCGTCGCTGGCTCTCGCTGCTCATTGCCACGTTCTTGCTGACCGTTATTTTTGTGGTCGTGTTTGGCGTGCTGTGCGGGGTTTGGCTTGTGCCGTTTCTTGGCTTTGCCGCAGTGGGTTCGGGACTGGACAGCAGTTCCTCTGCTGCGTTCAGCATCATTTCGCTGGCGCTCTGTTGTTTATTTGTGCCTGCGTTGGGCGTGGGCACTTTTTTGGTTGTGCGTTGGATCTTTTTCATTCAAGCCATCGTCCTCGAAAACTATAACAGTACCGGCGCACTCGGACGCAGTTGGAAATTGGGCAAGGGTTCGTTTTGGCGAGTCTTTTTTCTGCTTGTGGCATTGACGGTATTGGTTCTGGTTTTGAACTTCGGATTCTATCTGTTGGCGATTTTTGTTTCGACGTTATTGCAATCCCCTTTTTTGATTGTGGTCCTGAGCAGCATCTCACTGCAACTCATCAACATCATCATCACACCACTGCAATTCGCCGCACTCACCGTGTTGTATTACGACCTGCGGATTCGTAAAGAAGGTTTTGACCTCGAATGGCAAATGCAAAACCTCCCCGAAGCCCCGTCCGCACCAACGCTTGCGCCTGCTTTCGAACCGCAACCACCGCCGGCGTCTCCCGCGTCTGCGGAATCGTCGTTGGATTTGCCGCCGTTGTATTCGCGCGACAATTACGTGGAAAAATGAAACGTGTCTTTGCGCTTGCGCTTTGCTTTCTCTTGTGCGTGCTGTGCGGCGCGCAAACGGCATCGGCAGACAGTCCGGTTTCGTTGGACGAATATCGCGCCGCCGTCGCGCAGGCGTTCGACCTCGTGACGCAAGCCGCGGCGCAATCGTCCGACGCGCGCGCGCCATTGTTGAATCAAGCCGCGTCCGTTTTGGAACGGATCAACGCGGTCACGCTCCCGTCCGGCGCGCAAAGCAACATTGACAATCGCGAACTCGTCGCGCTGATCCGCGACCCAAACAAAGCGCCTGCCGCGCAAACACGGCTTGCCGCGCTGCGCGAAGCGTTGACTCAGCCGCTTGCGCCCGTCACCGCGCCCGACCTCGTCCTCTTGCAAAACATTCTCGAACGCCCACCGTTTGCGGAAGAGGCGAACGCGCTGCCGGGATGGCTTCAAGAGATTTTGCTGCGCATCTCACGCTTCTTTGACCGCTTGTTCGACAATACCGCGCGCGGGGTCTTGGATGCGCGCGACTTGATAATCTTGTTGGGCATCGCGCTCGTCATTTTCGTTTTGGTGTATTTTATTCGCGGGCTGCGGCGCAATTTGGTCAAAGAAGAAGCGCTCGCGAATTTGCCGGAAATGCATGAGGTACGGACACCGGGCGAGGCGTTCAACAATGCGCAAGCGTTTGTGAATCAAGGCGATTATCGCAACGCCGTGCGGCAATTGTATTTGGCGACACTGCTGCTGCTCGACCAACACGGCAAAATCAAGTACGACCCCACCCTGACCAATCGCGAGTACTTGCATCAAACTTCCAACGACCCGCGCACCACTGCCGCACTCGCGCCGATTGTGGAAACGTTTGACCGAACGTGGTACGGATTCGAATCCATCACATCGGCGGAATTCGACGCGTATCGCGCGCGCGTGGAGCAGGTCAAGGAATTATGAAGCGCTTTCGCCCCTCGCGCGAATTGATTTTCTTGGCAGTTCTGCTGCTGCTGTTGGCGGGATTCACCGCGTTCGTCGCCGCGCGTCAACAAGAGCTCGCGCAAGCAGAACAAGTCTTTACGCCGTACTCGTCGCACTCGGCGCGTGACAGCGGCACGCTCGCGCTGTACGAGTGGGCAAACGCGTTGGGCTATCGCGCGCAGCGCATTGAAAATTCTGCGTTTCGCGTCGCCGACGACACGCGCTTGTTGTTTGTGTTTGCGCCGCGCGAAACGATTGAACCCGGCGAAGCGCGTTATCTCCTGCAATGGGTTGAGCGCGGCAATGTTCTGGTTGTCGCCGATTCGGGCGGGCTTGTCGCCAACGGATTGCTGCGCGCGCTGGAAATCGAAACAACCGCGCTGAACGATTCCGTTACAGAGTTGGCATTAAGTCAACCGCTGGCGGACGCGAACATTGAAGCATTGGTCGCCGGCGCGTATCGGGGATTGGAAACGCGGCGCAATGACATTGTGCCATATGCGGCTGCCGACAAACCGGCGCTGCTCCGGATTGCACGCGGTCAAGGCACGCTTTGGGTGTTGTCGGCGCCGATGCTTTTGAACAATGAACACCTCGCCAACGCGGACAATGCAAAATTCGCGCGCGCCCTTTTGGCGAGCGTTCCAAGCGGCAGCGCCATTGCGTTTGACGAATACCATCTCGGATTCAAATCCGAATATACGGAATCCTTGTTGAATGTGATTTACAATACGCCGTGGGGATGGGGTTTGTTGTTTGCGGCGATTGTGCTGTTTGGTTATTTGATTTTGAACGGGCAGCGATTGGGGCGCACCGTCCCCGTGCAAAAAACATTGGCGCGCCGCACGCCGAGCGAATATGTCGTTTCGATGGCGAATCTGTTTCGCCGTGCCAACCAACGCGGCATGGTATTGCAGCATTATCGCCATTCCTTGAAACGCCGCCTCGGGCGTCCGTTTCATCTCAATCCCGACGTGCCGGACGAACGGTACATCGAACTCATTACGCGGGTGCGTCCCGAAATTGACCGCGCGGAACTCGTTCGCCTTCTCAACGGCTTGCGCCGAACCGACACGAGCGAAGCCGATTTGATCAAGACCGTCGAACAC
The DNA here is from genome assembly GCA_964644955.1 of uncultured Anaerolineales bacterium. Lineage (GTDB taxonomy): Bacteria > Chloroflexota > Anaerolineae > UBA4142 > SHND01 > SHND01. The sequence continues at coordinate 18,234 of CAZXYP010000002.1, read as the reverse complement.
GCCGTCACATTCGGCACGCGCAAGAAAAAATAGAAATTAGAAATTAGAACGTAGAAAGCAGAAATTAGAAACTAGAAATTTGAATCGGAGATCCAACATCCAAACTCTAGTCTCCAATCTCCAGTCTCCAATCTCCAATCTCCATTCCCCATTCTCCCACTATGAATGTTCAACAAACCTATTACGCACTTTCTGCCGAATCGAAAAAGGCGCTCGTCGGACAAGACGAAATCTTTTTGCAAATGGTAATTGCGCTGCTCGTGCGCGGGCATGTGTTGTTGGAGGGCGTGCCGGGCACGGCAAAAACACTCGCCGCAAAAACACTCGCGCATCTGGTCAACGCCGATTTCAAGCGCGTGCAGTTCACACCCGACCTGATGCCGTCCGATATTGTCGGCACGCAAGTATTTGACGTGAACTCGAGCAGATTCTTTTTGAAACACGGTCCCGTGTTCACGAATGTTTTGCTCGCGGATGAAATCAATCGCGCGCCCGCCAAAACGCAGGCGGCATTGCTGGAGGCAATGGAAGAACGCCACGTCACGATTGAGGGCGAACGCACAATTTTGCCGGAACCGTTTTTGGTGATGGCGACGCAAAATCCGGTGGAATACGAAGGGACGTACCCGCTGCCCGAAGCGCAGCTCGACCGTTTTCTGTTCAAAACCATTGTGCGTTATCCGTCGAACGACGCCGAAACGGATATTTTGCGCCGCTATCATCGCGGCTTTGACGCGCACAAATTGTCCGAAGTGGGCTTGACGCCGATTCTCACCCCCGCCGATTTGGTGGAATTACGCAAAGAGATTGATGCGGTCACTGTCGAAGACGGCATTCTGCAGTACATTACGAAATTGTCCGACGCGACGCGTCAAGCCACCGACCTCGCGTTGGGCGCCAGTCCGCGCGCGTCCATTGCGATGCTGCTCGCGGCCAAAGCGTACGCGGCGCTGCAAGGACGCAACTATGTCGTACCGGACGATGTGAAAGCTGTCGCGCTGCCCGTGATGCGCCATCGCATTCTTTTGAAACCGGAAGCCGAAATCGAGGGACTCGACCCGGATGGTATTATTCAACGCATTCTCGCGTCGGTGGATGTGCCGCGTTGAATTTTTGATTTCGGATTTGACGGCGGCCCCAACATGCGCGTTCACAACATTTCACAATGTCCAGCGAATCCTCTTTTTTTCGCGAATTGAATTGTCCGAATTGCGGTGCGTCCGCAGAACTGCCCGCGTTCGGCAGCGCGATTCAGTGCGAATACTGCGGCACGCGATTTTTTGTGGACGCGCCAACCGCCCAAATCGCGCTGCCACCGACCGATACGGCTTCAAGTCAATTCGCGCTTTCCGGAGAGGATTCGGCGAAATTTCGCCAATGGGTCAAATGGCTGGTCATTTTCATCATTGTCGTAACGGTTGTGCCAATGCTTTGCGGACTTGCTGCGAGTCTCTGCGGAGTGTTTGGCGCGTTCATACCGTTTTTTATGCGGTAGAGTGAAATGGAAATCGAAGCCAAGTTTATCATCCCCGACGCCAAAGCCGCCGGACGATTGCGAACGCTCGACGCGTTGGATTCGTTCACACTCGGCGCCGCGCACGACTTGAAAATGCGCGACACGTTTTATGACACGCCCGCACGCGCGCTCATCACCGCGCGCCATGTCCTGCGCGTGCGCCGCCGCAATGACGCCAAACAATTTGTAACCCTCAAGGCGCCCACCGAAAAAATTGGCGCGGTGCATCGGCGTCCCGAAATCGAAGTTGAAGTTGATTTTGCGCGTTTGCCAAACCATTTATCGCGCGCGAATCTTCCGCCGCGTGTGTACAAACACATTGCGTCGTTGGTCGGCGACGCGGTTTTGCATCCGTTGTTTTCGATTGCCCAAACGCGGCGTCTGCGCGTTTTGAAAATGGGACGGCGCGTGATTGGCGAATGGAGCGTGGACCGCGTAGAATTTCGCGCGGGCGCGCGAACGCAAGTGTTTTATGAATTGGAAATTGAATTGAAAAAAACGGGGACAGAGACCGACCTCAAAGCATGTGTCGCGGCGTTAAAAAAACACATTCGGCTCGCCCCACAGCGACATGGTAAATTCCAACGCGCACTGAAATTTTACGAAACAAAATAGAAACGCGCGGATGCCAGAGACAGCCGCGCGTTTTATTTCCGTCGCTCAAATGGAATTCACAACCAGTCCAATAGAATCACGTGTAAAAACTTGGGACCATGCACCCCGCGCGTCAAGGTCAATTCAATGTCTGCCGTGCGACTCGGTCCGGTGACAAAAATCAGATTACTGCCGCGCTGCGTCACGTCGGGATGCGCGGCAAAAAATGCTGCCATTGTCGGATACAATCGCGAGACGGGCAGCAGCGCAATATGCAGTGGAGGTAACAGCGAAATCAAACGCGCTTGCGTCGGCTGTGTCACCAACGCAAGCGTTCCCGTATCCGCCAGCCCTGCCAACGCCCCCGTGATGCCCGCTCCCGCGCGTTCCAGTTCGGCTAATTTCTTTTTTCGCCCCTCCGCATCATCCGGCACGTCCACACTTAACCTTGTGTAACCGTTCGCGCGCAGTGCTTCGCCCAATCCATTCACCGGCAAAGCCGCGTCATCCCACACCAAAATTTCTTGAACGTTCGCTTCGTGGAATATCTGCAACACCAACGCGAGCGTATCCGCTTCGTTCGTCGTGACATGGCTCACGCCCCCGAGCGGTTCCAATTCGCGTTGAAAGTTGGCGCGCATTTCCGCGCGGTCGCCCTGCCCTACAATTTCGCGCGGCGGCACGCTCGCGCGCGCGGACGGCAAGTGCGCGACTTGGAGCGACGCGCGAATTTGTTTCAGCACTTGTTCACGGTCGTCTTTCATTTTTGCGCCCTGTCCTTTTCTGCGCCGCGCGCCTTGTGTTCGCGCAGTTGTGCGCGAAATGATTTTTTCGCGAATGCGGGAAAATCGCGCGATGCCGTCCACGCGTTCAGGGGCGGCGGCAAATTTTTTATCCAACCGTGATTCGGCGCGCCGAGGACACGGGAACCGATACGCGCGCTCCACGTCGCCAAGCCATACAGCGTGCGTCGGGTGACCGCGAACGAAAAGCCATGCAAACCCAAACGCAGCCACCACGCCATCTTGCCCGCACGCGTCGCTTCATCGCGTTCTACCAATAACATGCGCGGAATATCAATGCGAACGGGACACACTTCTTGGCATGCGCCGCACAAGGAACTCGCCTGCGGTAAATCACTCCACGCCGCAATCCCACCCAACGCCGGCGTCAAGACGGCGCCAACGGGTCCGGGATACACACTGCCGTATGCGTGTCCGCCGATTTCGCGATAGACCGGACACGCGTTCAAACACGCGCCGCAGCGAATACAGTACAAAATTTCGGCGACCTCACTTCCCAACACGCGACTGCGCCCATTGTCCAACAAAATGACATGCAGTTCATCCGGTCCGTCACCTTCGTTATTCTTTCGCGGTCCCGTGATAATGTTGGTGTACACGGTAATTTTTTGTCCCGTCGCGGAACGCGCCAGAACCTGAAGCATCACGGACAAATCGTCAAGATTCGGCACCAGGCGTTCGATGCCCATCAACGCGATATGCACACGCGGCGCGGTGGTGGTCAAACGTCCGTTGCCTTCGTTTTCCACCAAGCAAATGCTGCCCGTTTCCGCCACACCGAAATTCACGCCGCTGATGCCGAGGTCGGCGTTCAGATATTCCGCGCGCAATTTCGCGCGCACTGCCGCCGTCATTTCCGCCGGGTCGTGCGTCAGCGGAATGCCGATTTTGTCATGCAGCAATTGACCGATTTGTTCTTTGGTTTTGTGAACGGCAGGTACGATAATGTGCGACGGATGCTCGCCCGCGAGTTGAATAATGTATTCACCCAAATCGGTTTCGACGACGCGCATGCCTTCCGTTTCCAGCGCATGATTCAACTCCGTCTCTTCCGAAATCATGGACTTGCCCTTGACAATGGATTTGGCATTGTGTGCGCGCGCGATTTCGACGACGATACGATTCAGCGACGCGGCGTCATTTGCAAAATGCACCTGTCCGCCCGCGCGTTCAACGTTCGCAGCAAATTGTTCCAAATACGCATCGAGACGGCTCAGCGTGTGTGCGCGAATCAAACGCGCGCGGTCGCGCACCGCGCTTTCTTGCACCAACGACGCGAGCGCGGTGCGGCGCAGATTGGTAAAGCGTCCCGTGGCGCGGTCGAGCGCGGTATGCAAAATCTCGTTTCGCAGCGCGTCATCCACGCGTTCGTGAAAAGTTACATTCGATGGTTCGTGTGACATAAGTGAGGGTTGAACGTTGTAACGTTTGAGCGTCAAACGTTCAACGCACTTTCGTATCCAGAATTTCCGCGAGGTGTTTCGTTTGTACCTGCGAGCCGCGCCGGTGCAAACCGCCGCGGATATGCAATAGACAGCTCACGTCGCATCCGACCAACGTTTGCACATGCGCGGCTTCAATCGCATCGAGTTTGCGCTCCAGCATGGCGCCGGAAATGTCACCCATCTTGATGGCAAACAATCCACCAAAGCCGCAACATTCGTTCGCGCCATTCACTTCCACAATTTCGGCATCCTGAACATTTTCCAACAACACGCGCGGCGGCACGGTAATGCCCATGCCGCGCGACAAATGACACGACGGATGATATGCGACGCGTTCCGGCAGGCGCGCGTGCAAATCGGTCACGCCCAGCACCTCGACCAGAAACTGCGAAAACTCGTATGTCCGCGCGGCGATATGTTCCGCGAGAGGTCCGTATTTTGCATCGTTCGCAAACAATTCGGGATAATGATGGAGCAGCATGTCACCGCACGAACCCGACGGCACCACAATCGGCGCATCCGATTTCGACAGCACATCCAGGGTATAACGCCCCATCGCGCGCGCGTCGTCCCAGGCGCCGCCGTTGAACGCGGGCTGTCCACAGCAGGTCTGTGCGTCGGGAAATTCGATCTCAACGCCCAACGCTTCCAAAACGCGCACCACCGCCATCCCCGCTGCCGGATGCAGTGTTTCAATCAAACAAGTTACAAACAATTGCGCATGGCGCGGCGCATCTGCCTTCATGAATTCACCTCTTGACAATCGGCAAAACTTGTCGGATAATCGTTTGCACAATTGTGCAACGGACTGCAAAATTTTTCAAGTCCGTGCTTTCCCCATTTTTGGTTGATTCAACCGGACGCATCTATGACGATGGGACGAGAGCAGGCAGAACTGCTCGCTCAGGTTGCGCATCTCTATTTCGAGCAAGGCGACGACCAAAGCGCGATTGCGCGACGGCTGCGCGTTTCGCGTTCGAGCGTGTCGCGCCTGCTCACCCAAGCCCGCAAATCCGGCATTGTCGAAATTCGCATTCATTATCCACTCAACTCCGACACCGCATTGGAACAACAGTTTTGTGAACATTTTGGCTTGCGAGAAGCATTGATTCTCAAAACGACGGCATCGAACCCGTCCGAAGTCCGCGCGCAGGTTGCGCGGCAAGCCGCGCGTTACCTCGAAACCCATCTTGCGCCCAATACCACCATTGCCCTCAGCCGCGGGCGCACCCTACATGCCGTCGTCGAACAATTCACGCCGGGCGCGCGACGCAATGTTAATGTCGTCCAATTGGTCGGAACTTTGCAAGCAAATCGTTCCGGCGAAGACGACGCAAATCTCGCGCGCGCCCTCGCGCAAAAAATCAGCGGAGAATATTACAATCTGACCGCGCCGCTGTTTGTCGAAAATATCGAAACGCGACGCGCGTTGCTCCACGAACCCTCGATTGCCCATGTGCTGGATTTGGCGCGGCACGCGAAATTGGCGCTCGTCGGCATCGGCTCCTTGGACCGCCAATCCTCTGCTATTGTACGACAAAAATTGCTGGCGACCCATCAGGTGGAAAAATTGCGTCAGGGACGCGCGGTCGGCGAAATCTGTTCCCAGTATTTCAACAGCAGCGGCGAAATTGTTTCGACGGAATTGAGCGAGCGCACGATTGCGCTAGAATTGTCCGCGCTCAAACAAATGCACGTGGTGGGCGTGGCAACCGGCGCGCACAAAGCGAAAGCCATCTTGGGGGCGTTGCGCGGAGGTTACGTTAGTGTTATCATAACGGATGAGCAAACGGCACACCTCGTCCTCGATTTGGAGCGCCCCCGCGCACGTCGCAACAAATAAAACTTACTCTGCACTCGCAGTAATTTCCTGAACGTCGGGTGTATGGTATCGAGAGGCGAGAATGAGCAGCGAAACCAGCAAGATCGGAAATCCACGCCAACGCGTCAAACTAGCCGCCGGATTGTTTTGGGCGGATTACGCGGTTTTGGGCGCGCAGATTCGCGAATTGGAGCAAGCGGGCGCGGATTGGATTCACATCGAAGTCCGCGACGGACAGTACATGCAATTTGCGATGCCGCGCGGCGGAATTGATATTTTGGAAGCCGCGCGCGCCAGCACCACATTAGAAATCGAAGCGCAATTGCAAATGGTGCGTCCCACGCAAGAACAATTGCGTTTGATGATTGAGGCGGGCGTCAACTTGATTTCGCTGCCCATTGAAACGACGGGCGAAACGATTGTCGAGCATATCTTTTTTATCAAAGAGCATGGCTTGAAAGTTGGAGTCTGGGGTTGGGAAGGCATTCCCATTAGTAACTTTGAACCCCTTATCCCCTTTGTGGATATTATCGAGTACGAAACATGGTACCCGTTCTGGCAGCCGCCGCAAACCGGGCGCAGTCCGCATATTGTCAATCCGACATTCGGCAAACAATTGCGCCAACTGCACGACCTGATTGTGGCAGCAGGACGCGAACAAGAAGTGGACTTGATGATGGACGGCGGCGTAAATGCAAAAAATTGCGCTGACTTTGTGGCACAAGGCATGACTGTCGCCGAAATGTCCTCCCCGTTGTTCAAGGGACCAAACGGCAAGTTGCAACCCGGCACCGGCGAAATTCCCGCCGCCGTTGCGCGTGTACAGACTGCATTGGACGAGGCGGGTAAGCGGTATCGCACGGCAAACGGATTGAAATAAATTCACCGCGACTTTCCGGCAACATCCGCAGTCGTTGTTTTTCATCCCATCCGCAGGCGCGCCTGATTTTTATCCTTGAGGAGACCCGAACGCATGAAATTTCTCACGATCTTTGTATTACTCACGGCAATGGCATTTGCGCTGGCAGCGTGTAGTGACGAGACGGGCTTACCCGGGCAATCTACCGGCGGCAGTGGGAACAACCAAACCCAAGCCACGCCGACGATTGACCCCAATGTGACACCACTTGTTGCAGCCGCAACCAATACACCGGTTCCACCACCGCCGACTCCAACACCGCGCCCGAAACCGACGGACGCGCCCACCAAGCCGCCGGAACCGACACAAGCAGGCGCAACTGCGGCGCCAACCGAAGCGCCGACCGAAGCGCCGACCGCGGCACCGACCGCGGCA
>CAZXYP010000002.1:0-10750 GCA_964644955.1 uncultured Anaerolineales bacterium | reverse complement strand
GAAATCGCGGGCGGTTCTTTTATGATGGGCAGTGACGCAGGGAACGCGGATTCCAAACCACCGCACAAGGTAGATGTTGCCGCGTTCATGCTGGATGAATTCGAAGTCACCAATGCCGATTTCAAAGTATTCGCGGACGCCACCGGCTACAAGACGGATGCGGAAAAAGCGGGAGAAAAAGGTTGGCTCGATTTTGCCGAGGGCAAGGACAATCATCCGGTCGTCAAAATCAGTTGGAACGATGCAACGGCGTTTTGCACTTGGGCGGGCAAACGGCTGCCCACCGAAGCAGAATGGGAATTTGCCGCGCGCGGTGCGGACGGACTGGCGTATCCGTACGGCAACGAGTATGATCCGAAAAAGCAAAACGGCAAAGATTCCGGTTTGCGCGGCACCGCTGCCGTTGGTTCCTATCCCGACGGCGCATCGCCCTTTAAGATTTTGGACATGGCGGGCAATGTCGCAGAATGGACCTCTTCCCCTCCGGAGCATTATCCGGGAAACACCACCGATTCGAAACTTTATTCCGCAGGCGCGTACATTCTGCGCGGCGGCAACTGGTTCTCGACAGCAGACCAATTGACCGGGTTCTATCGCAACTCGGCAGTCCCGGCCACAGCCAACAATGACCTTGGCTTCCGCTGCGCGAAATAATTTTCAAGGGGGTTGGGCGATTCGGTCGTTGGACGCCATAACCGAATCGCCGAAAACCCGACGCGAAAGGAGGAAAACAATCGCACAAGCATTGAAATGGCACGTACCCGCAATCCGAAACATTCAAACCCAAACGACCAAGGGAGGTCAAGAGAGATGAAGAAAAAGTTCGTTTTTGCATTACTCGTCGTTGCCATGCTGTTGGCAATGGTTCCTGCCGCGAACGCGGCGCCGAACGCGGCGGTCACTTGCGCCGAAACGTACACGGTAACCGCCGGCGACACCCTGTCAACCCTCGCGGATAAATTCCTCGGCAATATTCAGGCGTACTGGGCAATCATGGGACAGACGAATTACAAGCACGTTGAAGATTCGTCCTATACCTTGATCAAGAACCCTGATGTTATCGAGGTCGGCGACAAACTCTGCATTCCGAGCAAAGAAGAAGCCGATGCGATTCTTGCCAAATTTGGCGACCCCGCCAAGGGCAATGTTAGCGTATTGTTCGGCGCTGCCGCGTCCGGTCAATTGCTCGGCGGTAACTGGTGGACTTCCGGTGGTGAACTCGCCGCCATCAACGCCGTGTATGATTTGTATGCCGCGAAATATCCCGATGTCACCATCGTCAATGCCGGTGTCGCCGGTGGTGGTGGTGTGAACTTTAAGGGCGCCAACTTGACGAAACTGCAAGGCGGCGACCCGTACGACGTGTTCCAACTCCATGCGGGTAAAGAAGTAGCGCAATACGACCCGGAAAAATACCTCACTCCCGTAGATGACATCATCATCGAAGGCGAAGGCGACGTGATGCCGGCAACGCTCAAAGACTTGTTGGTCTATAACGGCAAAATGTGGACCGTGCCGATGAACATTCATCGCGGCAATGTGCTCTGGATTAACAAAAAGGTCTTTGCAGATGCCGGTCTGACCCCGCCGACCACGATGGACGAATTCTTTACCGTTGCGGAAGCGCTCAAAGCCAAAGGCATCGTGCCGCTCGCGTACGGCGCATCCGAAGGGTTCGAACAACCGCAAACCTTCGAAGTCGTGTTGGTTGCCACCGTTGGGGGTCAAGGCGTGAATGACCTCTGGAGCGGCAAGATGAAGTGGAGCGATCCGAAGGTCACTGAAGCCCTTGAAACCTACAAAAAGATGTTGACCTACACCAACGAAGACCGCGCCGCGCTCGCCTGGTCCGACGCGACGAAACTGGTCATCGAAGGCAAAGCCGCCATGAACATCATGGGCGACTGGGCGGATGGTGAATTCATCAAAGCCGGCAAAACGGACGCGGAATATGCAGGTATCCCCGCTCCGGGCAACAAAGGCGCTTTCATGATCGTGTCTGACGGTTTCGCCCTTCCCGCGCAAGCGCCGAATAAAGAAAATGCCATCAACTTCCTCAAACTCATCACCACCAAAGAAGCGCAAGAGGCATTTAATATCAAGAAGGGTTCCATCTGCTCGCGCACCGACTGCGATTACTCGAAATTTGACGCGTACCTCCAATCTTCCGCTAAAGATTTCGCAGTGGACCTCGCTGTTCCCAGCGCCACGCACGGCTCTGCCATCGTCCCCTCGTGGTTGAATGCGTTCAGCGATATCATGAAGAAATTCGTTGCCGACGGTGATGTGGCAGCCGCGCAAGCCGCGCTTGTCCAAGCCGCCAACGACAACGGCGTTCCGCAATAAGAAAAATCTGTAGGGGCGTTGAATTCAACGCCCCTACACAACGGAGGAAGCGCAGATGAAAGGAAAGGGTTGGGAGCGGTGGGCAGCTGTATTGATGCTCTTGCCATCGGTCATACTCATCGCAATTTTTGTTTATGGCTTTATCTCCTTCACGGGCATCGTCTCGGTCAGCAGATGGGCGAGCGCCACGCCTGACTTTACCTTTGTCGGTCTCTCGAATTATCAGCGCATCCTCTTTGGCGCCGGCATCGAGTCGCAACGTTTTTGGATTGATATCCGGAATTTCGTCGGATTCACCGCCATCTTTTTGACCAGTTGTTTGGTCTTGGGATTTGGGTTGGCGCTGCTGCTCGACAGCCGCATTCGCGGCGAAAGTTTTTTTCGCGCGGTGTTTCTTTTGCCGTTTGCCATTTCCTTTATCGTCACCGGCGTTGTATGGCGATGGCTCCTCAACCCCGGCACACCGGAACTTGGCGCGACCGGCGTCAATAAATTATTCGAATACATCGGGCTTGGCTTTTTCAAGCCGCGCTGGTTCACCGACCCGACGGTCTTGTATATCACGCCGGATTCGGGCATCGGCTCGGCGCTCGGCGCCATCGGATTGGGATTCCTCACTACGCCGTTGTGGGGCATTTCGGTTGGCACCTTTTCCATCGTCCTCGCGGCGACGTGGCAATTGTCCGGTTACGTCATGGCATTGTATCTCGCCGGAATGCGCAGCATTTCCCAAGAGCTGCGCGAAGCGGCGCTGGTGGACGGCGCGAATGAATACCAAATCGTGCGGTATATTTATTTACCGCTGTTGACGCCCATCACACTCAGCGCGGTCATTATTCTCAGCGCCATCTCGCTAAAACTATATGACCTCACGGTTGCCATGAGCGGCAGCGGACCCGGTTTTTCAACCGACACACTCGCATACAACATGTTCGAGACCACATTCAAAGCCACGCGCTTTGGCTGGGGGGCGGCGATTGCCATTATTCTCCTTTTCCTCGTGTCGCTGTTGATTATTCCGTATCTCCGCTACAGCCTGCGCTCGGAGACTGTCCAATGAGCTCACAAACCACTGCCGTCGCCCTCACGGATGCCGACGAAATGGCAACTCACAAACGCCGTTTCAATTGGTGGCGCATCCTGTTGTATGCCATTGCAATCTTTTTTACAATCTATTACCTGCTTCCACTTTTCTTGCTCGTCCTTACAGGACTCAAGAGTTATCAAGAGGTCAATCTGTATGACATGTGGAGTCTGCCCAAGACCCTGAGCTTCCAAAGCTACGTTGACGCGTGGCGCGGCAGCCAATCCATTCAAGGGCTCGGACGCAATTTCATGAACAGCTTGTACCTGACGGTACCGGCAACCATCATTTCGTGTTTTCTGGGCGCGATGAACGGGTACGTGCTTTCCAAGTGGAAATTTCGCGGCTCGGAAATCATTTTTCCGCTGCTGCTGTTTGGCATGTTTATTCCGTACCAAAGCATTTTGATTCCCATGGTATATACCCTGCAAGCAATGAGATTGTACGGCGGCATCCCCGGATTGATTTTTGTGCATGTCGTGTACGGTATTCCCATCTGCGCGCTGATTTTCCGGAATTATTACGCGACCCTACCGAATGAGATGCTCGAAGCGGCGCGTATTGACGGCGGCAATTTCTTTAGCATCTTTACACGCATCATGCTTCCCCTTTCGGCGCCGGGCTTTGTGGTCGTCGCCATTTGGCAATTCACCAACATCTGGAATGACTTTTTGTTTGCCATCACCATTACCAACAACCCACTCAATCAACCGATTACGGTGGCATTGAATAACATGGCTGGCAGTTATTCCATCGAATGGAACGTGCAATTTGCGGGTGCGCTCATTGCCGCCTTGCCCACCATTCTGGTTTATGTTTTGCTTGGACCGTTCTTTGTGCGCGGTTTGATGGCGGGTTCGCTCAAGGGCTAAACCGCTCATTCACACAACTGCAACAGGTAGCAGGTAGTAGGTCGTGGCGAACCGGTTCGCCGCAAACTTGCTACACGCTGCCTGTATTTTTTTATGCATACACTCGGCATCGGTCTCGCGGGTTTCGGCATGATTGGCAAAGTGCACGCGCTCGCGTATCGCGAAATACCGCACTATTATCCCAACGCGCTGCCGCGCCTTGAACTCGCCGCAATATGCACCACGCGCGCCGAATCGGCAGAACGCGCCATGCGCGAAGGGGGATTCAATGCGTACACCACAAGCATTGACGAACTCGTCGCGCGCGATGATGTGAACATCGTTGACATTTGTCTGCCCAACGCCTCTCATCGTCCGGCAATTCTCGCTGCGATCCGCGCGGGTAAACACGTCCTTGTTGATAAACCCCTCGCGCTGAACGCGACCGAAGCGCGCGAAATTGTGGACGCCGCGCGCGCCGCCAATGTACAAGTCGGCATGGTGTGCAATTATCGTTTCGTGCCGGCTCTCATCCTTGCGCAGAAAATGCTTTCCGAAAACGCGCTCGGACAAATTTATCATTTCCACCTCGACTATTTGCATACGGGTTATCAAAACCCGCAGCGTCCGATGAGTTGGCGCTTGCGTCACGCACAATCGGGCGGCGGCGCGCTTGTGGATTTGGGCGCGCACGTCATTGACATGGCGCGGTTTTTGCTCGGCGAATTTGAAAGCGTGGAATCTGTCACGCGCACATTCGTCACCGAACGCCCCGCGTCACCCAACAGCGCTCACCGCGAACGCGTGGACGTGGACGATGCCGCGTGGCTCAATGCGAAAATGCAAAACGGCGCGCAAGGGACCTTGTTCGTCACGCGTTTTGCGACGGGCGCAGTGGACGACATGAATGTTCAGGTGTATGGCGAACGCGGCGCATTGAAATTCAGTCTGCAAGACGGAAATGTTTTGCAATTTTTCGACGCCACCGCGAATGCGTCCACACAGGGCTGGACGCGCATCCCCACCGGCACGCAGTATCAAGGCGCGGTCGTTCCGCCGCCGCGCAGTATTCTCGGCTGGAACCGCACGCACGCGGAAAACATTTACCAATTCCTCCGCGCCATTGTCGAAAACAAACCGTTCGCGCCCGACGCAACCGACGGACTGCGCGTGCACGAAATTATTGATGCGGCGTATCGGAAAGATTAGAGACTGGAGATTGGAGATTCAAGGAATCAGTATTCAGTATTCAAACTCAAGACTGTCCACTGATGAATGTCCACTGATGACGAACTATTGGAGCATCGGCGTTGACCTCGGCGCAAGTACATTCAAATGCGGACTCGTTTCGCCGGAATGGAAAATTGTCGCGCGCAATGAAGCGCCGACGCGCGCATTGGAAGGACCCGCGCAAGCCGCCGACCGCATTGCCGAAAACGTGCGCGCGCTGCAAATGCAATTGCCCGCGGGTGCGACATTGAACACGCTCGGCATTTGCAGTCCCGGACCGATTGACCATTTCGCGGGCATGATTGTGGACCCGCCAAATCTGACGGGCTGGCGCAATGTACCGTTCGCGCAAATGGTGGGCGAACGGCTCGGCATTCCCGTTTCACTCGAACACGATGCCAAAGCCGCCGCGCTCGGCGAATATCATTTCGGCGCGGGGCGCGGCGCGAAAGCCATGTGTCTCATCATTGTCGGCACGGGCATTGGCGGCGCATTCATTTTTGACGGCAAACTGCATCGCGGCGAACAGGACGCGGCGGGCGAAGTGGGACATTTCACCGTGGACATGGATGGACCGATTTGCACCTGCGGCTCGAACGGCTGTGTCGAAGCATACGCGGGCGGTCCTGCGATTATGAATGCATTCATGTACGCGACGCGCAAAAAAGTGGAATCGGCAGAAGAAATCGTCCGCGCCGCGCACAATGGCGACGAAATCGCGCAGCGTGTGTTTGAACGCGCGGGGCGCGCGCTCGGCGCGGGTATCGCCACCATTGCCATGACAATGGACATTTCGACGTTCGTCCTATTCGGCAGTGTTGTCAAAGCGGGTGATTTGTTACTCGAACCCGCGCGTCGCGCCGTGCCAAGATTTTCGCACAAATCCATCTCGTCGCGCGTGCGCGTCACGGCAGGCGAGTTGGGAAACGACGCGGGCATTTTGGGCGCGGCGTGGGGAGCGCAGGAAAGTCTGTGAATCATTTTGAAATTTTCTGTGAAAATTGCAAAATGATTCACACCCAAAAAAACTTTATGCTCGTACCTGTTTTTCTCGGCGAAGGTCGGCTCGAACTCCAGGAGCGCCCGATACCGCAAATCAAAAATCCTGATGATGTTTTACTGCGCGTCGAAGCGTGCGGTTTGTGCGGCACCGATTTGAATATCCTTGCCGTGCCGCCCGCGCATAAAGCCGCGCCGGGCACTGTGCTTGGGCATGAATTTGTCGGGACGGTGGAAGAGGTAGGGACGTTGAATTCAACGTCCCTGCACCCCGGCGACCGCGTTGTCGTCGCGCCGCGTTTGGTGTGCGGGCAATGTCGCTACTGCCGCCGTGGGTTCCCGAACCAGTGCGAAGATTACAAGACGCTCGGCATCACCCTCGACGGCGGACTCGCGCCGTACGTCGTCGCGCCCGAACGCGCGTTGTATAAAATCTCGCGCGACGTTGCACTCGACGACGCGGTGTTTGCCGAAGTGCTGGCATGTGTGGCGAGCGGTATGACGCGCATCCCCATCCACGCGGGCGAGACTGTCGTCATTCTCGGCGCGGGGCCCGTCGGTTTGTTGTACGCAATGGTATATCGCGCGAGCGGCGCAGGAAAAATCATCGTGACCGACGTTGCGCCGTTCCGTCTCGACATGGCAAAGCAAAATGGCGCGGACGTGGTCATTGATTCGCGCGCGCAAGATGTCGAAGCCCTTGTCAAGGAACACACCGACATTGGCGCGGATTTGGTTGTGGACGCAGTCGGCGCGCTGCTGCCGCAAGCATTGAAACTCGTGCGACGCGGCGGGCGCATTGTATTGTTCGGAATGCAGCAGCACGCGCTGCCGCCCGTTTCGCAGTACCTCATCACGCGCTATGAATTGAGCGTGTTTGGCGCGTTCGGCGCGGCGAATCAATTTCCCGGCGTCGTGCAAATGCTCGAAAGCGGCGTCGTGAAACCGTCGCCATTGATTACGCATCGCATTCCCGCGAGCGATGCCGCCAAAGCATTCGACGCGATGCGCGCGGGCGAAACGATGAAAGTGATTGTCACACACTAGACACAAGGCACAAGACACAGGTTTCACATCATGCGCCCTGTGTCCTTCATCCTGCATCTTGTAACTTGCAACTTGGGTTTATTTTCGACCTCGACGGTACGCTTGTGGATTCCACCGCGCACTATCGCGCGACGTGGGCGGAACTGATTGCGGAATTTGGCGCGGACCATGACCCCGAACAATTTTTGCGCCGCAACACCCGCGACAATTTTCGCGCACTGTTCGGCGATGAAATCGCGGACGACGAATTAGAGCAGCACGTCGCGCGCCAAGCCAACATCGGTCACGCCAAAATGCGCGCGCACGGCATCGAAATGCATGACGGCATTTTGGAATTGCTAAACGGATTGAAAATGCGCGGCGTGAAATTGGCAGTCGCAACATCGGCGGAACGCAGTAACGCGGAATGGACGCTCAACGCGTTGGGCATTCGCGAATTCTTTGATGCGGTTGTGACCGACCAAGACGTTGACAATGGCAAACCCGCGCCCGATGTGTACCGGGAAGCATTGCGCCGCCTTGGCGTGCAAACAAAACATTGCGCGGCGATGGAAGATTCCGCCGCGGGCATTCGCGCTGCCAAAGGCGCGGGCTTGCGCGTCATTGGCGTTGTCACCACCCACGCGCGCATTGAATTGGAACAAGCGGGCGCGGACAAAATCGTCTTGCGCGCGAACGAGTTGAATGCAGATGTTGTGATTCGGTTAATAGAGAGCTGGAGACTGGAGACTGGAGATTAGTCTCCAGTCTCTAGGCTCCAATCTCCAAAACAATGAACTATGACATTATAATCATCGGCACCGGCGCGGGCGGCGGAACGTTGGCATACGCGCTCGCCGATTGGGGCAAGAAAATTTTGCTCATTGAGCGCGGCGGATTTTTGCCAAAAGAAAAAGAAAACTGGAGCGCGGAAGAGGTATTTGACCGTTCGCGCTACAAGACCAAAGAAATTTGGTATGACCGTGACGACAAACCGTTTCATCCCGGCATGAACTATTACGTCGGCGGCAATACCAAAGTGTACGGCGCCGCGCTGCCGCGTTTTCGCAAGGAAGATTTTGGGGAATTGAAACACGCCGACGGTCTTTCGCCCGCGTGGGTTGTTTCGTACGACGAGCTGGAACCGTATTACGCGCGCGCAGAAGCAATCTATCGGGTGCATGGCAAAATCGGTGAAGACCCTACCGACCCGCCGCGCAGCGGAGATTTTCCCTATCCGCCGATTTCGCACGAACCGTACATTCAAGAGATTGCGGACAAATTGACCCGCCAGGGACTGCATCCCTATCACTATCACATGGGACTCGACCTCAACGAGCAAGACCGTTCGCAAGGCGCGTGTATTCGCTGCGCGACGTGCGACGGATTCCCGTGTCAGGTGGACGGCAAATCAGACGCGCACATTAACGCGGTCCTGCCCGCGCTCAAATCGGGAAATATCACATTGCTCACAGACGCGTTCGTAAAAAAATTGCACACGAACGCAAGCGGGAATGAAATTAGCGCGGTCGAAGTGGAACGCAACGGGCAAATGGAAATGTACAACGCGCCCATCGTCGTCGTCGCATGCGGCGCGGTCAATTCCGCCGCATTGCTGCTGCGTTCCGCGAATGACAAGCACCCGAACGGTCTTGCAAATTCCAGCGATCAGGTCGGACGCAATTACATGTCGCATCACGGCACAGTCGCGATGGCGATGAATCCCGCGCAGCGCAACACTGTCGTGTTTCAAAAATCTATCGCCATCAACGATTACTATTTCAAGGGACCGAATTTCGATTTTCCGATGGGCAACATTCAAGCTGTCGGAAAGTTGCAGCCGGGCATGTTGACCGCTCAAGTGCCGTATGTGCCGCGCCCGATGATGAAATACATTACGCAACACAGCAACGAGTGGTGGATCATGTCCGAAGATTTGCCCGACCCGAACAATCGCGTATCGCTTATGCGCGATGGCAGTCTCAAAATCGCGCGCAAATTTAATAACATGGAAGCGCATCGCCGCCTCGTCAATACATTCAAGCACGACATGCGCAAAGCGGGCTATCCGATTTTTATCGCGCGCGAAGTGGGCATCGAATTTCTCGCGCATCAATGCGGCACCGTCCGCTTTGGCAGCGACCCCAAGACCTCGGTTTTGAATGAATGGTGTCAAGCGTGGGACATTCCAAATCTGTATGTGCTTGACGCGTCGTTCATGCCTTCGTCTGCGGCAATGAATCCGGCATTGACCATCATGGCAATGGCTCTGCGGGTCGGGGATTATCTGCGTTCAACGTATTAACGTTCAAACGTTCAACTCCTATGACCATCAACATTGGCATCATCGGCGCGGGCGCAATCGCGCAGTATGCGTTTCTCCCCGGCTTTGCCGAACCGGACAGCCCGCGCGCGCGCATCGCCATGCCGGATTGGTATCACAATGGCTGCGCGGACACGCGCGTCGTCGCCATTGCCTCGCGCACACGCGCCAAAGCCGACGCGCTCGCACACGAATTCAATGTGCCGCGCGTGTACGACGATTGGCGTGAAATGCTGCGTAAGGATGAAATAGATGCCGTGTGCGTGACGACCCCGAATGATTTGCATCACGAAATGACCGTCACCGCCTGCCGCGCCGGGAAACACGTTTTTGTCGAAAAACCATTGGCATTGAATATGACGCAAGCGCGCGAAATGGTGGATGCCGCGCGCGAGAATAATGTTCTGCTGATGGTGCATCAAAACCAGCGCTTTTTTCCCGTTCACGAAATCGCAAAACAAATTCTTGACACGAACCTATTGGGACCGATTCTGAGTTTGCGCGCGCGTTGGTCGCACGCGGGGCCCGAACACTGGTCGCCCGAAGGCGTGTGGTTTTTTGATCCGGCGCGCGCGGGGCACGGCGCGCTGTTTGATTTGGGGATTCACAAATTTGATTTGATTCGCTATCTCACCGGCAAAGAAGCGGCGGAAGTCAGCGCGTTTACGGGAACGCTTGACAAAAAAATCAGCGTCGAAGACAACGGTGTCGCCATTCTCAGATTCACCGACAATACCCTTGGCGTCGTCGAGGCGAGTTGGACTTCGCCGCCAAACGAAAACAGCATTCGTTTGTACGGAACGCGCGGTTTCATGCAAGTCTTGTCCGACGCGACGTATCCGCTCACACTACATTTCGCGGAACGCGAATACGCGCACAACGCGCCATTTC
>CAZXYP010000001.1:5186-53612 GCA_964644955.1 uncultured Anaerolineales bacterium | reverse complement strand
ACCTCGCCGCGCAGTACGTTCAATGTACGACGATGAATCTGTTCGAGCAGCAACGCGTCAATGTATTCATCGCGCTCGTGCGCGGTAAAATGCCCGCGCGCAATTTCACCCGTTTGCGTCTGCGCGTCCAACACATTCTCGAGCCACGCTTCGTCGAACGCATATCGTTCCAAAATATCCGCGCGCGTGACAGGACCGCTGAACGCAAGAAAACGTTTCAATACATTTTCATTGCGCGTGAGCGTTTGATACTCTTTTTCACGTTCGACGCTAATCCATCGCGTCTCATTTCCGCGCGTCGTCGGAATTTCGATTTCTACAATTCGTTTTTCACTTTCAAGTTGTTGTATCCACGCGTCCGCATCACCCGCACAGCGCGCGCGAATTTCATCCGTTGATAAATCGCCCAACTCGCGCAGGTAGAATACGAGTTCTTCTTGCGTGCGCGCTTGATACCCTTGCGCCGTGTGCTGCAATCGAGCAAGAACCTGCGCGATTGCTTCGGGCTTGAGCAGTTCGCTCCAATCAATGCCCTGCATCACCTCTTGGAGCGTTTGGCGCGGCACCGACAATAACTGCAAACTGCGTTCCGCTTTGGGCGCGTCCCATTCATACAAATACGTGCTGACAAAATTAAACAGCAGCCCCGACGCGACCGGCGACGGCACGACCGATTCGTGCGTCACAATTTGAATTTCGCCCGTCGCGATGCGATTCAACACCAATTCCAAATGCGGCAAATCAAACACATCGCTCAACACGTCGCGGTACGTTTCAATCAAAATCGGAAATTCGGGCGTGCGTTTCACAAAGGCAAGCAAATCTTTGGCTTTGAGACGCTGCAGCCAAAACGGCGTACGTTTCCCCGCGCGCGGTTTCGTGAGCAGTAACGCGGTGGCGGCGTTCTTGCGAAACTGCGCGCCAAATACCGCCGACTCGGGCAGCTCGCGCAAAATGCGTTCACGCGCTTCATGCGCCGAAAGATTCGCGACCGATTCCAATGAAACATTCGGGTCGCTGGCGTTGAAGCGAAAAATAATGCCGTCGTCGTTCGTCATGACTTCGGGCGTAATGCCCGTGCGTTCGCGTATCAAGCTCGTCAGCGCGACTGCCCACGCGCCATTCACGCGTCCGCCGAACGGCGAATGAATCACGAGATGCGGGTCGCCCACCGCGTTTTGAAACGTTTCGACAATAATCGTTTTGTCCGACGAAATCGCGCCGATGGAATGAATTTGCGATTGCACGTAATCGAGTAAATTGGACGCAGAGCGTTCATCCAAAACAAACTCGCGCCCCAACCACTCCCGCGCGTCCGGGTCTCCACTCTCCAGTCTCTCTTTCACCTCGCGCCGAAATTTGCCAATGCGCTCGCCCAACGCGAACGGACGCCACGCCGCGTCGCCGCGCCAAAACGGCATACGCGGAGTTGCGCCCGCCGCTTCGCCCACAATCACGCGGTCATCTTTAATTTCCATCGCGCGCCACACTTGCGAGCCGAATAAAAATGTGTCACCGGGACGCGTCTCAAAAACAAATTCTTCATCCAATTCGCCGAGCCGCGTTTTATTGTCCTCCAGATAAATTTTGTATTGTCCCGTATCGGGAATCGTGCCAACATTCGAAATCGCGAGCAGACGCGAACCGGGTAACGCGCTCAAGCGATTGTTCACCCTGTCCCACGCGATTTTAGGACGCAGCGTTTCGGCGGCGCGCACGCCCGGCGTGTCGAGAAAATATTTTCCCGTGAGCATGTCCAACACCGAAACGTACGCATTGTGCGAGAGATTGTGGTACGGATACGCGCCGC
Source organism: uncultured Anaerolineales bacterium (assembly GCA_964644955.1). Classification (GTDB taxonomy): domain Bacteria; phylum Chloroflexota; class Anaerolineae; order UBA4142; family SHND01; genus SHND01. The sequence goes on along the minus strand of CAZXYP010000001.1, from coordinate 51,802 downwards.
GCACGAGTTGAAACAAATCATCCGCGTCCCAATCTTCCATCGCCACGCACGCGACAATTTGCTGCGCCAAAACGTCCAACGCGTTTTGCGGCGTGTGCGTCGGTTCGACATCGCCGTCCAACATGCCGCGCGCAATCGCCGCCGCTTCCGCCAAATCTTCGCGGAACGTCGCGTAAATTTTCCCGTGACTCGTTTGCCCGACGACATGCCCCGAACGTCCGACGCGCTGTAAACCTTGCGCCACACTTTTGGGCGATTGCAATTGCACAACCAAATCCACCGCGCCAATGTCAATGCCCAATTCGAGCGAACTCGTGCCGACGAGCGCAGGAAGTTTTCCCGCTTTCAAATCCTCTTCCAATTCGCGCCGCGCTTCTTTGGACATGCTGCCGTGATGCGCGCGCAGCGGTCCTTGCGCGCCGATGGCAAAAATTCCGCGGTCACGCATTTTGCCGCCGGGCGCGAGCGCGGCAGGACTGCCCGGTTCGATTTCTTCGGTTTGTTCGGCTTCCAATTGCGCGTTCAATCGGTCCGCCGTCCGTTCCGCGAGCCGACGACTGTTGGAAAAAACCAGCGTCGTGGTGTGCTGCCGAATATCGTTCAGCACTTGCGGAATAATGTGGGGCCAAATCGAATCCGTGCCGCCGAGTTGTCGAAAATCTTCCACGACGGTCACGATTTCGAGGTCGAGGTTTTTTTTGTAACGCGCGTCAACGATGGTCACAGGACGAGGTTGGAGACTGGAGACTGGAGACTGTTCACTGACAAGGGATGACTGATGACTGATTACCGATAACGGCTCTTGCCCTCCCAAAAACCGCGCGACCTCGTTCAACGGTTTTATCGTCGCGGACAATCCGATGCGTTGGACGCGCTGCGGCGCAATGGTTTGCAAACGTTCGAGCGAAAGTGCAAGATGCACGCCGCGTTTGTTTCCGGCGAGCGTATGAATTTCGTCCACGATGACGGTGCGTGTAGTGCGAAACATTTCGCGCGCGCGCGGACTCGTGAGCATGAGGAACAAGGATTCGGGGGTCGTGATGAGAATGTGCGGCGGATGTTTCACCATTTGCGCGCGCACAGTCGCGGGCGTATCGCCGGTGCGTACTGCAACGCGCAAGTGCGGCAAGTGTATTTTTTCCCGCGCCGCAAACTCGCGGATGCCTTCCAGCGGCGCGCGCAAGTTGCGCTCGACATCATTGTTCAGCGCTTTGAGCGGCGAAACATACAAGAGATGAATGCCTTCCGGAGATTCGGTGGACGCGGCGGCGGACGAACGACGCGCTTTTTTTTGTAGCGCGTTGTCGGGCGTTTGCGGCAGCGTGCGAAACAACTCATCAATGCCCCACAAAAACGCGGCGAGCGTTTTGCCGGACCCCGTGGGTGCGAGAATAAGCGTGTGGTCGCCGCGTTGAATCGGCAGCCAACCTTGCGTCTGCGGCGGTGTCGGTTCGCCATAGGTTTGACGAAACCACGCGCGTGTAATGTCTGAAAAATCTTGCAGCGGATTTTTTGCGGCTTGCGAATTCTTTGGCGCGTTATTCATACGAATTCAGTATATCTGCATTTCAGAATATCTGTGAGAGTGAATTTTGTTTGATGCGAGATTCGCGTACTTGATTTTGACCTTGCTTGGACTCGTACATGATTCTATCAGATTACAAAAAAATCACTTTTGGCGCGGCGCGCGTGGTGGTTCCGTGCGCGGGCGCCGCGCACGCGTTGACGATTGACGCCCATTCCAACAATCGGAGGTACAGCATGGATGTATTGATGTTATCACGCTTGCAGTTTGCCATCACGACCGTCTATCACTTTTTCTTTGTGCCTTTGACGCTGGGGCTTTCGATTCTGGTCGCGCTGATGGAAACGATGTACGTCGTGACGAAACGCGACATGTATCGCGAAATGACAAAGTTCTGGGGCAAATTATTTGTCATCAATTTCGCGATGGGCGTGGTGACCGGCATTGTGCAGGAATTTCAATTCGGTATGAATTGGTCCGAGTACTCGCGCTTTGTCGGCGATATTTTTGGCGCGCCGCTCGCGGTTGAAGCGCTGCTCGCGTTCTTTTTGGAATCCACATTTCTCGGCGTGTGGATTTTTGGCTGGGACAAAATTTCCGCCAAAGCGCATCTCGCCGCGATTTGGCTGGTCGCCATCGCGTCCAATGTGTCCGCGTACTGGATTCTGGTCGCCAACTCGTTCATGCAAGAACCCGTCGGCTATACGATTCGCAACGGGCGCGCCGAGATGACCGATTTTCTCGCGCTCTTGCTGAATCCGAATGTGCTGGTGCAGTTCCCGCACGTGTTTGCTGCCGGTTTAACCACCGCTTCGTTTTTTGTGTTGGGCATCGCCGCGTGGCATCTGCGGCGCGACAGCAATGTCGAAGTGTTCAAACGTTCCTTTACCATCGCGTCCGTGTTTGCGGTATTGGGCGTGGGCTTGGTGATTTTGAACGGACACGCGCAAGCGCAGCACATGTACGCCAATCAGCCGATGAAAATTGCGGCGGCGGAAGGTTTGTTTGAAACCGAACAGCCCGCCTCATTTTCGCTGCTCACCATCGGCGACCGCAGCGGCACGCAGGAACTTTTTTCCATTCGCATTCCGTATGCGCTGAGTCTGCTCGCGTGCAACAATCTGACCTGCGAGGTGCAGGGCATCAACGATTTGCAGACAAAATACACTGCCCAATTCGGACCCGGCGATTATGTGCCGCCCGCGTGGATTGTGTATTGGAGTTTTCGCGCGATGGTCGGCGCGGGGTTTGCGCTGTTGGCGTTGGCGCTGCTCGCGGCGTTTTTCGGTTTGAGCGAAATGCTTGATGCGAAAAACAAATGGCTGCGCATTTTCCCGTACGCGATTTTCTTGCCCTATGTGGCAACCACAACGGGTTGGCTCATGGCAGAAGTCGGACGGATGCCGTGGATTGTCAACGGCTTGATGTTGGTGGAACAAGGCGTGTCGGTCGTGACCAATGTATTCACCGTGAGTCTGTCGCTGGTCGTCTTTACGCTCGTCTATGGCGCATTGATGGTCGCCAACATTTACCTGCTGTTGAAATTTGCGCGGCGCGGCAGCGCTTCGCAATCCACCCCCGAACAAGAATCCGGCGCGTATGTTTTGGCGCCGGCGGAATGAGGAGGACATGATGGATCTCAATATACTCTGGTTCATTCTCATCGCCGTGCTTTATACCGGCTATTTCCTATTGGAAGGATTTGATTTCGGCGTGGGCATCCTGCTGCCGTTTCTCGGCAAAAGCGATACCGAACGCCGCGTCATTCTCAACACCATCGGTCCGGTGTGGGACGGCAATGAAGTCTGGCTGCTGACGGCGGGCGGCGCGACCTTTGCGGCGTTTCCGAATTGGTATGCGACCATGTTCAGCGGTTTTTATCTCGCGTTTTTTCTGCTGCTGCTCGCCTTAATCATGCGCGGCGTCGCATTCGAATTTCGCAGTAAAGCGCCCAGCCCGCGCTGGCGCGCGTTTTGGGATTGGAGCATTTTCGGCGGCAGTCTCGTGCCGGCATTGCTGCTCGGCGTCGCGTTTGCAAATTTGATTCGCGGTGTGCCGATTAACGCGCAAATGCAATACGTTGGCACGTTTTTCGATTTGTTGAATCCCTACGCGCTGTTGGGCGGACTGGCGTCGCTTTCAGCGTTTACTTTGTACGGCGCGATTTTCCTCTCACTCAAAACAACGGGTGAACTTGAACAACGCGCCCGGCGCGCCGCAATGCGTTTGTGGTTTCCTGCCGCGCTGCTGCTCGTCCTATACTTTGGCGCCACGTACTTTGCCACCGATTTGGTTGCGCATCTCGGCGTGAACCCCGGCGTCATTCCTATCGGCATGGTCGTGCTTATGTTAGTCGCGGGGGTTTTGATTCGCCGCAATAATATGGGCTGGGCGTTTTTGCTCACCGCGCTTTCGATTCTGTTTTCCGTCGCCACCATCTTTTTGATTCTGTTCCCGCGCGTCATGATTTCGTCGTTGAATCCCGCGTGGTCGCTGACCATTTACAATGCGGCTTCGTCGCCATACACGCTCACCATCATGACCATCATCGCGCTCATTTTTGTGCCGATTGTATTGTTGTATCAGAGCTGGACGTACTGGGTCTTTCGCAAACGGATTCAGTCGAAACCGGAAGGGTTGACGTACTAGCAACGAGACCTGCGGGGGTTCAATCACTCTCGCAGGTCTGTCTCTATGTTGAACCGTCGTTTGCTCACATTTGCGCGTTCGCAGCGCGCGCTGTTTTTACTGACGCTCGCGTTTGCGTTTTTCGGCGCGCTCACCATTCTCGCGCAAGCGTGGGTGTTGAGCCGCGTCATCGCGCAAGTCTTTCTCGACGGGCAAACGCTCGCCACTGTGATGCCGCTGCTCGTAATGGGCATGGGCATCGTCACACTGCGCGCGCTGTTACGCGGCGCGCACGAAGCCGCCGCGAGCGCGTTAGCCATTCACCTCAAACGCGATTTACGCGCGCTGGTGATGGAACGCGTATTGACGCTCGGGCCGGCGTACACGCGCGGCGAACGCACCGGCGAATTGACAACCACTGCCGTCGCGGGGATTGAAACGCTCGACGCGTATTTTTCGCAATATCTCCCACAGCTCGTCATTGCCGTCATTGTGCCGCTCGCGATTTTTCTCGCGGTCGCGCCGCTCGACGCGGTGTCGGCATTGATTCTCCTTGTGACCGCGCCGTTGATTCCCTTTTTCATGCGGCTCATCGGCAACGCCGCCGAAGGATTGACACAGCGGCAGTACAAACGGCTCGGCGCATTGAGCGCGCATTTTTTGGATGTCTTGCAAGGACTGACCACGCTCAAACTGCTGAATCAAAGCAGAGCGATGACGGCAAGCATCGAACGCGTCGGGAACGCGTACGCCCAAGCCACACTCAAGGTTTTGCGCGTCGCGTTCTTGTCCGCGCTCGTTTTGGAATTGCTCGCCACGCTGAGCGTCGCGTTGATTGCGGTCGGCATCGGGCTGCGTGTGTTGTACGCGCAAATGGAATTTCAACCCGCGTTGTTTATCCTGATTCTCGCGCCCGAGTTTTATATTCCTTTGCGAATGTTGGGACAGCGGTTTCACGCCGCCTCGTCGGGCGCCGCCGCCGCTGCGCGCATTTTTGAAATTCTCGACGCGCCGCTGCCCGCCGCATCAACATCCCCTCGCCCAATCCTCCACTTTCCAAAAACGATAACCTTTCGCCATGTCGCGTTTGCATATCCGACGCGCGCGGCGCTGCATGACATTTCGTTTGAAATCCGCGCCGGCGAAACCGTCGCGTTGTTCGGACCGAGCGGCGCGGGCAAATCCACCGTGTTGAATCTGCTGCTGCGCTTTGACGCGCCCACGCGCGGCGAAATTTTTTTGGACGACACACCGCTGCGCGCATACGACGCGGACGCATGGCGCGTGCACATTGCGTATGTGCCGCAAACGCCGCATCTGTTTCACGACACGATTGCAAACAACCTTCGGCTCGCGCGCCCCGACGCTACGCAAGCGGAGGTGGAACGCGCCGCGCAGCACGCGCAACTGCATATGTGGATTGCGGCACAGCCGCGCGGGTACGATACGCTCATCGGCGAACAGGGCGCGCGCTTGAGCGGCGGACAGCAGCAGCGCCTGGCGTTGGCGCGCGCGTTTCTCAAGGATGCGCCGTTCTTGGTGTTGGACGAACCGACTTCGCAAGTGGACCCGACGCTGGAGGAACAGCTGCGGCAGGCGACGGTGCGCCTGATGCGCGGACGCACGACGCTGCTCATCGCGCATCGGCTGACGACACTGCATCACGCCGACAAAATCATTGTCATGGAAAACGGGCGCGTTGTCGCGCAAGGAACGCATCAAACCTTGTTCGCGCGCGAAGGCGTCTATCGGCAGCTGGCGCTGGCGGGAGCGGGCAATGCGTGATTTTTGGCGGCTCGCGCATTTTGCGCTGGCATTCAAATGGTGGATGGTCGTCGCTGTTTTGCTCGGCGCAGGCACCGTCGGCGCGAGCATCGGTTTGATGGCAACGTCCGCATACTTGATTTCGGCGGCGGCGCTGCATCCTTCGATTGCGGCGTTGAATGTGGCGATTGTGGGCGTGCGTTTTTTTGGCATTGCGCGCGGCGTTTTGCGTTATCTCGAACGCTTGACATCGCACACGGTCAGTTTGCGTTTACTCACCGCGCTGCGCGTGTGGTTTTACAATGCGCTCGAACCGTTGGCGCCCGCGCGCCTGCAGCAATATCACAGCGGCGATGTGTTGACGCGCGCGGTGACGGACATTGATACGCTTCAGGATTTTTACGTGCGCGTGCTTGCGCCGCCATTGGTCGCCGTCGTCATTGCGTTGGGCATGGGCGCGTTCCTGTGGTTGTTTGACGCGCGACTCGCGATGGTTTTGTGGCTCGCGTGGCTCATTGCCGGAGTCGGCATTCCGGCAGCCGTGCAGCGCGCGACGCGAAACATTGCGCGCGCGTGGGTCGCCGCGCGCGCCGATATGCACGCGCAAATGGTGGACGCGATTCAAGGCATCGCCGATTTGACCGCGTTCGGGCAATGCGCCACCATCCACACGCGCGCGAATGCAACCTCACAACGCTACGCGTCCGCGCAAATGCGAATGGCGCGCATCAACGCGCTGCAAGCGGGCGCAAGCGATTGGCTTGCGAATCTCACTCTGTTTCTCGTTCTCGGCATCGGCGTCGCCGCCGTCAACGCGCAAGAATTCAGCGGCGTGTATTTGGCAACGTTGGCGCTGGCAACCGCTGCCGCATTTGAAGCGGTGACGCCGTTACCGCAAGCCGCACAAGCACTCGAAAATTCTTTGGCGGCGGGACAGCGTTTGTTTGAATTCACCGCGCCGCCCCCAACAAAAACCGCGCCGCGTTACGCCCTTCCCGCGTCGCCAAAAGCTCAACCGCGCGGGACAACCCTGCTCGAGCTGCGGCACGCGCGTTTTGCGTATGCGAACGGTGAACCGAATGCGCTCGACGACATTTCGTTCACGCTGGCGCGCGGCGAAAAAATTGCCATCGTCGGACCGAGCGGCGCGGGCAAATCCACGTTGGTCAATATCCTCGCGCGCTTTTGGGATTTGGATGCGGGTGAAATTTTTCTGCGCGGCGCGCCCTTGCGTGAACTCGCGCCGGAAAACGCGCGGGCGCAAATCAGCGTCATTGCGCAGCGCACGTATTTGTTCAACGCGAGCGCGCGCGAGAATTTGCGTTTGGCGAAACCCGACGCAACCCAAGACGAAATCGAACGCGCGGCGCAGCGCGCGCAAATTCACGCGTTCCTTCAACAACTACCGCAAGGATACGATACGCCCATCGGCGAACGCGGCGCGGCGCTCAGCGGCGGAGAACGACAGCGCCTCGGCGTTGCGCGTGCGCTGCTGCGCGACACGCCGCTGTGGATGCTCGACGAACCGACCGCGCAGTTGGACGCCGCAAACGAACGCGCGCTGCTGCATGAGATTTTTGACGCGTGCGCGGATCGCGGGCTGATTTTGCTTACACATCGGTTAGCGGATTTGGCAAGAATGGATACAATTTTGGTACTGGACCGCGGGCGCATTGTCGAACGCGGCACGCACGACGAATTATTGAAACAGTGCGGTTTGTACGCGCGCATGTGGACACTGCAACATCAAACGATGGCGTACGCGCCGCATTTGGATTTGGACCAACACAAGGAGGCAACGATGCTTTCAGGAGAACAATTACAGGCGTATCCGTTTTTTGCGCGCTTGAATGCGGCGCAGCTCCGGGTGATTGCGGCGCTGACGCGCGAACAGCACCTGGAACCGAACGTCACTTTGTTTCAAGAAGGGGATGCGGCAGACACTTTGTATCTGCCGCTGCAAGGCAGCGTGGATTTGTATTTCGGAATGGAAGGGCATCCCAAACAGCGCGTGTTGGCGGGTGAAATCGAAGCCGGCATTCCCGTCGGCATTTCGGCATTGATTGAACCGCACACGTACATGATGACGGCGCGCACTGCCACACCGTGTCGCATGTTGGAAATGAACGGCGCACTGCTGCGCGCGATTTTTGAAGTGGACCCGACCATGGGCTATACGTTCATGCGTGAAATTGCCAAGGCGTCGTTGGAACGCCTGCATCTGGCGCGCGTGCAATTGGCGCGCGAGACCGAACCCGATTTGGTCATCTGAGCGTGCGGCGCGGCAAACAAAAATGCGGGAACGAAATGTATTCGTCCCCGCATTTTTTTCTATTGTGCCTTGCGCTTAATCGTTGTCGGCATGATACTTGAACGAGAGACGCACACGCGCGCGATACGCGACGATTTTGCCGTCCTCGATTTGCATATCCAATTTGTCCACTTCGGCAATGCGCAAATCGCGTAAACTCTTTTGCGCCGTTTCAATCGCGTTGGTCGCGGCTTTTTCCCACGATTCGGTGCTGGTGCCGACCAACTCGATGATTTTATAAACACTGTCTGCCATACGCTGCTCCTTTCATCATTGAAATTTGGGCATCTTGTCGCAAGCGAGCTTGCGCGCAAGCGAGCTTGCGCGCAAGCCGCTTTGCCTACCGTTTTATTCTCGCGCCAACGCGCCTTCTGCGCAAGATTTTTTTTGCGGACGCCGCTAACGGGTGCGCGTCAGAATTTTGGGAAAACACAGAGCCCCAACATGCGAAGGCACATTTTGCGTGTCCGTTGGCGCGATTTCGCCTCTACACAATTGGGGAAATCGCGCGCCGCGCCAACCCAAAACGTTGACGCCCATCCGCCGACAACACGGGACTTGTCGCCTGCAAATAATTTGTGTTAGACTGTCCCAACTTGCCAATTCACCGGAGGAATCCCGCCATGATTATTCCCAGCATGTTGTTGAAAAAATTATATACGTTGGGCAGCTTGAAAAATACGCCCGACGGCGTACAGTTTGCGGTCAAAAATCGTCTGAGCGATGTGGATTTGGTCGGCATACGCAAAGTCGCCATTGACGGCAAAGAAGCGCCGCTCAACAAGGTCAAACTCGTGTTGTCCGATGGGCGCGTATTAGACCCCGCGCAGATTTCCAATGCCGCGCCGCTGTCGTTCCCGCTGCGCATGCCGTTGATTGTCCAAACGAACTTGCCCGCGCTGCCGAAAGGCAAGCACGAAATCGAAATCGGCTTTGAGGCAAAAACGTACGGTAAGCTGCAATTCAAAGTGGACGATGCCATTACCGACGCGGTAAAGCAAGGCATCAAGATTCCGCGCGATGAGAATGACGATTACGCGTCCGAGATTATCAAGCAGCGTCAGCAGCTGGTGGAACAAGTCAGCGGCGTCAAGTTACAGCATATTAATCAATATTCCTTTGACCCGCACATCTTGAAAGGCAATATCGAACATTTCTTGGGCGTGGCGCAAATACCTATCGGGCTGGCAGGTCCGCTCAAAATCAACGGCGAACACGCGGTCGGCGATTTTTTGATTCCGCTTGCCACCACCGAAGGCACGCTCGTCGCCTCGTACAATCGCGGCATTAAAATTTTGAACCTGTCGGGCGGCGTCACCACAACCGTTTTGGATGACGCCATGCAGCGCGCGCCCGTTTTCGTTTTCGGCAACGCGCGTGAGGCGCGCGATTTTGTGAAATGGGTCGCGGAAAATTTTGAAACCATCAAGGAGCAAGCCGAAGCGACCTCGTCCGTGGCAAAACTACAGGACATTGACCCGTACCTCTCGAATAAATTCGCGTTCCTGCGTTTCAATTACCACACCGGCGATGCGGCGGGGCAAAACATGGTCGGACGCGCGACGTTCGGCGCGTGCAGTTGGATTATTGACAATTACGCGGGCATCACCAATTTTTATTTGGAATCGAATTTCGCCACCGACAAAAAAGCGTCGTGGATTAATATTGCGCGCACGCGCGGCAAACGGGTCGTCGCCGAAGCGGTGGTGAAACGCGATGTCTTGATTGAAAACATGCGCGTCGAGCCGGAAAAACTGTTTTATCATTACGGCGTCGCAACGATTGGCGGTTTCATGTCGGGCGTCAACAATAACGGACTGCATTCCGCGAACGGCATCACCGCGATGTTTATTGCGACAGGACAGGATGTGGCGAATGTATCAGAATCCTCGGCGGGCATTATTTACTGTGAAATGACACCGGATAACGATTTATACATTTCACTCACGATTCCGTCATTGATTGTTGCCACGCACGGCGGCGGCGTAAAACTCGCCACGCAAAATGAAAGTCTGGAAATCCTCGGCTGCGCCGGCAAAGGCAAAGTCAACAAACTGGCGGAAATTGTGGCAGGCGTGGTGCTGGCGGGAGAAATCTCACTCGCCGCGGCGATTTCGTCGAGCGATTGGGTGAGCAGTCACGAAAAGTACGGGCGAAACAGATGAAAATAAAATTCCGAATTCTTGTTGAATTCGGAATTCTATTTTTGGGTCAAACCCAACCTCACCGCCTGCTCGAACGTCATTTTTATCCCCGCATTCCACGCGGCATCAAACGCCGGACGCCGCGCGCATGTCCCTGCGTACGCAAAACCAAATGCACTCGAGCAGCTTCCGATTCGATTCAAGGGACAGACCGTTCGGGTTTTCTTGCCGCTCTCCGCGTGGCGCATACATTAAAAAGGCATAAAAATTCGGACGGGCAACTGTCCTTTTTTTCTCGGGACAGTTCGCTGTATCCTTTCGCGCAAGCAAAGCGTATGCTGTGGCTGTATGGACTGTCATGCTGCGGGTGAACCGCTCCCGTCAAACAATGGCGAAATCATTCTGGTCGGCAATCACAATGTCGGCAAGTCGGTTTTGTTCGGCTGGCTCACGGGCAAATATGTGACCGTCGCGAACTATCCCGGCACGACGGTTGAAATCACGCGCGGCATCGCGACACGCGACAGTCACCGCGTCGTGGTGGATACGCCCGGCGTCAATTCCTTGCAGCCCCTTTCGGACGACGAACGCGTCACGCGCGATGTTTTGCTCCATGCCGACCCGGCGGTGGTCGTGCAGGTCGCGGACGCGAAAAATCTGCGCCGCGCCTTGTTAATCACTTCACAGTTGGCAGACATGCAAGTCCCGCTGGTGCTCGTGTTGAACATGATGGACGAAGCGCGCGCGCGGCACATTGACGTGGACGCGGAAAAATTGTCCGCGCAAATCGGTGTGCCGGTTTTGGCAACGTCTGCGACAAAACATGAAGGGCTTGACACGCTCATTCATGCAATCAAACACCCGCAACCCATTCAACCGCAAATCAAATTTGATGCGGACATTGAGCGCGCGCTCGACGCGCTGCAAGAAAAATTGCGCGCGGTCTGTACACACCCGCGCGGGGTCGCGTTGAATTTTTTGAACGGCGATGCCGCCTACGACGAATGGGTCCGGAGACGCGTTGATGCCGAAACCTACACCGGGTGTTGTCGCGTGCGCGATGCATTACAGGCACGCGCCGTGACACCGCCTTCGACGCAAATTCAAAAAGCGCGCGCACAGTGGATTGACGAAATCATGCGTGAGGTGTACGCAAACCATTCTGCCTCTTGTGCGCGCGAGTCGTTCGCAAGCAAATTGGGACGTTGGTCTGTGCATCCCGTGTGGGGCATTCCGATTTTGCTGGCGGTGTTGTTGGCGGTATATGAATTCGTCGGCGTCTTGGGCGCGGACCTCTTGGTCGGTTTCGTCGAAGAGACGATCTTTGGCGAATACATCAATCCGTTTGTCACGACTGTCGTAACCACCCTCATTCCGTTTCCGCTCGTCCAAGAATTCTTGATTGGTCCGTACGGCATTTTCACGGTCGCGCTCACGTATGGCTTTGCGATTATTTTTCCCATCGTCACGACATTTTTTATCGCGTTCGGAATTTTGGAAGATTCGGGCTATTTGCCGCGTCTCGCGGTGATGGCGCATCGGGTGTTTCGGGCAATGGGATTGAACGGCAAAGCGGTGCTGCCGATGGTGCTTGGTCTCGGCTGTGACACAATGGCGACCATGACGACGCGCACGCTCGAAACCAAAAAAGATCGCGTGCTTGTGACATTGCTGCTCGCGCTCGGCGTGCCGTGTTCGGCGCAGTTGGGCGTGGTGCTGGGCATGTTGGCGGGCATCAGTCTCGGCGCGACGTTTGTGTGGCTCGGCGTGGTCGCGGGCGTACTGCTCGCGGTCGGCTGGCTTGCCGCGCGCGTCATTCCCGGCGACACGTCCGAATTTGTGATTGAACTGCCGCCGATGCGCGTGCCGCAGCTCTCGCACATTTTCATCAAGACGCTCGCGCGTTTGGAATGGTATCTCAAAGAAGTGCTGCCATTGTTTATTTTGGGCACGGCGATGTTGTTTGCGCTGGATGTGACGGGCGCGCTGGCAACGATTCAACACGCGGCGGAACCGTTGATTGTGAATTGGCTCGGCTTGCCCATCGAGTCAACGCAAGCATTTCTCGTCGGCTTTTTGCGGCGCGATTACGGCGCGGCAGGATTTTTTCAGATGGCGCAAGAAGGCATGTTGACGCAAGCACAAATCGTCGTGGCGCTGGTGACGATAACGTTATTCGTGCCGTGCATCGCCAACTTTTTTGTCATGGTCAAAGAGCGCGGCGCAAAAACCGCGTTGGCAATTACGGCATTCGTCGTCCCGTTCGCGTTTTTTGTCGGCGGCGTCTTGAATCTGGTACTGACGAGGTTCGGATGATTCACTGCGCGTTGTGTGGTTTTGAATACCAACCTGTGCCGTCGTGTCCCGCGTCCTGTCCGCTCAACGGCGCGTGTCATTTTGTCTGCTGTCCGCGCTGCGGCTATCAAAACATTGACGCCTCGCAATCGTCGTCAGTAAAATTGGTCGCTGAGGTTGGGCATGTCATTTCGAACCGAGTGAGAAGTCTCGTTTCGCGCATAGAGATTTCTCGCAAAAACAGCTCGAAATGACGGCGGTCGAACAAAAATGTGGAGCGTAAAACGTCCAAAGAAAAACGCGACGCGTGAACAGGAAGCAAACGCGCGCACGCTCGCCGATTTATCCGCCGGACAGCGCGCGCGAATCGCATGTGTGCAGTGCGAACACACCGCGAGCTGCGAACGCTTGATGGCATACGGCTTGGTGCAGGGGCAATCCGTTTTGCTTGTGCAAAAATATCCCGCATTCGTGATTCGCATTGACGAGACGGAATTGGCGCTGGATGAATTGGTTGCGCGGTGTATTCATGTGCAAACGACAGGTGATTGAAAATCGGATGCTGAACGTGTTTCCGATTGTGCGAGAGTGAAAATTCTCATCGGCAGAATAAAGTGTTGATGAAATAAAAGGCGGCACATTGTAATGATGCGCCGCCTTTGGTTTTCGGTACGCCGCTTTCCCCGACTTGCCGATATGGCTTGCGTGATTTATGCCACAGCAGCAAAGTGGCGCAAAACGCGAACGCCGTTCGCCACTGTGCTGCGCCCGCAAGAGCGTCAGCTATCGCCTCCGCACAACCATTTGCCGGAATAGAAATCCCACCAGCAGAATTCCCACCAACGCTGCCGTGACGATACCTGAGAAGCCGAGTAACAGGACAAGCGGAAACGCGCTGCTTTCGATCCATGCGCTCCATCGGGAATCTGTTTCGTCTCCGGAGCGCGCGTCTATTTGGGGAACATTTCGGCGCGGCTGCCGCGTGGGTTGACTCGCTTCAAGCGCAACCGCTTGCGGGGTAACGGTCCAGACTTGCGCCGGTTTGGGGGTTGGCGGTATCGGCGTCGCGGCGGGTGGAGTGGCAGTTGCAAGCGCGCGCGTCGCCGGAACGCGCGTGGGCGGCGGCTCGGTTGCGACAAGCGTTGCGGTTGGCGTTGGCACAAGGGTTTCGGGCGGAATGTCGGTGCGCGGCAGCAGACACATCACGTCGAGAAATATCTTGTCGCTCGGTGAGTCGTTGGCATTGCGAATCCGCACAAATACGGTAACGCGTTCGCTTAACGCTTTGAACGTGACGCGCATTTGTGGAGCGTTGAGTCCCTGCGAACCATGCCAAAATTCGGGTCCCCAAATGACATTGGGAGAAGTGGGCTCGGTTCCGCCAAACGGGTCCGCCCCCACCTGTCGCATGATGACGTTATCAATGCTTTGATTCACCCGTCCGTTGTGCCTGTCGCGTAATGCGCGCGCCCAACCCACTTTGAATTCGTACCACGCGCCGGGCTGTGTGCCGGTAATCTCCTGATAAATCCCAGCGTCGAACATAATATCGTTCGCGTGCACAAATTGCGCTGACGAGCCGGGAACATCGCCGTTGGCGCTTTCCGCGTCGTGAAGCAGAAACGCGGGCCATTCTCCGCCAATCCGAAACGGCGTCCACCCATTGGCTACGATGCCATGCGGTGTTTCATAGCCGCCTTCGGTGATGGAGCCATTGCGAGAGAGGTTTTCCGGAAGCGTGGTGCAGGGCGGGTCGCCTGCGTACGCGGGCTTGACCGGCGCTCCCGGCATTTCAAGCACAAGCGCCAGCGCCGCGCTTCCGGCAATGAGATATCGGATGAGGTTACATTGGGAACGAAAAAAACGCATGAAATCAAACACGATCTGGATGCAATTCACAACGCGGTGAGGTCGCCGTACAATTCGGGACGGCGGTCGCGATAGAATTGCCACGTCTGCCGCACCTCTTGAATCAGGTCCATGTTCAAATCGCGCACGATGAGCTGTTCCTCTTTGTCGCTCGCCTTGTCGCCAATGTACGAACCGCGCGGGTCGCAAAAGTACGAGGAACCGTAATAGTCGTTTGGTCCAAACTCGGATTCCACACCCACGCGATTGATGGTGCCAACAAAATAGCCGTTGGCAATCGCGTGACTGCGCTGCTCAATGTCCCACAAATGCATGGAAAGTCCGCGCGAGGTGGCAGAGGGAATAAATACCAATTCCGCGCCGTGCAGACCCAACATGCGCGCGCCTTCGGGAAAGTGTCGGTCATAGCAAATATAGACGCCCACTTTGCCGACGGCGGTTTCAAAAACGGGATAGCCGAGATTGCCGGGGCGAAAATAGAATTTCTCCCAAAAACCCTTGACCTGCGGAATGTGCGTCTTGCGATACTTGCCGAGATATTTTCCGTCCGCATCAATCACCGCGGCAGTGTTGTAATAAATGCCCGTCTGCTCTTCTTCGTACATTGGCACAATCAACACCATGCCGTGCTGTCGCGCGAGCTCTTGCATCAAGCGGACGGTAGGTCCGTCGGGAATTCTTTCGGTGAGTCCATAGTATTGTGCATCTTGCACCTGACAAAAATACGGACCGTAAAACAGTTCTTGAAAACACATCACTTGCGCGCCCTGTTTGGCTGCTTCGGCAATATAGGAAACGTGCTTGTCAAGCATGGATTGTTTATCACCGGTCCATGTCGTCTGGACGAGCGCCCCGCGCACAATTCGCACTGCCATATTTCACTCCTTGTTTTTTTTCGAGATGGATTATACGACAACTTTTGCCGGGCTGTGTGTGATGGTTGAACGAGCGACCAAGATTTCCAAAGATTGACATCCCCATACGAGTATGGTAGTGTAATCGAATGCTTGGCACATTTGTGGTTGTTTATTGTCCGTTCCTCGGTGCAGCATTTTGCACATTTCCTCTCGTAGTGAGTCCGCCTTGAGTTCGATTTTTGCGCGCACCCATGGTGCGCTTGTCTCTTTTTGTATAAAACAGAGCGCGCTTGTTCCATCGCCGCATACATGTTGCACGCGGCGAGCGAGTCCATTTCGATCTTTCTTCGCCGCAGCGTACAAGACCCGGACAATCGCGTTCCCATTGACTCGAGGAGGATTTCTCATGCATAACGAACGTATCGTATTGATTCAGCCCCGCCATCAAGGCGCAATCTGGGGCAAAGCCGCCGGGTCGCCTTATACTTTGATGCGCCTCGCCTCGATGGTCCCCGACGACATCCCCGTCGAAATCTGGGATGAAAATCTCGGTCCATTGGATTATGCGCGTCTCAATCCCAACACACTGGTTGGTATCAGCAGCATGACGGTCACTATTGACGGCGCACGCGAAATCGCCGGGCGCGCCAAGGCACGCGGCAGCCATGTCGTTGTGGGCGGTGTTCACTCGACACTGGTTCCGGAGGATGTCGGCGCGTGGTCGGATTCCGTTGTTGTCGGTGAGGCGTACCATACCTGGCAGCGCATCATTTCCGATTTTGAAGCGAATCGTCTCGAACCGCGCTATGTGGACGAGACATGGGAATCATTAGACCACCTCGCGCCAATTACGGACCGCGTCATCCAATGGGCAGACGAACACCGCAACTATTGGACGCCCTCGTTGGAAATTACGCGCGGCTGCCCGCGCAACTGTAGTTTCTGTACTGCCATTCGCGTTTCGGGCAAAATCATGCGTCTCCGTCCGATTGACCATGTCATTGAAGAGATCGAGCGCCGCAAGCTCAAGCGCTTTTTTCTCACCGACGATAATTTCGGTTTGAACTTTCGCCTGCATCCCGAATATATGGAACAGCTCTTTCGTCGGCTTGCCAAGCTGCCGCTTGACAGCTGGTCGGCGCAGTCGGAAATGATGGTGGCACAATTCCCCGACTTGCTCAAGCTGGCGCGCCAAGCACACCTCGACAAATTTTTCATCGGGTTCGAGTCGGTCAATGCGGGGAATCGTCGCGATTTGGGCGGCAAGAGTCATGGCAAGGTGGAAGAGTACCGGCGCGCGGTCAAAGCGATTCACGCGCAAGGGATTTCGGTTGTCGGATTGTTTGTCACGGGGTTTGACCACGACACGCCGAGTGTTTTTCAAGACACGTGGAATTTTGTGCGTGAGACCGAGTTTGATTCCGTGAGCGCCACGGTGCTTACACCCTTTCCGGCCACCCCGCAGCGCGAAGAGCTCATTCGCCAGAATCGCCTCCTCCCCGATGTGCCGTGGCGGCACTATGATACGGCGCATGTCACGTTCCACCCCGCTTTGATGACGGCAGACCAGCTGCGCGAGGGCTATGACTGGCTGTGCCGCCGGTTGTACTCGCCGCGTTCAATTGCAGTTCGCGGCGTGCGGACTCTTCGTCGTCACCCTCTGCGCCGTGCGCACGTCAAAGCGTTTGCCAGTTTCAGTACGGATTTGGGGTACCGCAAAGCATACGGTTTGCGCGCAACATAGCATGTCCCAAGAAATTTGCATGAGAAAACACGCGACTGTCTCGTCTATGCTAACTATCGCTGAAGATGAACGCCGGTGGTGTGCCACGCGCACGTAGGCGCTCGAAAAATGGGAGAGGAACGCGTCGCGCAAGGCAATGCCAAGTTCCGGATTGATTGGGCGTATATGGCGTTTTAGGCAATAGTGATTTTTGCGCGCGCAACAATGTGGTCGCTGAAGCGCAATTCGTCCGCGATTGATAATTCGGCGCGCGCCATCTTCAAATTTACCCCGTCCGCGTCTGATAATTCGGCGCCTCGCGCGTAATCGTCACATCGTGCGGATGCGATTCGATAAGCCCCGCGTTCGTGATGCGCCGCAATTTTGTTTTCGTGTGCAAATCTTGTAAGGTCGCCGCGCCCGCGTAACCCATCCCCGAACGCAAGCCGCCGACAAGTTGATACAAATAATCATGTGCGCTCCCGCGATACGGGACCATTCCTTCGATGCCTTCGGGAACGAGTTTCCCCGAACCGTTTTGTCCCGACGCGTAACGGTCGGCGGCGAAACGACTCGACATCGCGCCGAGCGAACCCATGCCGCGATACATTTTGAATTGACGCCCTTCGTACAAAACGAGTTCGCCCGGCGATTCTTCCAAACCCGCAAGCAGACTGCCGAGCATCACCGCGTCCGCGCCCGCCACAATCGCTTTCACAATATCGCCGCTGTATTTAATTCCGCCGTCCGCAATAATCGTCGCGCCGCGTTTATGCGCCGCCCGCGCACATTCCCAAATCGCCGTCATCTGCGGCATCCCCGCACCCGAAATCACGCGCGTCGTACAAATCGAACCCGCGCCGACGCCCACCTTTAAAATATCCGCGCCCGCGTCGAGCAAAAGATTTACGCCCTCTTCCGTCACCACGTTTCCCGCAATCACTTGCACGCCGCGCCAATTTTGTTTGATGCGTTTGATGGCATTGACCACGCCCGCCGAATGTCCGTGCGCGGTATCCACGACAAGCACATCCACACCTTTTTCAACCAACAACTCGACGCGCGTTTCCAAATCCGCGCCAACGCCCACTGCCGCGCCCGCGAGCAATCGTCCGCGCGAATCTACTGCCGCGTGCGGATAATCGCGTTTCTTTTGAATGTCCTTGACCGTGATGAGTCCCTTCAACACCCCCCCCTCATCCACGAGCGGCAATTTTTCGATGCGGTATTTTTGCAAAATCGCTTTTGCTTGTTCGAGCGTCGTGCCAACGTGACTCGTAATCAATTTTTCGCGCGTCATGAAATCACTCACGGGACGCGACAGATCGGATGGCTCGACAAAACGCGTATCGCGATTCGTCAAAATGCCAACCAATTTATTTCCCGCTTCGGTGATTGGTACGCCGCTGATGCGATAACGCGCCATCAATTCCTCAGCTTCGTTCAATGTCGCGTCGGGCGGCAGCGTAATCGGGTCCACAATCATTCCCGATTCCGAACGTTTCACCTTTTCCACTTCCTCCGCTTGCGCTTGCGGCGAGAGATTGCGATGCAAAATTCCCACTCCGCCTTCGCGCGCCAACGCAATCGCCATGCGCGCTTCGGTCACGGTATCCATCGCGGCGGACAATAACGGAATGTTCAAACACAATGTGTCGGTCAAACGCGTTTGCACATTCGTCTGGTCGGGCAGCACTTCGGTGTAGCCCGGCACAATCAGCAAATCGTCAAACGTCAACGCGTCGAGTTGTTGAAAAATATGGTCGTTCATATTTTGAGAGTCGTTCGTCGTTAGTCGAGTCAAAAAGACTAGAGACTAGAGACTGGCGACTAGTGTCTAAAATGTCTCACGCCCGTCACCACCATCGCGATATTGTTGGCATCCGCGACGGCGAGGGAATCCGCGTCACGTACGCTGCCGCCCGGATGAACAATCGCGGTGATGCCTGCGCGCGCGGCAACTTCCACTGAATCGGGAAACGGGAAAAATGCGTCGCTCGCCATCACCGCGCCGCGCGCTTTTTCGCCTGCGCGTTCTGCTGCAATTTTTACACAATCCACGCGATTCGGCTGTCCCCCGCCGATGCCGACGGTGGCAACCCCATTTTCAAAACTGCGCGCAAACACAATCGCGTTCGATTTTACGTGCTGACATGCTTTCCACGCGAATTTCAACGCGCGCATTTCGTCATCATTCGGCGCGCGTTTGGAAATCACTTTCCATTCCGCGTTTTCAGGGTCGCCAAAATCTATATCCTGTTGCAAAAGCCCGCGCGTAATCGTTCGCAATTCATAACGCGGCTCAATCTCCAAATCGGGCATTTCGACGAGCCGCAAATTTTTTCGTTTCGCCAAAATTTCGCGCGCCTCGTCCGTGAACGCGGGTGCGGCAATACATTCCACAAACAATTCGCCCAACGCGTTCGCGGTTTCGGCATCAAACGCGCGATTCGCCGCAATCACGCCGCCGAACGCCGAAATCGGGTCCGAGGCGCGAGCGTGTTCAAACGCCTCCGCAAGTTCCCCTTTCCTCGTAGGAGAGGGGTTAGGGGTGAGGTTTGTCGCGCTCGCCATTCCGCACGGCGAAAGATGTTTCACGATGACGATGCTCGTTTCATCGAAACTCACCACACCGCGCCACGCCGCGTCGAGGTCGAGCAAATTGTTGTACGACAATTCCTTGCCCTGCAACACGCGTCCGCCCAATGCGCCGCCGTTTGGTGCGAACGAATACAACGTCGCGCGCTGGTGCGGGTTTTCGCCGTAACGGAGAGATTGGATGGGATACGCGGTGAGGTGGAGGGGAGACTGGAGACTGGAGACTGGAGACTGGAATGTTGTGAGAAACGAATGAATCGCTGTGTCGTAATGACTCGTCAACGCGAACCCTTTCACCGCCAATTTTTTCCGCGTCGCGTCGTTCACCCCCCCCTCGCGCAATTCGTTCAACACATTGTCGTAATCGTTCGGGTCACACACGAGCGTCACGCGTTGAAAATTTTTCGCCGCCGCGCGAATGAGCGTCACGCCGCCAATGTCAATGTTTTCAATCGCATCGTCGAGTGTGGCATTTTCTTGCGCGATGGTTTCCTCGAACGGATACAAATTCACTGCCACCAAATCAATGTAATCCCAATTCAACTGCTGTAATTCTTTAAGGTCGCTCTCGGTGCTGCGGGCGAGCAAGCCGCCGTGAATTGCAGGATGCAATGTTTTCACGCGTCCGCCCAGAATTTCAGGCGATTGTGTATATTCCGCGACTTCGGTCACTGCAATCGCGTTGTCACGTAACGCGCGCGCCGTGCCGCCGCTTGCAATGAGCGTCCAGCCCAATTCGTGCAGCCCGCGCGCAAAGGGAATGAGATTTGTTTTGTCGTGAACGGATAAGATGGCTTTGGGCATTTGTGGGGGAGAGACCGGAGACTAGAGACTGGAGACTGAATCTCTAGTCTCTAGTCTCCAATCTCCAGTCTCCAATCTCCAGTCTCTTGATTGTATCAACCAACAACCGATGTTCGACTTGATGAATCCGCGTTTCCAATGTTTCGAGTGTATCGTTTTTTTCAATCGGCACGATTTCTTGCGCGAGAACGGGACCATTGTCCACGCCTTCATCGGGAACGAGATGCACCATGACGCCCGTATGTGAAATTTCGCCGCGTTGAAAGGCGTCAAACGCGCGTTCAATCGCGTGCGTGCCGGGAAATGTGCCGGGCAGCGCGGGGTGCAAATTCACAACGCGATTTGCGAATTTGTCGAGAAACGCGGACGTCAAAATTCGCATCCAGCCCGCGAGAATTATAAAATCGGGTTCAAACGACGCGATGAGTTCCGCGAGTTCCGCATCATACGCGCGGCGGTCTTGCGATTTATCTTTTGCTTTCAAAATCGCGTGAACGTTCGCACGCCGCGCCCGCGTCAATCCAAACGCGTCCGCTTTATTAGAAATCACTGCAACAACGCGCGCGTTCAGTTCACCCTGCGCGCACGCGTCCAGAATCGCTTGCAGATTTGAGCCGTTGCCGGAAATCAAAACAACCAGACGTTTCATAGAGGAAAGACTGGAGACTGGAGACTAGAGACCTTCCAATCTCCAATCTCCAATCTCCAATCTCCAGTCTCCAGTCTCCAATCCTCCAATGATGAACGATTCTTCTCCAAGATTTTTCTGAAATTCCCGCACGTCCTCTTTCGCCACAATCGCAATCATGCCGATTCCCATGTTGAACACGCGAAACATTTCCTCTGTCGGAATTTCCCCGCGCTGTTGAATCAAATGAAAGAGTGGCGGAATTTGCCATGTGTGAAGATGAATGTTCGCGGAAATACTTTCGGGCAAGACGCGCGGCAGATTTTCAATGATGCCGCCGCCTGTAATATGCGCGAGTGCTTTGATGGGCGAAGGTCGCGCGATAAATTTCTCCAACGCGGGCAAATACGAACGATGCGGCGCGAGCAAAACATCTTGCAATGGTTCGCCGAGTTCCGGAAAAACCATATCGAGCGGCACATCCGCAAAAATTTTTCGTATCAACGAATACCCGTTCGTATGCGCGCCCGAAGATTTCAACCCAATCAACACATCACCCGCGCGCAAATTATTTTTCGGCAAAACATTTTCGCGTTCGACAATTCCCACAATCGTTCCCGCGACATCAAATTCATTTTCCAAATACACACCG
This sequence comes from uncultured Anaerolineales bacterium, assembly GCA_964644955.1. Classification (GTDB taxonomy): domain Bacteria; phylum Chloroflexota; class Anaerolineae; order UBA4142; family SHND01; genus SHND01. The sequence continues at coordinate 30,004 of CAZXYP010000001.1, read as the reverse complement.
GGCATTTCCGCCGTTTCGCCGCCCAACAAAACACACTGCGCGTCGCGGCACGCCTCCGCCATACTCGTCACAATCGCCGCGACATGTTCGGGAATCAATTTTGAGCTCGCAATATAGTCCATAAAAAATAACGGACGCGCGCCCTGTACCAAAATGTCGTTGATGCAGTGATTCACCAAATCGCGTCCGATGTTTTCAAAACAATTCGTTTGCGCGGCGATTTTTACTTTTGTCCCCACGCCATCCGTTGACGCGACGAGAACGGGCGCGCGCATCTTTTTCAATTCGCCCGCGTCATACAATCCGCCAAACGCGCCGATACCCGCGAGGACATTTTGGTTGTACGTCGCGCGCACGGCATCGCGCATCAATTCCACCGCGCGATTGCCCGCGTCAATATTCACGCCACTTTCCGAATATGCTGAACTCATGGTAGAGATTGGAGACTAGAGACTGGAGATTCGATTGCCTTTTGTCCAATATCTTTGCGATATTGCATTCCTTCAAATCGAAGTGGACGAATCGCGGCGTATGCGGTATCCAACGCGTCGCCTAAATTTTTCCCGACACCTGTCACGCACAATACGCGTCCGCCGTTCGTCACCACTTGCCCTTCTTGCAATCCTTCGGCTCCGCTCAGGACAAGTTTCGTTCCCGCGTGAAAAATCATCGCGTTCCGATTTTGCATTGCGTCGAGTCCATGAATTGGAATTCCCGTCGCATATTTGTTCGGATAGCCGCCCGACGCGAGAACCACGCACGCCGCCGCGCCGCGTTTCCATTTCACCTCACACTGCGCGAGTGTTCCATCTACACACGCTTCAAACACATCGAGCAAATCACTTTCCAGCAACGGCAAAATCACTTGCGTTTCGGGGTCGCCGAAACGACAGTTGAATTCCAACACGCGCGCGCCGTCATTCGTCAACATCAACCCTGCATACAACACGCCAATGAACGGACGCCCTTCTGCGCGCAAACCATCAATCGTCGGCTGCAAAATGTCGCGCGTAATTTCATCCAAAAAATTTTCGGGCAAATTCACAGGCGCGTACGCGCCCATGCCGCCGGTGTTCGGTCCCAAATCATTGTCGAGCAAACGTTTGTGGTCTTGCGCGGGTGGCATCGCTTTTACGGTAAATCCGTCACTGAACGCGAGAACGGAAACTTCCTCGCCTTGCAAACGTTCTTCAATTACCACCGCATCGCCCGCCGCGCCAAATTCGTGTTCGAGCATAATTTGACGCAGCGCGTCACGCGCCGCCTCCAACGTCTCTGGCAAAATCACACCTTTGCCCGCCGCCAATCCCGATGCCTTAATCACAATCGGGTACTCTACATTTTCAATATGACGCACCGCGGCATCGAAATTTGCAAATGTTTCATAGCGCGCCGTCGGAATGTTGTGCCGCCGCATAAAATCTTTGGCAAATGCTTTGGACGATTCAATTTCCGCCGCGTTTTGATTCGGACCAAAGACGCGAATGTTTTGCGCGCGCAATGTGTCCGCGAGTCCGTCGGCGAGCGGCGCTTCGGGACCGATGACGACGAAACCAATTTGGAGATTAGAGATTGGAGATTGGAGACTGGTGTTTTCTGCGAGGCGCGCGGTGCCCGCGTTGCCGGGGGCGACAAATAATTTTTCCACGCGCGGCGACTGTTTCAGTTTCCACGCAATTGCATGTTCACGCGCGCCAGAGCCGATGATGAGAATGTTCATAATGAATCGAGACTGGAGATTAGAGACTGGAGACTGAGAGGTGGTTCGAGATACGGATTTGTAGCGACGAGCCATTCCATTTCGCGTGCATTGATAATCTCACTCAACAGTTCGGTTTCAATCACATATTCGACGCTTGATTCGCGCATACCTTTTTCGCTTTTGTCTCGGCGTTGGGTTTTGAGATGTTTGACGAACGAATTGATTTGGCGCGCGATTTCGCCGAGCCGGCGTGTCCATTCATCTGCATTTGATTCTGAAATCAATTGGCGCGTCTTGCAGCGATTCAGCCAATATTTTGTTTCAAACAAACTTCCGCGCGCGTAATACAGCAAATTTATTTTTTCGCCAAAGTGAAAACGCCCGTACGCTTCTGCCACGTTCGCGCCAACCGAATCCGCCGCGCGTGTGATTTGTTTGCCCACCGTGTCACGCGCAAATTCGTTCCAACTTCCCGCCTCGCGCCAAATCAAATCCACCAGCGTTTCCGTTTCGCGCAGCACGCGCAGGTCTTCAAGTTCAGTTGCCATAGTCTCTAGTCTCCAGTCTCCAGTTATCCAGCAATAGCCCTCTCAAACCCCGTTTTCACATGCGCGCGGTCAATCTCTAACGGATACACACCCGTGAAACACGCGTTGCAATATCCTTCGCGGCGTCCCACCGCGCGCATCATTCCTTCGACGGACAAAAAGTGTAACGAATCCGCGCCGATGTAATCACAAATTTCTTGGACGGTGTGTTTGTGCGCAATCATTTCGTCATACGTGCCCATGTCAACACCCATATAACACGGATGCGCGATGGGCGGACACGTAATGCACACATGCACTTCACGCGCGCCCGCATTGCGCAAGAGTTTTACAAGCGGACCCGACGTGTTGCCGCGCACAATGCTGTCGTCAATCATCACCACGCGCTGTCCGCGCAAATTTTCTTCGAGCGCGTTAAATTTGAGCGCGATGCCTTGTTTGCGTAACGAATCGGTCGGTTGAATGAACGTGCGCGCAATGTAACGATTTTTTGTGAAACCTTCATTGTACGGAATTTTCGATTCGCGCGCGTAACCGATTGCGGCAGGCATGGATGAATCAGGCACCGGCACAACGACATCGGCTTCAATCGGCGCTTCACGCGCAAGTTCTTGTCCCAAACGCTGCCGCACAGTGTGCACGCGCTGTCCATCCCAAAACGAATCGGGACGCGAAAAATAAATGTGTTCAAAAATACAGCGCGCCAATTGCGGCATTGGCGGCAGTCCTTGACGAAAACGTAAAACGGTATTGCTCAACGTGACAATTTCGCCCGGTTTCACTTCACGAATTTCATCACAGCCCAATGTTTTCAACGCGCCCGTTTCCGAAGCCGCCGCATGTCCGCCGCTCGGTAAACGTCCCACACTCAACGGACGAAAGCCCCACGGGTCACGCACGGCAAAAACTTGATTGCGCGTAAGAATCACCAGCGAATACGCGCCGTGCCACTGCGGCATCGTGTTGGCAATGCGTTCTTCCCATGTGTCGCCCTCCGCGCCTGCGAGCATCATCGTTATCACTTCGCTGTCCGACGATGACGACAAACCGACGCCGCGCTGCAAAACATTTTGACGCAATTCGGACGCGTTCACCAAATTGCCATTGTGCGCGACGGCGAGCGGACCGTGAAATGTTTCCACCATAAACGGACCCGCGTTGCGGCGATGCGATGAACCCGTCGTCGAATAACGCGTGTGTCCAATGGCATAATGTCCTTCCAACTGCGCGAGATTTTCGGGATGAAACACTTGCGCGACAAGTCCCGCGTCTTTGTGCAAACGCATCGCGCCGCCATCCGAAACCGCAATGCCCGCCGCTTCTTGTCCGCGATGTTGCAGCGCGTACAGTCCAAAAAATATCATCCGCGCCACGTCTTCATTCGGCGCAAACACGCCAATCACGCCACATTCTTCACGAGGTTTGTCGTTCATTGAATAACTGGAGACGAGAGACTAGAGACTAGAGCCGCCAAGTCTCCAGTCTCTAGTCTCCAATCCCGCGTTTTCTCATCACTCGCCACAATCGTCACGTGTCCCAACTTGCGTCCTGCGCGCGGGGCTTTGTCGTACAAATGAACATGTGCGTCGGGAATTTTTAACAGCGCGTCAATCTCAGACAATTCGCCGATGAAATTCACCATCGCGCAATAGCCGCGCGTCTCTGTCGAACCCAACGGCAAGTTCAAAATCGCGCGCGCGTGATTTTCAAATTGACTCGACACTGCGCCTTCAATCGTCCAATGCCCCGAATTGTGAACGCGCGGCGCCATTTCGTTCGCCAACAATTCATCGCCCACTTGAAAAAATTCAATCGCCAAAACGCCGACATAGTTCAATGCGGCGAGAACGCGTTGCGCGTACTGTTGCGCCAATTCTTGCAAATCGCGCGTCGTGTTCGGCGCGGGCGCGAGCGACAACCTCAAAATTCCGTCGCGATGATGATTCTCGACAAGCGGGTAGAAAACACATTCGCCATTTTGTCCGCGCACGGCGAGAATCGAAACTTCGCGCGTGAACTCTACAAATTGTTCGCAAAGCAGCGGCGCGCCATCCAACGCGTTCCACGCTCGCGCCGCATCATCGTGCGCGCGAAGGACGAATTGCCCTTTGCCATCATATCCAAGCCGCCGCGTTTTCAACACCGCCGGAAATCCGATGTTTTCAAGCGCCTCGACCAACTCACTGCGCGTGTCCACGCGCGCAAATCTCGGCGTTGGAATTCCCAGCGCGCTAAAAAATGATTTTTCTTCCCAACGGTCTTGCGCTACCAACAGCGCGGCGGGAGGCGGAAACACGCGCGTACATTGTTCCACAAACAACGCAGACGTGACCGGCACATTTTCAAATTCGTAGGTCACCACATCACATTCGCGCGCGAGCTCTTCCAACGCGCGTTCGTCGTCATACGCCGCGCAAATTTGTTTTGCCACATGCGACATGGGCGCGTCGGGCGCGGGGTCAAGAAATGTCACACGCGCGCCAAGCGGATACGCCGCCAGCGCAATCATTCTCCCAAGTTGTCCCCCGCCGATAATGCCAATCTCCAATCTCGAGTCTCCAATCTCCAATCTCCAATCTCCAGTCTCCAGTCTCCAGTCTCCAATCTCTATTTATTCGGGTCGGGATTCTCAAGAACTGTGCGCGTCTGATTCTCCCGATACGCACGCAATGCTTCCCGAATTTCCAAAAATTTTATTCCCAACAATTCCGCCGCGAACAATGCCGCGTTCACCGCGCCTGCGCGTCCAATTGCAAACGTCGCAACGGGAACGCCCGCGGGCATTTGCACAATCGAGAGCAGCGAGTCCATTCCGTGCAACGCTTTCGATTCGACGGGAACGCCCAACACCGGCAAAATCGTTTTCGCCGCGAGCATCCCCGGCAAATGCGCCGCGCCGCCTGCGCCCGCGATAATGACCTGCAAGCCGCGCGCCTCCGCGCTCGACGCGTATTCAAACAACAAATCGGGCGTGCGATGCGCGGACACCACGCGCGTTTCGTATGGAATGTTGAGCGCGTCGAGGGTTTGTGCCGTGTGCTGCATCGTCTCCCAATCGGAACGCGAACCCATGACAACTCCAACAATCGGTGACTGGAGACTAGAGACTAGAGGTTGCTGGTTCATACATCAGTCTCCAGTCTCCAATCTCCAATCTCTCTTGCGCGTTTCAGATTTTTCATCAACCGCGCCTCAATCGGATATTCGCCCGCGTGAAAAATTTTTCCCGTGAGCATTTCGTAAATCGTGATGTAGCGTTCGCTTGCTTGAATCCACAAATCGTCGGGCATGACCGGCGGTTCGCCGTCGCCGCGATAATTTTTTTGCGCGTACGCGAGGCGCACAAATTCTTTATCAAAATTTTCGGGTTCCTCACCGTTTTCAAAACGCGCGGCGTACGAATTCGCTTTCCAAAAACGCGACGAATCGGGCGTATGAATTTCGTCAATCAATAATATCGTGCCGTCGCGCGCGCGTCCAAATTCATATTTCGTATCCACCAAAATCAAACCCGCGCGTTTTGCAATTTCCTGTCCACGCGCAAACAAATCAAGCGCGGCATCCACCACGCGATACCACGTCGGCGCATCCAAATAATTTTCACTGACGACTTGCGCCGAGGTCAAACGTTCATCGTGCGCGCCAGCATCCGCTTTCGTCGTCGGCGTAATAATCGGCTGTGGCAGCGCTTGATTTTTTTTCAAACCTTCAGGAAAACGATAACCATAGATTTCGCGTTCGCCCAAATTGTATCGGTACCACAACGCCGTCGTCGTCACGCCCGTAATGTACCCGCGCACGACAACTTCCACGCGAAACGGTTCCGCCGCGCGCGCAATGAGCGCATTCGGGTCGGGAACGGATAACGCGTGATTTTGAATAATATCGCGCGTTTGCTCAAACCACCACGCCGCAAGTTGATTCAACACTTGTCCTTTGTACGGCACACACGCGAGAATTCTATCGAACGCAGACAAGCGGTCCGTCGTGACAAACAAAATTCGTTCGTCGTCAAGCGAATACGCGTCGCGCACCTTGCCCGCGCGTTTGTTCGGCAACGGCAAATGCGTTTCGTTCAGCGCAGATGGCAAAATGGTCTTTAACTCTTGATACGAGACAGCCATAGAATTTTTTCACTCTGGATAGTCTCCAGTCTCCAATCTCCAATCTCCAACCTCACACCTCTTGCGCGTATTTCACACCATTTTCAAATAAACTCAACCCCAACTGCCCGCGTTCGCCTCTCGTGTGGTGTGGGTGTTGATAATTGAAAATGTGGTCTTCGGGATGCGGCATCAAGCCCAACACATTCCCGCGTTCGTTGCACACACCTGCAATGTCATCGAGCGAACCGTTCGGATTGAACGGATACGCGCCGTTCGCTTGCTCACCATTTTCGCAAACATACCGCAGCGCGATTTGGTCATTCGCGCGGAGGATTTCCAAATCAGCATCGTTCGCCAATTGGAAATTTCCTTCGCCGTGCGCAATCGGACAATAAATCAATTCCTCCAAACCGCGCGTCCACACACATTTTTGCGAAACGGGTTTCAACGTCACCCAGCGACATTCGAAATGTCCTGAAGCATTAAAAGTCAACGTCGCTGGAGATCGGAGACTAGAGACTGGAGACTGATTACTGATTACTGACAACTGACGACGGGGTAAAATTCCCGCTTTCACCAACGCCTGAAACCCATTGCAAATTCCAATTACAGGTTTGCCATTTTCAATAAATTCATTCACCGCGTCCGCAAAATACAAAACTAAATCGAGCGCGAGAATTTTTCCCGCGCCCAGCGCGTCCGCGTTTGCAAAGCCGCCGGGCAGCACGAGCATCTGGTAATCGCGCCAATTTTTTTCGCCCGCGCGCAATTGCGTAAGCGGAACGATTTCGGTCCGCGCACCCGCGTGTTCGAGCGCGAGCGATGCTTCGTGGTCGCGGTTGGTGCCGGTGGCGTGGAGGATGAGAGCGCAAGGTTTCATAAAGAGAGACTGGAGACTAGAGACTGGAGATTGAACGCGTGAGATTCGTAGTAACGATTTCAATCGTTCCACGTTGGCTCATTAAACGCATTGGCGAGTTCTTCCACATTCAGCGAAATCAATTTTTCTTGCACGTACATAATTTCTAATTTCTCATTTTCCATCACGCGCCCAATTCGCGCGAACGATTGTGGAATTTCTTTCAGATAATTTTCAAACGCATCACAATCATTCGGCGCAACTTCCACCAGCAAGCAGCCGTTTGTTTCCTTGAACAACGATTCCGAGTCTCCAATCTCCAGTCTCGCCCCTAACCGTCCGCCGATGCACATTTCCGCCGCGCACACTGCCAGTCCGCCTTCGCTCAAATCGTGACACGCGCGCACGCGTCCCGCGCGCATGGCTTGATGTAATGCGCGATAGACGCGCGGTGTTTCTGGCGACAACGGCGGAACAAAAGATTCGTCGCGCGAAAAAATTCCGACGCGATAAATGAAATTGCCCGCGTTTTTCAAATCCATCGTCACCGCGCAATTCACATCGTCAATGATTCCAATCGCTGAAATCAAAAGTGTCGGCGGAATCGCGTGGCGCTGTCCGTCCGCGCCGAGATATTCATTGTTCAACGAATCTTTACCAGAGATGAAAGGCGTATTGAACAACAACACGCCTTCATAACAACCGCGCGCCGCTTGCACCAGCGCGCCAAGCGTTTCGGGGCGTTTCGGGTCGCCCCAACAAAAATTGTCGAGCAGCGCGATGCGTTCGGGGTCCGCGCCGACCGCGACTGCATTGCGAATTGCTTCGTCAATTACAGAGAGCGCCATGCGTTCCGCGTCGTGTTTACCGTATTCGGGATTCAAGCCGCACGCCAATACAATGCCGCGCGTGCCTTTCGTGCCAAGCGGTTTCAAAACCACCGCGTCCGAAGGCGCATCCTTCATCACGCCCGTCAATGGCTTGACAACAGTTCCGCCTTGAACCTCATGGTCATAAATGCGAATCACGTCCGCTTTCGATGCGATGTTGGGATGCGAAAGCAACGCGAGCAAGTGTTGATTGAGATTGGAGATTGGAGACGGGAGATTGGAGGCTGGAGACTGGAGATTGGAGACTGGAGACTGATTACTGACGACTGATGACTGTTCACTGATAACCGCTTTCAACTCGCGCTGCGGAATTCCGTGATGCAAAAAACGATTTTCCAAATCCAAAACGATTCGATTCGCGTATTTCACAAGAATGTGTCCGCTGTCATTGAACGCGCCAATGTCGGTGAGTTCCACCTCGTACGTGTCACACAATTTTTGTAACGCCGCGACATTTTATTCGGGAACGGCAAGCACCATGCGCTCTTGCGCTTCAGAAAGCCAAATTTCCCATGGCGCGAGTCCCGGATATTTCAAACGCACATTTTGTAATTCCACGTCCGCGCCCGTGTCGCTCGCCATTTCGCCAACCGCCGACGAAAGTCCGCCCGCGCCGCAATCCGTAATCGCGTGATACAAATTTTCATCGCGCGCGCGCGTAATCACTTCAATCAAACCCTTTTCCGTTATCGGGTCGCCGATTTGCACCGACGCGCCCGCCACCTCGCCCGTTTGCGCGTCCATCGTCATGGACGAAAATGTCGCGCCGCGCAAACCATCGCGTCCCGTGCGTCCGCCCAACACAATTACGCGGTCATTCGGCTGCGGTGCGCGCGGATGTTTATTTTTCGGCGCAATTCCCACACAGCCGCAAAACACAAGCGGATTCGCGGTGTAACCTTCGTCATAATAAATCGCGCCGCTCACTGTTGGAATGCCAATTTTGTTGCCGTAATCTTGAACGCCCGCGACAACGCCCGAACGAATCACGCGCGGATGCAATACCCCTTCGGGCAAATTTTTGGGATCCAAATCTTGCGGACCAAAACACAACACATCCGTCGCCGCAATCGGTTTCGCGCTCACGCCCAACACATCGCGTATCACGCCGCCGACGCCCGTATTCGCGCCGCCGAACGGTTCAATCGCAGACGGATGATTGTGCGTTTCCACTTTGAACGAAATTTCAAACTCGTCGTCAAAATCAATGATGCCCGCATTGTCCACAAACGCGGACCGCACGAACGGCGCGTTGATTTTTTCCGTCGCGGAACGGAGGAATGTCTTGAGAATTCCGTCTATGAAAATAACAGGAGACTGGAGACTTGTCCTGAGCGGAGCCGAAGGACTGGAGATTTCTCGCTCCGCTCGAAATGACAAGTCTCTAGTCTCCAGTCTCCAATCTCCAGTCTCCAGTCTCCAATCTCCAGTCTCCAGTCTCCAATCCCTAACCTCGATTTTCGCCTTGAACGTTTTATGCACACAATGTTCGCTCCACGTTTGCGCAAGCATTTCAAATTCAACGTCCGTCGCTTCGCGTCCGATGGAGCAATAGTAATTTTGAAGCGCGCGCATTTCATTCAAATCGAGCGCGGCGCGGCGTTCGTTGGAAAGATGCAACAATTCGGCATCGGACAATTCCGTAAGCGAAATCGTTTCGACAATGCCTGACGCGTGCGCGTCTTGCGGAAACGTCGGTTCGATTTCGCCGAGCGCGTAATGTTGAATCACATCGTTCGCGAGGAGATGCCGCGCGAGCGTGTGCAATTCGTTTTTGCTGAGGAGCTGCTCTGTTTTGCCCCGAACGGTGAAACGTTGACCCGTCGCGGCTTGTTCCACATTTTCAATTCCCAACGCGCGCGCGGCGCGGACAATTTCATGCGCGACGGAATCGGTGACGCCGGGGCGAAACGCGACTTCAATGGCTTGCGCGTCGTGTGCTTCATTCCCATTGCGCCACGAAAATTTTTGCGTCACCGCGTCGGTGAGCAATTCGTTCGCCAAACGCTGTAATTCGTTTTCAGTCAACGCGCCTTGCAAAAAATACAAGTCACTTTTTTCAATTTGCGCGATATTTTCCAAACCGAGCGCGTGCGCGTCGGCGACCAGCGCGCGCGCGTTGGTTTCCGCGCGGGGTGAAACGACGAGACAGTGAATCGCAGATTGAGACATGAGAAAAAAATAGAGAGCCGCAAAGCATGGCTCTCTGAAAAATTACGCGTAATAAAATTGCAGACACGCGCGCGCCGCGCCGCCAAACGGCATTGCTTGGCACGCTTGGAGTGATGAGGGTAAAAACAAAAAATGCAACTTGCTCATGAGACTCGCCTGTCCGACACGTACGAACCGAGACGCAACGGCAATGTTGCACAACGCGCCCACCCGGCGCCGCAGCTGTGAGGTTCGACCCACAGATGCGGTTATTGTATGCAGGCGAAACGGAATGTCAATTTCAAATTCACGCGCGCCGCGCACGCAGCGCGGCAGAACCAAAACCGCACACATTGGCAATTTGCGCCATCGCGACGAGCCCCATCAAATGCAGCGCACGCGCGCCGCGCGCCTGTCGCCACGGAAACCGCAGCATGTTTGCATAAAAGCGCAGTGGTTCGGGCAAAATGGTATCGCGGCGATACACGCGCACGCGCCGATGATATTCAAAAGCCCCCATCCCATACTGCCAGTGTTGTTTCCAAAACGTTTGCGCGCGCAGCGGACGATAATGCATGACGCGCGCACGCGCCGTATAGCGCATGGCAACGCCCTTTGCGCCGAGCCGCGCGCAAAACTCGCGGTCTTCGCCAAGACGCAGCCGCGCGTCAAAACCATCGTGCCGCCCAAATAATTCGCGTGCCAACGCCAGATTATTGCTGGTAAAAAAGGGCGCTTGCGAGTGCGCGCCTTCCGGGCGATGATAATACTCGTACAAAAAATCAAACAGACATTGACTCGCCGTCGCGTACACATCAGCCGGACAACCGTTCAGCACCGCGCCGCCCACCAAAACATCGGGATTCAATGCCTCTGCCAGCGCGCGCAGCCAACCGCGTTCCGGCACACAATCATCGTCAATGAAAGCGAGCCACGTCCCAACGGCATGCTGCGCGCCGTAATTGCGCGCCACCGCCGGTCCCTGATTTTTTTGGTCAAGCCAGCGCACTTGCAAACGCACTTCAAACGCGCGCTGCGCCTCTCGCGACAACGGCGCGCCGCCATCGTTCACCACCAACACTTGGACCCGTTCCGGCGGATAATCCAATTGCGCGATTCCTTCCAGCAGCGCACACAGGGCGTCCGCGCGATTAAAGGTCGGAACCACAACCGAGAAATCAAACATCTTGATTCAGCGCGTCCGCTTCCTTGATATAACGAAAGCGATGAAACTCGTACCGCGAACTGAATGAGGCAACATCGCCCGCGCCGCGCACATAACCGACACCTTGCCCGAAACCATCCACAAGCAACCCAATGCCAATGGCGGCATAGACTTGAATGCGGTTGCCCAAACCAAAACGCATCCGCTGCGTCGCGCGGCGCACGCGCGCAAAACGCACCAACGGAATCAGCGGCGCCGCGCACGCATACACCGCGCGCCGCATCCCATGCCACGCCCGCGCACGTTCGGCGGCAAAAATTCGTCCGGCTTGCCAATGCGAACGGAGAAACGGTTTCCACATCGCAAAATTATAGTGCCGCGTGTACGTGCTGTTTTCCAACCACAACCGCTCCCCGCGTCGTCTCAAGTCCCAATGCAAAACGATTTCCGCTTCAAACCATTCTTCCAACTGTTCCATGTACGGCGCGAGCGCAGCGCCCACATACATGCTGTTGTGTCCCGGCAAAAATTCGCGCGTGCCGGACGGCACAGGGCTTGCCCATTCGCCGTAATCAATCAGAAAATTTGCCCAGCTCACAATGCTGTTCGGATTGCCGTTCCGCACTGCCGGCGCGACGACCGCATATGTATCTTTCTGGGCGGCGACTAAACGTTCCGCCCAATGCGGCGCCGGAAACGAATGGTCTTCGGTCAAGGCAATCAACGGCGCGCGCGCGCCGCGAATGCCCGCCGCAAAACTGCGTCCGACGGAATACAACGGCGCCACAACCGTTTGGATGCTCGCAAATTCGCGCAATTCCCTTACCGGAATCTCCACCTCCCGTTGCGGCACAACAAACACAATTTCCATGTGTGACGCAATCGTCTGCGCTTGCAAGGCGCGCACTGTGCGGCGAACCGTCTCGAAACAATCCGGAATCACCACCACCGCAGACAACACGGGCGCGACCGGCGTTCCGTTTGAAGGGGAGCGATGTGTTAAATCCGTCATTGCAAAGAAGCGCGCGCCGCGCGCGCCGCGCGCGTGGCGGCAGCGCCATCGCGTACGGCTGCCAGCGGCGCGGCGTGATGACGCACGACTTGAAAAAAATGTTCCCATTCCCTGCGATAACTTGAAACGTACATGCCGCCATTCCGCTGTTCGGAAAACGCGCGCGGCAGAACGCTCAACATTTCGCGCGCGTGCTGCAGACGCAAACCCATGCCGCCGTCGAACGCGCCGCGCGGATACACATACAAGCCGTCAAACCGATAACACGAAATCACCATGCGCCCGCGGTCGCCCAAGAGTTCGATACTGTTGTGTCCGACCAAATCCTCGCCAATCACACACGTCGCCAAAATATCGCTGCTCAGGCGCGCTTGCACGGAAAGAACCGCCGCATGATTTTGCGCCAACGCTTCGTGCGCGCGAAGGTCTAGAATTTCCGCGTCGCACAAATACCGGCAAATGTCAAAATGATGCACGCCCATTTCAAACAGCATGTCGCCGCCGTGTGCCGGGTCACGTCGCCACTCCGCATGGTCAGCAGGTTCATGCACATTCGTCAGCGTCGTATGCACTGCGCGGATTTTGCCGATGCGTCCCGCGCGCAGCCACGCGCGCGCGCGTTGAATTTCGGCGTGATGCCGCAAATTAAAACCGACCAACACACGCGTGTCCGCGTTGGTCAGATTTTCCAGCGTATCGGCATCCGCAACCTCGAGCGTCAAAGGTTTCTCGACAAAAACATATTTGCCGGCATCCAACGCCGCGCGGAGCAACGCGGCATGGGTCGCGGGCGGGGTGCAAATCGCCACCGCTTCCACGTCCGGCATTTCAAGCACAGCGCGCGCGTCAGAGACCACGCGTGGAATGGCATATTGGGCCGCGACGCGCTGCCCGCGCGCACTGTCAATGTCAGCTGCCGCGATGATTTTATATTGCGCGAGTTTTTTCAAAGCCGGCAGATGCCGCAGCGTAACAACTTGCCCCAGCCCAATCAGTCCGAGCCGTAATGGTTCATTGGTTGACACAGGGAGATTATAACGCAGTTTGAATTTTGACCGCCGCCGCGACTGATTTATGATGCCACGCAATGAATCCGGATTCCGTATCGGCGTCGCGCGCACCCACGCGTCTTCAAATCGCATTGTGGGCGGGCTGTGTAATCGCTATGGTCGTGTTGGCGCTGCGCAATTGGGACAGTTACAGCATCGGCAGTTTATACGACGATGCGTTGTACGCGCTCTTGCCGCGTTCACTGCTGTTTCACGCGCAGTACGGAAAATTTTTTGTGCCGCCGGATTTTCAAGCATCCGCGCTGCCCTTTGGCTTTCCGCTCTTGCTCACGCCTTTGGTTGCATTATTCCCAATGCAACCTCCGCTGCTGCGCCTTGTGCCGCTTGTCGCTTCGATTGCCAACTTGAGTCTGCTCTTTTGGGGCTGGACGCGTTTGACACGCCGCTTTTCGTATTGGTGGAGCGTGGCGCTGGTGGCAGTGTTGGCATTTTCGCCGCTCACAATTTTATTTGCGCGCATTCTTTTTTCGGAAGCCGTTTTTTTGACATGGTGCCTTGTCGTTTTCCTGCTGACCGAACGCATGATATCCAAATCAAGTCGTTGGAATGCGCTTGCGCTCGGCGCGGCGGCAATCGCGCTTGCGTACACGCGCACCATCGGCTGGATAATTGTGGCAACACTGCTTGTTTACGTCGTTTATAAACTTGGCAAAACAGCATGGCATCCCTTGTTCCAGAGTGCGCTCAGTGCCGGTCTCGTCCTCGCGTTGGTCGTGGGCCTGACGCCGGTCGAACCGTCCGACCTTTTTCCCAATGAATATGTGGAAATTCTCTCCGGAACGAATCGTCAAAATCCCGCCGCACAGGTACCGACACAACCCGATACAACGCCACCCACTCCCGCCGATGCGCCCCCCCCCCTGCTCCAACGCGTGTACGGTATCGGACGCAATGTGCTGATGCATTTGGATTCAACCGATTGGCTTCCGCAGCAAATGGAAAATGAGGTCTCGCAGTTCTTGCGCGCGACGCGACTCGAACCGCTCAAGTATCTAAGTCTCGGGCTTTTGGCTTTGTTGTTGTGGGGCGGGTGGCGTTGGTACCGGCACAGCGGCTTGACCGCGTTTGCCGTTATCGTCCCGCCCTATCTGGTAGTATTGATGATCTGGGCGTGGGACGGTTCGCGCATGTTTTATCCTGTGCAGCCGCAGTTGGCGTTTGCGTTGCTGTTGGGGCTGTACGGCATGTTGGAATGGCTCGCGCATTTTTTGCCGCGCGACCTCGCGCCGCGCGGCGTGCGCGTTGTTTCCGTGTTCGGCATTGTCGGCATTCTCATGGCAAGCATTGCCGTTAATTTTCACAGCAGTTCGTGGTTTTTGGCGCGCGAAAATCGCACTGTGTACAGCGCGTGGATTCTGACGCACACGCCCGCGGACGCGTTGATTTTGACGAGTGAACCCGCGACCGATTATTTGTACGCCGAACGCGTTTATGTGCCAACCCTGCGCGGCACGTACACTCCACAGGCATTGATCCAATATCTGCGCACTTACCATGTGACGTATGTGATTGCGCCCGCGCTCAACAATCCGCGCACGGATTTGGTTAGGGCGCGCACCGGACCGATCGTGCGCTATAATCAAAACGTTCAAGAACTCGTCACGCGCGAAATTCTGCAGCCGCGCTATACCAACTTTGACGCCGACCTTTCCATTTTCCAAATAGACGCCGAAAAACTCGCGGCGGAAGCGGAATGAACGCGTCCCGCGTTGTGTGATACAATTTCGCGCACTCGAAAAGATGGCGGCTCTATGAATTATTGCAAGGTAGGTTAACTCGGATTGAGCGCTCAGGCATTTTCCATGTCCAATTCCTTTCCCACTGTTTCCCACACATACCAAAATCATCACATTGACAGCACGCGCTGGGACGCGTTCAAGCCGCGCGCGGATGACATTGTCATTTCCACGTCGTACAAATCCGGCACGACGTGGATGCAAGAAATTGTCGTGCAATTGGTGCATCATGGACACGAGGTTCCCTCGCGCGATGATATTTCGCCGTGGCTGGAACGCAATCGCCGCCCGCTGGAACAAGTGTTGGCAGAATTGGAACAACAAACGGCGCGGCGTGTCATCAAATCGCATCTCGCGTTGGATGGGTTGAAATTCTTCCCACAGGTAAAATACATTATCGTCGCTCGCGATGCGCGCGACGTCGCCATGTCCATGTGGAATCATTACTCGAACTATACCGAACAGTTCTATCGGGAAATGAACAACTCGCCGCGCCGCATCGGTCCGCCCCTGCCGCACTGCCCGGCGACAATTCACGAATTTTTTCAGAACTGGATGACGCGCGGCTGGTTCCCCTGGGAAAGCGAGGGCTATCCGTTTTGGGGCAATTTGCATCACACGCAAACGTGGTGGAATTTTCGCGAGTTGGAAAATATCTTGTTGGTGCATTTCGCGGATTTGCTGCGCGACGTGCGCGGCGAGATTGCGCGCATTGCCGAATTTTTGGAAATTGCCGTTACGCGCGACTCGATGGAGACGATTGCGGCGCGGGTGACGTTGGATGCGATGCGTGCCACCGAAATCGAACGGGAAAAAGACGGCGGCTTGACCGATTCGTTCAAAGGCGGCGCCAACACATTTTTTTACAAAGGCACGAACGGCAGATGGAAAAATGTTTTGGGGCAGGGTGATTTGACGTTATATCATCAAGCCGTGACGCGCGTGCTTACACCCGATTGCGCGAAATGGCTGGAGGAAGGGAACGCCTCAAGTTAGGCGGGCAGAAATTTCGACGCGGCAATACGCACACCATTTCATTCCGAAGCGATTCAGTACCAAAGAACGAGCGTTGAGCGTGTTTTTACTCATCCCTCAATGCCCGTCCCTCAAACCTGTCATGACCGATTATTTTGACCAACACCATGAACGTTTACAGCACGCCCTTGACGCGATTCAATCGCGCGCGGCGTGGAGTCCCTTTACCGATTCGCCCTCGCGCAAAATTCACGGGGACGCGGTGGACAAAGGACTCGCCGCGTTTCAAGCGCGCCTCCACAAACCGTTTGAACTCGACCAACCGGGAACGATTGGACATACGGGTTTGGAGGTTTCGCCGTTCACGCAAGAACCGCTCGGCATCACATATCCGAAAAGCGATTTGGATGTGTTGTACGAAGCAATGCACGAGGCGCTCCCCGCCTGGCGCAACGCCGGTGCGCGCACGCGCGTCGGCGTGTGCATGGAAATTGTCGAACGCTGGAACCAAAACAGTTTCGAGAGCGCAAACGCCGTCATGCACACGACGGGGCAAAGTTTTCCGATGGCATTCGCGGGCGGCGGACCCAACGCGCAGGAACGCGGACTGGAAGCGATTGCGTACGCGTGGCGCGAAATGTCGCACGTCGTCGAGCGCGCCGCGTGGGAACGCGCGTTTGGTTCGGCGCAAATCAAACTGCAAAAAAATTATCGCCTCATGCCGCGCGGTATCGCCGTCGTGATTGCGTGCGCGACCTTTCCCACCTGGAACGCGTATCCGGCAATGATGGCGAATTTGGCAACGGGCAACGCGGTCGTCGTGAAACCGCACCCCGCGACCATTTTGCCGATGGCGCTTGCGGTTGAAATCGCGCGCGCGGTTTTGAGCGACGCGGGTTTCGACCCGAATCTCGTCACGCTCGTCGCGGACACGGTTGCCGAACCAATGGCACAAGATTTGATTGCGCGCCCCGATACCGCAATCGTGGATTTCACCGGCAGCGCGCAGTTCGGCGCATGGATTGAACAGCACGCGCGCGGCAAATTGGTCTATACCGAAACCGCAGGCGTGAATTCGGTTGTGTTGGAATCCACCGACAACTTGAAAGGACTCGCGCAAACGCTCGGCACCGCGCTGTGTCTGTTTTCCAAACAAATGAGCACCAGTCCGCAAAATGTGTATATTCCGCGCACCGATTTTCGCGCAGGGGATGCGACTTTGTCGTTTGACGAGACCGCGAACGTTTTGGTCGAAACCATCAACGGCATGTTATCCGACCCCGGGCGCGCGGCAGGCATTCTCGGCGCGATTCAGAGCGACAACATTTTGAATTTGGTTGACCGCGCGCGACACGTGGGACAAACGCGCGGCAAAATTTTGCGCGATGCCGCGCCGTACGCGCATCCCGAATATCCGCACGCGCGCACAAGCACGCCGCTGATTCTCGGCTTGGATATTTCCGACAATGACTTGTACGCGCGCGAATGGTTCGGTCCGGTCATCCATTTCATCGCCGCCGACGATGCAGCCCAAGCGTTGGCGCAAGCGGCGGGCGACGCCCAACAATTCGGCGCGATTAATTCATACGTGTATTCAACCGACGAATCATTTATTGCACGCGCGCAAAACGCGTTCGCCGATGCAGGCGCGAATCTGTCTATCAACATGATCGGACCGATGCCCCTCACCTACGCCGCCGCGTTCAGTGATTATCACGTCAGCGGCATGAACCCCGCGGGCAATGCCACACTCACCGATGCATCGTTTGTGAGCGGACGGTTTCGGATTGTGCAGAATCGAAGGTCAATTGGATAGCGGAGCAAAGCCAACAAAAAAGAGGCGTTCACAAGAACGTCTCTTTTTTTATCCGCCAAACTTGTACCGCACACGCCGCGGCACATTTCGCGCCGCGAGATAGTACGGCAGCCAATTCTTGGTGAGTCCCCTTGCCGCCCAATCCGCGCGCAGATAGTACATTTCGACGCGTTCCAATGCAAAGCAATCGCTCTCTGCGTTCGCCAAACCCAACTGCGTCGAAAATGCCGCATCGTACTGCGCCGCGACGGTTGCGCGCGTGCGCATGTCATAGCGCCCGTAGGGATACGCAAACAAAGAACACGGCGCGTCCAACACGCGTGAGAGTATTTTCCCCGATTCAATAATTTCATGCGCCGCTTGCGCCGGGTCCACACGCGTCAAATCGCAATGCGTCAGCGTATGCGCGCCAATGGTCATGCCGTGCGCGTGCAATTCGCGGATTTCGCGCCAGCGCAACATTTCGCGTCCATACAACCCAGCAAGACACGCTTCATCACGCGCGTTTGCATTTTCGCCGGGCGCAATAAAGATGGCGGCGCGCCAATCGTATTTTTGCAGCAGCGGAAACGCGACGCGATACACGGACGCATACCCGTCGTCAAACGTCAGCGCAAAATGTTTCGGCGGAAACGGGATGTGTTCGCGGACATGCCGCGCCACATCCTCCGGCGCGAGCGCGCGCCAACCCGCGTCGAACAGCATCGCACACACGCGCGCGAACGTATCCGGCGCATACGCCAACACATCGCCGCGCGTGTCGAGCGCGTGAAACATCAAAATCGGCAGCCGCGTGGTCATGCCATCGCTATTTGCGTCCGATTTCCTGCAAGACCTGTTCCAGATACGACAAATCGGAAACCTTGTCGGCGTTCAAACCTTCCGGCAGTGACCCGGTCTGCGTGAAAAAATCCACGCTGTAGGCAATGCCATCGCGGGTCACGCCGCCGTTCACATCAAAGATATTGCGCGCGAGATATGCTTCGCCGAGACGCTTCGCCGCTGCCGCATCCATGTTGAGATAGCGCGCTATCGCCTCGGACAGCACTTGCGGATTCGAGCGAATGTCGCGGTGGACTTGGAGCAAGGCTTTCAAATACGCGCGCACCAATTCCGGATGCTGCTGCGCGAACGCGCGCGACACATGCACGCCCGTCGTCTTGAGCTGCGGCAGTTCGGTCGCAAAATTGACGAGCGTGTGAAAACGCGTCGGAGCTTTTTCGGCAAGCTCTGCCGAGTCCGCCAATTCCAACGGCGTCGCATCCAATTCGCCCGCGAGCAATGCAGCCGCGCGCGCGGAGGAATTCGCAATCGTTAGAATTTGCGGTTCGGTCCCCGGACAATTTTTCAAGTACGCTTTCAACAGCGCCGCATTCAACGAACTCGAACTCGTCAGTCCGACGCGCTTGCCGTTCAAATCCGCACACGTTTTGATTTCATTTACCGCAACAATAGACCACGCATCGGCGGCTTGTTCCGCAATCGTTGCAATCTCGGCGCCTTTGCCCACTGCATTCCATGCCGTGCGCGTCGAGCCGTTACCAATATCCACACTGCCTTGCGTCAACGCGGCGACCTGTACATCCGCCGCGGAAAAGAAATTCGTTTCAACGGTGTATCCTTCCGCGCGCAAGCGGTCTTGTGCCATCAACGAAGGCACGTCGCCCACATCCGCTTCGGTGGAAAAACCAACGCGCAGCGTTCCGGTCTTGGGCAGGGGAGTTGCCGCCGGCGTCGCGCAAGCGGTCAAACACGCAAATAACAATACAAGTATGGCTGGTTTCACGGTCGCTCCTTTCTGGCTGTGACACTTGGTTTGAGATGCAGCGGCATAAATTTTCCGCGCGCCGTCCAAATCGGTGCCGCGCGCAAAACCGTAACCGTTCCCGCTTGCGCGAGCGTCGCGCTCATCGCTTTGCCACCGGGCGATGAATCTGCCAACGTGTTCAGCAAAACCGAAATCACTTGCGCCTCGTCCGCGATGGGCACGCGCGGACTGATTCGCAGCGCCAAACGCGTGAATCCTTGCGCATCTTCCAGTTCCTGCAATTGATAATCCAACGACGAACCGCCAAAGCGCGCGGGCAGCACCTGCTCCAACACATTTACAATTTCACTGCCGACCAGCGTAATCCCCTCGCCGGTCAATTTGTTGACACTGCGAATTTCGAGCAGGTGCGTCGCGTAACCGCACTGCGCCAACAAACAACCACACGCGCGGTCTTGCATCACTCCATAGTCATCGCTGACCACATTCAACATGATTTTGGGTGTCGTATCCAACAACGTAGTGATGTGAAACGCGGGTACCGTCACCTCGAATCCCGGCACCGGCACGGGATGCGTAAACAACGCAAACGCGTCGGACAACACATGCGTATCGTTCACATCAACCGCGTGCGCGCAGCCCATCGCAATGCGTCCCACTTCTGCCATGCCGTACGTCGGAAACACGCGCGCGCCGCTGCGTTGAATCGCTGCCACTTTGGCGCGCGTAGGCGGCTCACCCGCAATCATGAATGTCGCGCCGCACAAATCCCAATTCCTGTCTTGCGCCGCCAATGCGACGCGCAGCGCGCGACTCACCTGCGTACCGAGCAATGCACCGCCGCGTTTCTGCAGCGCGTCATGGACCCACTGCGCGACCACGGCGGCGCGTTCCAACGGGGTATAACGCGGGAGCGGAATCGGCGCGCCCGCGACGCGTCCCATCAGCACAAACCAATAGGTAAAAAACATTTGCTTCCGAGTCGCGTGCCCCGCGCGCCAACTCAATTGCGAAAACCATTTTTCAGGAATTTGTCCGAACGGCGCGGGATGCAAGATGTTGTTGATGCCACTGCCGTCCGGCAAAATGCCGCGCCAAATCGCGAACGGCAAATGCAAAACATCATGCGCCGCGCGCACCAACAAATGATGCGGCGCCATCGCGGCTTGATGTGCCAAATCGTGCGCGATGCGTATCGCCGCGCCCGTCGAACCGCCGGTCTCACTCACAAAATGCCGCGCGCGAAACGGATTGTCAAACGCGTGCGCAGTTTGCGAAATCGTCTTGCCGTTCCGCACCAGCGGCACGCGCCCTTTGAATTCTTCAAATGTCACATACACGCCCGTGTCGCGCAATTGCCGCAGCGTCGTGTCCAAACCCGCTTCATTCACATACCGGCGCAAATCTTGCCACTCACACCCTGCGTCCAACAGCAGCGCGCGGTACGGACTCGCGGCATGACCATACACGCCGCGTTCCATCAAGCGCAAAAAATTTTCACTGCGTTGTTCCAGCCGTACACGCACAATATCTTGCGCCTGCGCGAGCGTCAAGCGTTGGCGAAAAAAATGCTGCAAGCCCGCGCCAAATTGCGCCGCGCTCTGCAATTCCCCGAACCTACTCATTCCCCCTCCGCGCCCATGACGTGCATGGCGCGCAATTGTTCCCACAAGTATTCTTTGAGTTCGATATACCGCGCGTCCTTTTCCAATTCGACTGTGCGCGGCTGCGGAATCGGCACGGCAATAATTTCCCGAATGCGTCCCGGGCGCGGCGACAGGAGCGCGACACGGTCGCCCAGCCGCACCGCTTCGTCCATACTGTGCGTCACAAAGACCACTGTGCGCGGCGCGCGCTGCTGCATGGCGGCAAAATCTTCTTGGAGCAAGCGTCGCGTCTGCGCATCCAACGCGCTGAACGGTTCATCCAGCAACAAGATTCTCGGTTCAATCGCCAACGCGCGCGCCAGCCCGACACGCTGCTGCATTCCGCCGGAAAGCTGTTTTGGATAATGCCGTTCGAAACCCGTGAGCCCCACATCTTGCGCTAATGCTTGCGCCGCGCGTAAGCGTTCCGCTTTCGGCACGCCGCGCAGTTCCAACCCAAACGCGATATTATCCAAAACGTTTGCCCACGGCAGCAGCGCAAAATTTTGAAACACCATCGCGCGGTCGTGTCCCGGTCCCGTCACGGCTTTGCCGTCAATCCAAACCTGTCCAGATGTCGGCAGCAGCAAGCCCGCAATCAATTTCAACAAGGTCGTCTTGCCGCAGCCGCTCGGTCCGAGCAAGCAGACACATTCCTGCGCCGCAATCGTCAGATTGATGTTTTCCAACACTTGCAAAGCAGAGACATTTTGCCCTCGCGGAAAGGTAAAACCGCATTCCCTCAATTCAATCATGAGACTGCGCAAGTATAATGCAGAATCAGGAAACGCGTCACACCAAAAAAAATCTGCGACCTTGCGATCGCAGCTTTTCGCTTCGTTTGTCGGAATCAATACCGTCGGCTGCCGCCACCGCCGCCGCGCCGGTCACGACTGCCGCCGCGTCCGCCGCGACTGCCGCCGCTGCCACCGCGACCACCGCCGCCATAGCCGCCACCGCCGCCGCCGCCGCCGCGATAGCCGCCGCCGCCACCGCGTTCTTCACGCGGACGGGCAACGTTTACGGTCAAACGGCGCCCCTGCACTTCTTGGTCATGAAACATTTCAATCGCTTTTTGGGCATCGGCTTCATTCACAAATTCCACAAACCCAAACCCTTTCGAGCGATGCGTTTCACGTTCCACAATCAACATCACGTCTTGCAACTCACCCGCCTGACTGAACAGATCGCGCAGGTCTTGCTCCGTGACTTGATACGAAAGATTACCGACGTACAACTTGTTATCCACTTTATTCCTCCGCAGCGTTGATTCGCTGCCGCACGGAACACCCTCTGCGCGCTTGCTTCGCGCACTGGCGCCGTATAAAAATTTGGCGCATCCCAACGTACTGTATGCGCCTCCACTTTACTTGAGAATACGTTTCAGGTCAAACCACCTCCTCATCGCGCCGCGCTTCCAAGGCGCGTCCGGCATACCACTGAACAACTCCGCATGCCGCGCCGCCGAACAGCGCAATCGTCACCGCCGCATACAGCGCCTCCCCAATCAGCCCAATCGCCCACAGCGTAACCAGCGCCCACAACGCCAACCCATGCCAACGCTTAATTTTCATACGACTCCGCCTGATGTGTGACCGCGAGCTGTCCCGCCGCCAGTAAGCCCAAATAGATCCAATTCCAGCCCAACCAAAAAACACTCGTCGCTTGATAACACACCAACAACGCCGCATACGCAATTGCCAACGCCAACAAAAACGGGCGCCGCGGACTCGAAATTTTCAATGCACGCCACGTTGCAACGCCGAGCCAAATCAGCCAGCCGCCCAGCAGCGCCATCCCCACAATTCCCGTATCGTGCAGAGACATCAAAACCACATTACTAATCCAATCGCGTGTTCCCGAGGGCGCGGTGTATTTTTGCGCGAACGTATTCGCGCCATTGCCCAACAACGGATTTGCCAAAAAATCTTGCCACGCGCGCGCGTACGCGTCCAGTCGAAAAAAAATAGATTTGGCGGTGAGCAGCCGCGTCACGCTAAAATCCGCCAGCGCGCCCCCCCCCCCTGCCAACACACTGTTCACCAACAGCGCGCCGACCACCAATGCGAGCGCCGCGCCGCCAAACACCAACACCCACCGCCGGCGCGGACTGAATACAAAAATCAAAAACAACCCGACCGCCAACCCAAGCCACGCCGTACGCGTCAAACTCAATGCGACCGCCAGTAACGTTACCACAACACCCGCGCTCAACGCAATGCGCCACTGCGCAAACCGCGCATCGAGCAGCAGCGTCATTTGCAGCAGCGCCGCTGCCATCGCAAACATGCCTAACGTATTGGAATCATACAATATCCCGTACGCCGAAAACGTTTCAAACGTTCCCAACGAATACGTCTGCACGCCAAGATTAATACCCAGCGGAAACACCAGCCACGCAAAAATGCCGAACGCGGACGCGCTCACCCCCACCACAATCAATGCCCATACCGCGCGCGTAAAGGCATGCGCGTGCGCGCCAGCCGCGCGGACGAACCAAAACAAGACCACGCCGTAACACATCAAGCCAAAAAATTTCAAACTCTCGCGCGCCAGCGGCGCATTCCACACCGAAGACAACAGCGTCACACCCAAAAAGAGAACCAGCAAAAGATCCGCGCGCGTGAAATGAAATTGTTTCGCGGACGGACGCATTTTCAAAACCCACGCGAGCACAATTCCCAAAAACACAAAATGCTCCACGCGCAAACCCGCGCCCGCCACGTCAAAGCGGTAACGATCCAACGCCGTCGCCGCAATCATCAACGGCAGCGTCCATTCAACACGCAGCCATGTAAAGACAAATGCGCCCAACGCAAAAAACGCCGGGACATACCACGGCGTATTCACAATCTGGTCCAATTGAAAGGCGGCGACCCGCTGCGTCACGCGCGTCCACCGCTCAAAAAAAATCATTCGGCTTGCGGCGGCGCCAGGACTGCGCCCAATGTCTTGAACAAAATGAGCGCGTCCAGCGACAAGGATTGATGTTTGATGTAATACAAATCGTACTGCAACTTTACCAGCGCGTCATTCACCGAACGCCCGTAGGGAAAACGAATCGCCGCCCAGCCCGTCACGCCGGGACGCACCACGTGGCGCAAACGATAAAACGGAATCTCGCGCTGCAAATTTTCGACGATTTCCGGTCGTTCGGGGCGCGGACCCACCAGCGCCATTTCGCCGCGCAGCACATTCCAAAACTGCGGCACTTCGTCCAATTTGAAACGACGCAAGAATTTGCCGACACGCGTCACGCGTGGATCGTCGCGTTCCGCCCACTGCGGCACACCCGGCTTTTCCGCGTCCGCAATCATTGAGCGAAATTTGTACAATACAAAAATGCGTCCGTTTTGTCCGACACGCGTTTGCCG
>CAZXYP010000001.1:0-5176 GCA_964644955.1 uncultured Anaerolineales bacterium | reverse complement strand
AAAATCACACCGCGCGAATCGAGCCGCACCGCCAACGCCAGCAGCGGCAAAATCGGCGCAAGCACGAGCAGCGCCAGCGCGGAAAAAAGCACATCGCACGTCCGTTTCACAAACCCATTCACGCCGCGCGTCGCATCCTGTTCCAACGGCAGCAGCACGCTCCACGTTTTGCCGACATGTTCCACCGGCACTCGCCCCGTCAATTCTTCATAGACCGCCGCCATGTTCACAACCTGGACGCCCTGTTCGCGCCACGCCACCAACAGCGCCAACCACTCGTCATCCAAATCCGCCGCCGCGCTCACATGGACTTCGTCCAGATTCGTCGGCGGAATTTGACGCGCCGCGTCCGGCGCGATGGATGGGTCAAACTGCGCGACAATGCAATAATAATTCGGCGCGTGCTCACGCAGCGCGTCCGCCGACACGCGCGCACTCTCCCCCCCCCCGACCATCACCACCCGCCGCGCCAACGGTCCCGCGCCAACCGCCAACGCGAACCCGCCGCGCCACAGCGTCAAACCCACCGCCGCAAACCCCGCAAAAAAAACAATCAAATGCCGCGGCAGCGTCTGCGGCGCGGCAATAAAATATATCACCACATACACCGCCAATGTCCCAAGCACCGCCATCAGCGTAGCGCGGATTGCACGGCGCGGGAGCCCCGCAATCCGCAAATCGTACAAATCCAACACTTGCGCCATCACAAACCAAAGCGCCGACAAAAAAATAAACCACGCCAGAAACGCGTCCCACGACGCAACTGCCAACCACCACGCCGAACGCTGCACGCCCAACCACAACGCCGCAAACGCGGCAAGGTTCACCAACACAAGGTCGCCCAGAATCAACAGCCGGCGCACTTGCGAACGCTGCCATGAACGACGCGCCGCACGCGCGCCGGGCAGCGCGGGATACGTTTCCTTCAAACGATTTTGGGATTGCATAGGCACAATATTCAAACGCGCGGCGCGGACACAATTTCGGAATCAACCACCTCGAACGCGCGCTGTATGCGCGGACGCGTAAACAGATAGTGGTGTTTCCAAAAAAAGCGCGTCAAATCGCGCGCATGAATCAAGGACAATTTGGAAAACATGCGTCGCTGTGTGACGCGCTGTTCGGTATGCGTCACGATCGCCTGCGGCACATACACGACACGCCAATCGCGCTGCCACATGCGCATACAATAGTCCACATCTTCCGGTCCGTAAAAAAAACGCGCATCGAGCGCGCCCACCGTCTCGTATGCCGCGCGGCGAATGATTTGGCACGCGCCAATGACGTAATCCACCGCGCGCGGTGCGCGATGGTCGTATGTGGCGAGCATTTCATCCGCCAGCGCCTCTTGCGCCCAACGCAGCGGAATGCGGCGCAGCGCCTTGCTCCACACCGTCGGCAATTTGCGGCAGGTCAATTGCAAATTTCCTTGCGCGTCCTGCAAACGCGGTCCCGCCAAACCGACACGCGGATTCGCCTCCATAAAGCGCACCAAATTCACCAATGCGTCTTGGGTAACGAGCGTGTCCACATCCAACAGCATCAAGTAACGCCCGCGCGCGGCTTCCAGTCCTTGATTGCGCGCAGGCGCGACGCCGCGATTTTCATTATTATGAATTCTTGGCAGCGCAATGGATGCGCCGCCAACATCCGGCAGCGCATATTCCTGCGCGTCCAAGACAACGCCATTTTCAATCAAAATAATTTCCAACGCCAGGTCTTGACGCGCGCGCGCAAGCGCTTCCAGACATGCCGGCAAAAACGCGCGGTCCTGCCAGACGAGCAAGATAATGGAAAGGTCAAATACCATATTCAACGCACTAACGTTCTAACGTTTCGACGTTCAGCGCGCGCCAAACAATTTCCGCGCTCGCTTGCCACGAAAACTGTCGCGCGCGTTCCAAACCTGCCGCGCGCAATTGTCCCGCCAGCGCGTCGTCGGTCAACACACGCGTCATCGCTTCCGCCAACGCGTATTCGTCGCGCGGGTCAACCGCAATCCCCGCGCGCTGCCCTTGCCACAACACGCCCAACACTTCGGGCAGCGCGGACACATTCGACACAATCACAGGCGCGCCGCACGCCATCGCTTCGAGCGGCGGCATTCCGAATCCTTCATAGAGCGACGGATACACAAATACGTCCGCCAGCGAATACAACGCCGCAAGGTCTCGTTCGCCCACAAAGCCAATCAGATGAAAACCGGTCGCGTCACTGCGCTGAATTTCATTTTCAATTTCGCGTACGCCCCACCCGTGCGCGCCCGCCAGGACCAGATGCTGCGGCAGTTCGGGACGCGCGCGTTTCATTTCGCCGTACGCGCGAATCAAACGCAGCAAGTTTTTGCCGGGTTCGAGCGTGCCAAGATACAAAATAAACTGTTCGGGCAATCGGTAGGCGTCGCGCACGCGTTCCAATTCCGACGCGTTGGTCACGCGCGCAACCAGCGGGTCAACGGCGGGATAAGCGAGGTGAATTTTTTCAAGCGGCACGCGCGCATAGTACGCGATTTCGCGGCGCGAATTTTCGGAAATGGTAATGACGGCGTTCGCGCGGCGCGCGGCATACCGCGACATGGAACGCACGTACGCATTGCGCGCGCGCGCATATTTGGTCACGTCCGCATGTTCCGCAATCATATCATAAATCACCGTGACCTGTTTTCCGCGCCACGCGACTGGCACCGCCACCGATGGCGTGAACAATACATCCGCGTTGCGCCGCGTCAATTGCGCCGGCAACACGCACTGCTCGTACGCAATCCGCGCCGCGCGCGATTCGGGCAAATTTACCAAGACCCGCGTCACATTCGCGGCATCGTCTTCAAAGTGCGCCGCCGCGTTGGGCGTCCCAAAAAAAATATATTCGTCCCGCGCCCGGCGCGACGCATCGAGACGCAAAAGTTCGCGCAGGATATTTTTGGTGTAGCGTCCCGCGCCCGCGAGTTCCGCGCGAAACGGCAAGAGGTTCACGGCGATACGCATACACCATCATTATAGCGCGCCCGCGCGACGTACGATTCAAACCTTTTTCGCATATATCGTAATTCCCATATTGTCTTGACCCCGATACCAAAACGGGCGTACACTCTTTTCGAGAGAGAGATTGATTCGTAGATTGGAGTTACGATGAAAATGTTTTTGCGCCGCAGTACAGTGACATTCTTTGCGGCATGCCTTTCACTCGTCCTGTGGAACGCATGGAATCCCCTCCCCTTTTCGTATGCGACTGCTTCCTCCTGTCAACTCACCTGGAGCCGAGTAAACGGTCCGCAAGCGAGCGCGCACGATATCTTGCATAACGTGTACGCCTTGAGCGCCACTGACGTTTGGGCGGTCGGCAGCGCGAACGGCGCGACCCTGACCGAACATTGGAACGGTTCGGCATGGAGCATCGTCCCAAGTCCCAACGCGTCAACCGGCACGAATTCTTTGCTTGCCGTATATGGCAGCGCGTCGGATGACGTGTGGGCAGTCGGACGCAATCAACTTTCGGATACGGAAGCGCGCGCGCTGCTGCTGCATTGGGACGGCAGCGCGTGGAATTTGCTTCCGGAACCTCTGCCCAACACACACCATTGGCTTACCGACGTGACCGGCTTGAGCGCGAACAATGTGTGGGCGGTCGGAACTTGGCGCGAAAGCAATGTCGTCAAGAATCTCGTTTTGCATTGGGACGGCAATACGTGGATGCAAATCGCCATCGGCATTCCGCCGCGAAACGGCGTCGGACTGAACGCAATTGGAATCATTGCGCCGGATGATCTTTGGGCAGCAGGCGCGGGCATTTATCATTGGAACGGCAGCGCGTGGAGTATGCAGTACGATATTGGCATTGAGGACCTTGTCACGTTTGCGGCGAACGATGTTTGGTTTGTCGGCCCCGACATCCATGGCTTTTTGCATTGGAACGGCGCGACATGGCAAACCTTTGCGCCGGGCGACTCTTTGTACGTTGGCAATTTTGTCGCACTCGACGGCGCGGCGCCCGATGACGTTTATGCGTTTGGCAGCGCGTATGCGCACGGTTCGCTTGGCGTGAGTCAACATTTTGACGGCGTCGAGTGGCGCGAAATCACGATTCCGGCATTCAATCGCAATACCCATATGAACGGCGTCAGCGTGGTCTCGGCGACCGACGTTTGGGCGGTCGGTTCCTATGACAGTTTCTTGCCGCCGCCGCAAGCGGGCAGTGTAATCTTGCACGGCGCCCTGCCATGCCTCCTGCCGCCATCGAAAACGCCCCGTCTGCTGTCGCCGCCGAATCAAAGTACCGTAATGCAGCTGCGTCCGGTTTTGGTCTGGCGCAGTCTGAAAAATGCGACGTCCTATCGCGTTCAAATCCGTGATGCCAATGGCGCGTACAAGTTCAAAGCGGATGTTATCGGCACGCAATACAGGACACCGAAACTCAACCCCAACACGCTGTACATGTGGCGCGTCCGCGCGTGCAACGCCGCGGGCTGCGGCGCCTGGAGTGATTTTTTTACATTCACTGTGAAATAACGCGCGCGCGCTCCAACACCCGTTGCATTGCATGCGCTTGCTGCGCGCGCGTGAAATGCTGCGCGGCGTAGGCGTGCGCGCGTTCCCCCAACGCGCGCCGTTCGTTTTCATCGCGCAGCAATTTCAAAATCGCAGTCGTCAATGCCTCGACATCGCGCGGCGGAATGACGCGCCCGCACGCGCCATCTGCCAATGCTTCGCGCACGCCCCCCACATGCGTCGCCACGATCGCGCGCGCCGCTGCCATCGCTTCCACAATCGCGACCGGAAAACCTTCCGCGTCCGAGGATAAGACAAAGACATCCATCGCTTGGAGCAAACGCGGCACATCCGCGCGCTGCCCCGCAAACACAATGCTTTCCTTTTGAAAACGCGCTTGCAAAGCAGCGCGCTCCGGACCATCGCCGACGACCAAAAATTTCACATCGGGTATTTCACGCGCAATGTTTACGGCAGCCGTCAGAAAAAGCGCGACATTTTTTTCCGGCGACAGGCGGCTGACCGTCCCGACCACGCGCGTAGTTTCCGTCCAACCAAAGGATTGTTTCACTGCCCGCCCCGTGTCCGCGTCGGCGCGAAAATTTTCCATCACGACCCCGTTGTAAATCACCGCTGTCTTGGTCGCGGCTTGCGGCGCCAATTGCAGAAATTGCGTCCGAATCATTTCATTC